>NZ_MUFD01000033.1:0-32715 GCF_001995405.1 Salinivibrio sp. AR640 | reverse complement strand
ACTTATAACTTATGAAGTGTGTCCATCATTTATAAATCAGTCATTATCACTACGGATGTTATGTGGCTGTTAATTCAGATGGCTTTATTCTATGCGTGATTTGCTTTAAAACAGAGGGAGTGGGAATAGCTTATATCTTTATGATATGAAGTGTGTTTTGTGTCTTGCCGCCGGGCAAGTGCTGGTAGTTAGATGAATGAATATCCGAGATGATTAGGCCTTTATGGTGTTTTCTTCTGTGATGTTGATTTTTTGTGAAATATTTGCCAGATTGGAATCGCATCTCTCCAAGGCGAGGCAGCCCCTTGTTTTGGTTAGCACGTTGATCGTCACCTTTTGACGATATCAAGGATGAAAAATGTCACTGCTAGAAGTTAATAACCTCCGAATAGAGTACCCGTCTCGCCATGGTGTCCACGCGGCCGTGACCTCGCTGTCATTAACGATTGAGCGTGGTGAGATTGTCGGCGTGGTCGGTGAGTCCGGCGCAGGTAAATCAACCGTTGGAAATGCGGTGATTGATTTACTTAGCCCTCCAGGACGCATTGCCAGTGGTGATGTGTACCTCGATGGTCAAAAAATATCGGGCCTGACACCCAATCAAATTCGCAAAGTGCGTGGCGATAAGATTGGCTTTATTTTTCAAGATCCCATGACCTCGCTGAACCCGTTATTTACTGTCGAGCAACAGCTGACAGAAACGATAATAACCAACCTTAATCTGACGTCCCAGCAAGCCTATCAGCGTGCGATAAGCCTGATGGAGCAAGTCGGGATCCCAGAGCCTGAGTTGCGTATTAAGCAGTATCCGCATCAATTTTCTGGTGGGATGCGTCAGCGCGTGGTGATTGCGGTCGCATTGGCCGGTGAGCCAGATTTAATTATCGCTGATGAGCCAACGACAGCATTGGATGTTTCGATTCAAGACCAAATTCTCAATTTGATTCGCGATTTATGCCAGCAGAAAAATGTGGGTTGTATGTTAGTGACCCACGATATGGGCGTAGTGGCGAATGTGACCGATCGTGTCGCGGTCATGTATCGAGGTGACTTAGTTGAACTTGGCACTACACAGCAAGTGTTGGGCGATCCGCAACATCCTTATACCCAAAGCTTAATCTCCGCCGTGCCACGTTCCGATATCAAACTGGAACGTTTTCCTTTGGTGAATTACATCGAAGAAGCAGGCGAAACCCTTGAGCTGGATGTGAAGAACCACTGGCTAGGACAAAGCCAAGACCAACGCGCTTACTCTGGCCCCTTGTTACAAGTAAAGGACGTCTCGTTGCGATTTGTGACCAAGGATTCGTTTTTTGCCAGCCGTCGCGAATATGTCCAAGCCTCGGACCACGTCAGCTTTGATATTGTTGAAGGGGAAACTTTTGGTCTGGTCGGCGAGTCAGGCTCCGGGAAGTCAACCATCGCTCGGGCGATTACCGGGCTGTATCCGCCCAATACCGGCCAGATTATTTTTGAAGATATCGATTTGACCGCGATAAAAAGTGAGCGGGCCCGTCGTCCAATCCGTCGTCAAATGCAGATGGTGTTTCAAAACCCCTATTCATCCATGAACCCGCGGATGAAGATTTATGACATTATCGCGGAGCCGATTCGCTTTCACCGCTTGGCAGAAAGTGAGTCGCAAATCCGTCAAATTGTCGGAGACTTGCTCGATCACGTGGGATTAGGCCGTGGTGCTGGGATCAAATATCCGCATGAGTTTTCTGGTGGCCAGCGTCAGCGTATCTCGATTGCCCGCGCACTGGCGACGCGACCACGGTTGCTGATTTGTGACGAGCCAACCTCCGCGTTAGATGTCTCTGTTCAGGCTCAGATCTTAAATCTGCTTAAAGATCTGCAAGACGAGCTCAATCTGACCATGTTATTTATCAGCCATGATTTACCGGTGATTCGTCAAATGTGCGATCGCATTGGGGTGATGCGTAAAGGTCAGCTACTTGAAGTCGCTCCAACCGAGCAACTGTTTACTGACCCACAACATGAATATAGCCGTCATCTTATCTCATTAATGCCTGAGTTTAAGGGAATGAGCACAGAAGGTTTGCAACCGGCATAGCGTGCTATGTCGACGCGGCCAAGGGCCGCACCGTATCTATGATGCAAACACAGCAGGGGGTATATCCCCTACGCATAAAGGAGCTATGCAATGAAAACAATGAAGAGCAAGATAGCCGTGGCACTCATGGCCGCTGGCCTAAGTTTTAGTGCTGCCGCTGCCGACATTACAGTGGCTTATGACGCGGATCCCGTTTCTTTGGATCCGCATGAGCAACTGTCTGGTGGTACCTTACAGCTATCACACATGGTCTTCGACCCCTTGGTCCGCTTTACCCAAGAGATGGACTTCGAGCCTCGTCTTGCCACCTCGTGGGAGCGTATCGACAATCAAACCGTGCGTTTCAACCTTCGCGAAGGGGTCACTTTCCACTCCGGTAACCCATTTAGTGCTGATGACGTTGTTTGGACGTTTGATCGTTTGAAATCTTCGCCGGATTTTAAAGGGATTTTCACCCCAATCGTTGACATCAAAAAAGTCGATGAGCACACCGTTGATGTGGTCACCGACGGCACCTACCCACTGGTAGAAAACGTGATGACCTACGTGTTCCCCATGGACAGCAAATTCTATAGTGGTGAGACCGAAGACGGACGCGACAAATCTGAGCTGAAGAAAAATGGTTCAACGTATGCATCAACACACTTGTCAGGCACAGGGCCGTACGTGGTCGACGAACGTGAACAAGGCGTAGTGGTTGAATTTGACCGTAATGAGAATTACTGGGACAAAGACAGCGTAGGCAATGTCGACAACATCACGCTGCGTCCGATCAAAGAAGATGCCACCCGTGTCGCGGCACTGCTATCGGGTGATGTCGATATGATCGCCCCTGTATCGCCTAACGATTATCGTCGCATCGATCGCTCTGATAATTTGCAGCTGGTGACCATGCCTGGTACACGCGTGATTACCTTCCAAATGAACCAAAGTGTGGTGGAAGAATTTAAAGACCCGCGTGTCCGTCAAGCGGTGGCGTATGCGGTCAATAACGAAGGCATCGCGCAAAAAATCATGAAAGGCGCCGCGACACCGGCAAGCCAGCAAAGCCCAGTCGGTTATGCGGGTTACAATGCCGATCTCGCGCCGCGTTATGACTTGGCGAAAGCGAAAAAGTTGATGGAAGAAGCCGGTTATCCTGATGGTTTTTCTGTCACCATGATTGCCCCCAATAACCGCTATGTGAATGATGAAAAAATCGCTCAAGCGGTATCCGCGATGATGGCGAAAATCGGCATCAAAGTGGATTTACAGACCATGCCAAAAGCGCAGTACTGGCCTGAGTTTGATAAGTGTGAAGCCGGTATGCAAATGATCGGCTGGCACCCAGATACGGAAGATTCGGCTAACTTTACCGAGTTCCTCACCATGACCCGCAACGCTGACACGGGTAAAGGGCAGTATAACTGTGGCCATTACTCGAACAGTGAAGTGGACAAACTGGTACTCGATGCGAATTCAGAAACGGATCTGGAAAAACGTAACGCGATGCTGCAAAAGGTCGAGAAGATCTTGTATGACGATGCGGCTTTCCTTCCTCTGCACTGGCAAGATCCGTCTTGGGCAGCCAAAAATAACGTTAACATCAAACCGATCGTTAACGGTATGAACTTCCCTTACTTCGGCGATTTAGTGGTCGAGTAATGGATTGACACAGGGCCCCAATCCTGGGGCCTTGATTCTCCAATCGCTTAGAGGCACACATGGTAACGTTTTTAGTCAAACGTCTGGTACAGGCACTGATTGTGATGTTTGTCATCAGTCTGGTGGCGTTTGCTATCCAAGACAACCTTGGCGACCCCTTGCGGGAGCTGGTGGGACAATCAGTATCAGAAGCAGAGCGCGATGCGCTGCGCGATGAAATGGGACTTAATGATCCCTTTATAACCAAATATACTCGCTTTGTCGGTCAGGCCCTACAAGGTGATTTAGGCAATTCTTACTTCTTTAAACGACCGGTTGTCGATGTCATTTTAGATAAACTGGGCGCCACTTTAGAGCTGGTGGTCGGTGCGGCGTTGATCATCGTGGTGGTGTCGATTCCACTTGGTGTGTACGCCGCTATCCATCCCAAAAGTATACTTACCAAGATTATCATGGGCTTTAGTATCGTAGGGATTTCGATTCCCGTGTTCCTGACGGCAATCATGCTGATGTACGTCTTTTCCATTGAGCTTGGCTGGTTACCTTCCTATGGGCGAGGGGAAACGGCCAATTGGCTAGGTTGGGAGTCTGGCTTTTTCACCTTAGACGGCCTTGCGCACTTAGTATTACCCGCCGTGTCATTAGCCTCTATCATGTTGCCGCTATTTATTCGCTTGGTGCGTTCTGAAATGCTGGAAGCGTTGGGCACTGAATATGTCAAATTTGCGCGCGCGAAAGGGCTCCCCGAAAATAAGGTTTATTATCAGCATGCATTGAAAAACACCATGTTACCTGTGGTGACTGTAGGCGGAGTGCAAATCGGCACCATGATTGCCTATACCATTTTGACAGAAACCGTGTTTCAGTGGCCAGGAATGGGCTTTCTCTTTCTTGAAGCGATCAACCGTGTCGATACACCTTTGATTACTGCCTATGTCATTTTCGTCGGATTAATCTTTGTCGTCACCAATACATTTGTCGACTTACTGTATGGCCTGATAAATCCCACGGTTAACATTACCGGTAAGGAGGCGTAAGCGATGACACAAGCACATACCACCCCAAGTCGCTGGCAACGCTTTTTGGCCTCAGATTTCCTCTATCACTTTAAGCGTGACAAGGTGGCGATGGCCAGTTTTGCCATTTTTATGGTTTTTCTCCTACTGGCTGTGTTTGCGCCTTTGGTGGCACCAACCAATCCTTATGATTTGATGTCGATTGATATCATGGACTCAGAGTTACCGCCTGCTTGGATGGAATGGAGCGATCCTCGCTTCTTATTAGGGACGGATAACCAGGGCCGAGATATCTTATCCACTATGATTTATGGCCTGCGTATCTCTCTGACCATTGGCCTATGTGCGGTAGGATTACAGCTCATCTTAGGGACAATCATAGGACTGAGTGCGGGATACTTTGGCGGACGGATAGATAGCTTCTTTATGCGGATTGCAGATATTCAGCTGTCTTTCTCTACCATGATGGTGGCGATCATTGTGTCTGCGATTTTTAAAGCCAGCTTTGGTAGCGAGTTTTATAGTCAATATGCGATCTTGATGCTGGTGGTGATTATTGGGATTGCCGAATGGCCGCAATATGCGCGTACTATTCGTGCCTCTGTACTGGCGGAGAAGAAAAAAGAATATGTTGAAGCGGCGCGTGTAATGGGGTTTCGATCACCGCGTATTATGTTCCGGCACATTCTTCCCAACTGTCTGTCTCCGATCTTGGTGATTTCAACGGTTCAAGTGGCTAACGCGATTATGTCAGAAGCGGCATTATCGTTTTTAGGCTTGGGTATGCCTGTCGATCAGCCGTCTTTGGGCTCATTAATTAGTATTGGCTTTAATTACATTTTCTCTGGTTCGTGGTGGATAACGGTCTTTCCTGGAATTGCCTTAGTGCTGCTGGTGTTGGTTATCAACTTGCTGGGTGATTGGCTCAGGGATGTGTTTAACCCCAAAATTTATAAAGGATGAGAAAAATGGCTGCGTACGCAGCCATTTTTGTTCGTACCTAACAGCTTGAGAATCGTCAGCTTGAGTCATTGTACGACTTTGCTTAAGCTGATGAACATTAAGTGACGAAGGGAGTAAATCATGGGGCGGTGGCGAGGTCTGGTTGTCACGCTAATGGCAACGTGGGGAATGATATCCTCAGTGAATGCAGCGCAAACACCTTGTGCGATTATCGACAATCAGCAAGGTTGGCCGATCATTGGTGAAAAATGCGATATTGGCAATGGGCTGTGGGGTGATCAGTCTCCTGACCCGCAAAGTTCAGCATTTTGGGTCCAGTGCGGTGCCACAAACGGGGTACCATCACGTCAGTTTTATCAAACATTGCGCCAAGGTTTGCCGGATTTACCCTTTCAAGTGCAAGTTCGCGAAGGGCGTGGTCGTTGTTTAATTGGTCCCTATCAGGCTCTCGATGTCGCCAATGTGGTGCTTAAACGTGTACGCATGTTTGGTCCGACACGCCAAGCGGTGTTGCGCCAAACCCGTCAACCCCTATCTCAGCCTGCAGTTATACGCTTGCCGCCACTGGCGGAGACAAAAGCGTCTACTATGTCAGAGACAAAAGCGTCTACTCTGCCAAAGACAAGTGGAAAAGCAGGCCAATCCGAAGCCGCCTTCAATTTGAGCCACTTTGGTTTACCTGAGCCTGAGCAAGGTGACAAACAGTATACGGAAAAAGGGATGAGCTGGGTGCGGCTACCTTATGCGAAGGCGGAACCGCGTTGCCAGCAAGAAGGAATGGTACTTGCGTCCAAGCAGGACTTAACCCAGGTCGCCCAAGCCACCGATCAATTACCGATGCGTTTACCTTACTGGGTACAAGGCGCCCAGGGTGTTGATGCCAATACGGGCACGGTGGTCACGCGTAATCAAGTGGCAGCGCTCAATGTATTGTGTAAAAAAGGATAGCGAGTCGGCAAACTGGGGTTAGCTTTGATAGTAAGGTTAACCACAGAAGCAGTAAGGTTAACCACAGAAGCGATACGTGATGGCATCGCATCGACAAAAACGCCCCATTTTATGATGGGGCGTTTTTGTTACTGTCAGGCGTATTATGCTGCGGGCGGACGCTCGGGCAGTGCCATTTTTAAGGCGGTGCGCGAGATATCGCTGGCCGCTTGTCCTTGGTTGAGTTTATCTAACACATCGGCAAGGTAGGCATAATCACTGACATCAGTACGGTATTCGAGTGCTTGCTCAAAGTGGCTGCGCGCATCTTGCCATTTGCCTGCTTGCATCAGCAGCTGGCCCAGCGCGCTGTGAACAACTGGATTATGGCTATCGCGGGTTAGCAACTCTTCTAGCATGACCACGGCCGGATAACTGTCGGGTAAGTTGAGCGTAGGGATCAGTGCAATCAAGCGATCATCGGGCCGCTTTTTCAAGGTTTCACGCAATAAGATGTAGGCTTCAGAATCGGCATTTCGCGCCGACAAATGATGCACTAATCCAGCGAGCAGTGCGGGTTGGTTACGTTTGGCCTTCGGCAGTTGGTTCCAATGCGCAAGCAGCCCTTCTGCCCCTTTCTGACTGGCAACATGCGACATAACGCCAAGCTCGGCACGCTCATACAATACGTCAAGTTGTTCACTATTGAGCAGCTGTGCTTTTTTTAGCGTTGGAAGAAGGTTGAGCAACGCTGACCAATCTTCTAATTGGATATAGGTCTCTTTCAACAGGGACAGCATCACAGGGTTGCGTGGGTGTTGGCGTTTTATTGCCCGCAGTGAGGCCAATGCTTGCTCATACTGCCCGCTTTGGCTGTGTAACTGGGCGCGAGTGAGGGCGAGCGCTAAACTGTTGGCATTGATATCAGCGGCGTGTTGTAGGTACTGATCCCGCGCATGTAAATCTTGGCGTTGTTGTGCCGCTTCTGCGGCGGCGAGCAAGTTGTGCATGGGAGCATCACTATGTGAGCGCGCTTTAGCGAGGAGCTTTTCCGCCTTTTTCCACTCGCCCTCGCGTAATTTCATTAAGCCAGTCTGGGTCTGCTGGCGAGCTTTACGCTGTTTCCGGCCGGATAACCAACCACTGGCAGTACTGCTCATCGAAAAGAGTTTTCTTAGCACCCACTCTAGGGCCCAGAGCACTGCAATGAGCGCGGCGATGAGCACTAAGAGGGTTGTAACGCTCATTTCAATGGTTTGCTGGGCCGCTGAAATGAGCACGTAGCCTTGGTGACCAGCCAGTTGTGGGCCAACCACCAAGCCTGCCGCCAAAACGAGGACAAGTAACAGCAGTCGTATCATGATTGGCCTCCTGTTAGCGGTGCAATATCTCGGCGCAATCGGGTATCAATCTCATCACTGACGAGCGTTTGGCTGCTGAGCTTTTGCGGAAGGTCGACCCCAATACGCTGTTCGTTCAGGGCGTTGAGTTGCTCAACAAAACGGCGGGTGGCGTTAGCATCCTGATTATAAAAGCGTAGCGCCCAGTCTTGGGCCATGCCAAGTGCTTCATGATAGAGGGTGTCATTCCCTTGATAGACAGCCCGCATGGCTTGATCGAGCTTGTTTTTTAGGTTCTCTTGCAAATAATAGCTTTGTGTCGGCGAGAGCAGTGGCACCACATTACCGTCGCGTTTGCGGTAGGTAATGAAATCATCAACAAATCCTTTCAGTGAGGTGGTCAGGTTTGCTTGCCAATCGTTGATCGACTCGCTCACCACCGGAGCTTGCGTTTCCTCTGCCTCAGGGATCACCGCGCTGGCAAGGGGTAAGTCCTCGACTTGTCGTTGCATGCTCGTTAAGCGCAACACTATGCCATCTTTATCCACCCGCTTGACCGCTTTTAAAGCCGTTATATCGTCAGCTAACGCTTGGCGAATCGGTACCAACGACGGGTCGTTGAGCTGGGCAATGCGATGATCTGCTGCTTCCATCAGCGCTGTGGCGCTTTGCGCATCGTGCTCAAGCCACACTTTGCGCCCTGCCATACGAATTAAATAATCCGCTTCCGCAAGTAACCAATCGTTAGGTCGGCGGCCTTTCACATCGGCCATTGCCTTTTGCAGACTCTTCAGGCTGCTATCTTGTTGATTAAGTCGTGTTGTAGTGGCGTCCTCAAGTTGCTCTCTCGCTTTTTCAGCGGCTTTTTGTTGCTGGCTAAGGGATTGTTCAAGGTTAGCAATTTTAGATTGTTGCGCCGATACTGTGTTTTGTAAAACAGTCGCTTGCTGGTGCCCATGATAGAACACCCATCCACTCGAGCCGAGTGCTATCGCGATGGCAATCGCGCCAAGAACAATACCGCCACGTCCTCCTGATGATGCGCTTTTTTTTGCTGTTTTCCCTGATGAGGAGGCATCCGTGGCGTGTGTCTTGGGTGACGAGGGCGTCGTAGCCTTGTTTGATTTGGTGTCGGTGTTTTTGTTGTCAGTCATCCGAAAGTCCCGTTTTACTTAACCTGAGCAGCGTGTGAACTAGGGCTGAATTGGCCACGCTGTCAACGGTCGTAATCGTGTCAAAATCGAGCCCTGTGGCTTGATCTTGAATCCTTTTACTGGGCACCAGTATACGGCATTGGCGCAGCCAGTGCTGTCCGCTTAATGTGATAAGTTGATCAAAGTAGGCTAATTGTTGGCCACTGGTGATCACCACGGTGTCGATAGTGTCTTTAGGCCAGCTTACTACTTGCGATACTAAAGGCTCAATGGCCCATTGTCGCCGATAGGTCTCGCAATAGTGAACTTGCGCGCCTTGATCGCTGAGTGTTTTTGCCATCATATCGCGGCCACTGTCACCGCGAAGAATCACCACCTGCGCCCCCTTCACCGCCATAAATGGAGCCAGTGCTAGCATGCCCTCACTGTCTTCGCGGACCGGGTATTGGACAGGCTGGCCGCAGACGGCTTGCCACTCATGAGCAGTGCGTTGCCCGACGGCAACATAATGACAATCACTGGGCCAGGCCATCTCCTGGCGTTGCAATGCCTGATGCGCAAAGGCCATGGCGCGTGGGCTCACTGCGACCAAGATGCTGTCGGCGGGCAGTGAGCCGAGCAAGGTGGCGAAGGTTGGTAAGTCTCGCCCCGGCGCAAAACTGAGTAGCGGGCAGGCGATCGCCGCCAGCCCTTGTCGGGTAAGCTGATCGACTAACTCACTACAGTCTGGCTCGGGGCGAACGATAACCGTGGTCATGCGTCGTCTTGATAAAGTTTATCCAGAATTTGGCGCGCACCTTGAGCGAGAAGCTGCTCGGCTAAATCTGTCCCTAGTGCTTCCCCTTTCTCTAATGGGCCGGTGATTTCGGCACGTAAGATGGTCGAGCCATCCGGTTCGCCCACTAAGGCGCGCAACCAAATTTTGTTGCCTTGAATTTCCGAATAGCTGCCAATAGGCACTTGGCATCCGCCTTCAAGACGATTATTCATCGCGCGTTCACAAAGTACACGTTGTGTGGTGCTGGCATCAGAAAGGGGGGCCAATAAGGTCCGAATACGTTCATCATCCAATCGACACTCGATACCCACGGCACCTTGCCCAACCGCCGGCAAGATGACTTCTGGTGGAATTTCATTACGTATGCGTTCATGTAAACCTAACCGTTTTAACCCAGCGGCGGCGAGAACGATCGCATCATACTGACCATCATCCAATTTCCCTAGGCGGGTGCCGACATTGCCGCGTAAGGTATTAATGATCAGATCCGGGCGACGTTCACGTAGTTGTGATTCGCGGCGCAGGCTAGACGTGCCGACGACAGCCCCTTCGGGTAAATCATCAATGCTGTTGTAATGGTTAGAGACGAAAGCATCGCGTGGGTCACCGCGCTCACAGATGGTGACCAATCCCAGCCCTTCTGGAAACTCAACCGGGACATCTTTCATCGAGTGCACGGCAATATCCGCGCGGCCGTCAAGCATTGCTTGTTCAAGCTCTTTAATAAACAAGCCTTTACCACCGATTTTAGCGAGGGGCGTGTCCAGAATCACGTCACCTTTAGTGACCATAGGCACGAGCTCGACGGTCAAGCCAGGATGGGAAGCTTCGAGTGCTTCTTTAACAAATTCCGCTTGCCAGAGCGCCAAAGGACTTTTGCGTGTGGCAATGCGCACGGGTGTTGAGTACATGGTGTTGCTTCCTTCTTGATTCATAACCACCATCGTATCATTGCCATTGGGTGGCTCGTAATAGTCGTCAATCGCTTTCGAGATTTATGATGGGCTTATCGTCATATAGGTGAAAAAATGTGATCGATAGCGTATTATTTACGCAAATAGTGAGATCGTTGGGCGGCACAAAGTGAAAGTTACGACTAAGGTAGTAGAGCGTAAAAGTTGATATTGGTCTCAAAAAGCGCCTATAG
The DNA here is from genome assembly GCF_001995405.1 of Salinivibrio sp. AR640. NCBI lineage: Bacteria > Pseudomonadati > Pseudomonadota > Gammaproteobacteria > Vibrionales > Vibrionaceae > Salinivibrio > Salinivibrio sp. AR640. The sequence continues at coordinate 21,669 of NZ_MUFD01000033.1, read as the reverse complement.
TGCGTCACGAATCTCACCACACAGGCATCGGGGTTATTGACTTTACCCGAGTTGTCGAGAGTGTTACATTGATCACGTTTTGTTATCTGCAATTGGGCGGATACGGTGAAGACAGTAACGTCGACCTGTTGACCAGGATGTCAACGAATCTGGATGATTGCCTTGCAAACATACGTACAACAGCAAACTGAGCGCATAGAGGCGTTTAACCGCGTGAGAATGGATCGCGCGCGGTCAGCAATGAGTCGTCAAGCTCAAGCCATTTTTGATGTGCTGCCAGTGCTTTTACATCTCAACCACCCCGCATTGCCCGGGTTTTGTGGCGACAGTGTGCCTTTTGGTATCGCTGATTATCAGCTTGACGAGACACAACGTGAGTTTGTCTCTGACTGCCTGATCCACTCAAAGACGCGCTTCTCCTCTTTAACTGCATGCGTTGATGAACGTCGTCGTCATCCGATTAAAGGCATGTATACCATGGGCAGTACCGGCTCGATGGGACAAAGCCTCACCAGTGATCTGGATATCTGGGTATGCATTGATGCTGCCGTCACCACCGCCCAGCGTGATAAACTCGATGCCAAGTGCATGGCGATTTCCGAATGGGCGCTAAACCAAGGGGTTGAAGCCAACTTCTTTTTAGTGTGTGAAGGGCGGTTCCGCCATCACCTCAGCCAAACCATGACCAGTGATAACTGTGGTACCAGTCAGCACTTTTTGTTGCTTGATGAATTTTATCGTTCGTCAATGCGTGTTGCGGGGCAAAAGCTGCTTTGGTACATGGTCCCGCCAGAAATGGAAGACTGTTACGACGACTATGTCGATACCTTGGTGGCAGACCATGGTCTTGACCGACGTGATTGGGTCGATTTTGGTGGCCTGCCGACCATCCCGGCGGAAGAATACTTCGGCTCGAGCTTGTGGCAGCTTTATAAAAGTATCGATTCACCGTATAAATCGGTACTCAAAGCGATATTACTTGAAGCGTACTCGTGGCAGTACCCTGGCACCCAACTACTAAGTGTTGATGGTAAGCGCCGCTTTTATGCCGGCTGGGTTGATGTATACCAGTCCGATGCGTATTACCTGATGTTGGAAAAAGTGACGCGCTACCTCGAGTCAATTGGCGACGCCCGCCGCTTAGACCTTGTCCGTCGCTGTTTTTATCTCAAAACCCATGAAAAATTAACGCAGTCACCGTCGACCGGCTCAGTGGCATGGCGGCGTGACGTGCTGCGTCTATTGGCTCATGAGTGGGGCTGGGACGAGCAGGCGTTGACGTATCTGGATAACCGCCGTCACTGGAAAGTTGAGGAAGTGCAGTACGCACACAACGAGCTGCTTGATGCGTTAATGCAAAGCTATCGTAATTTGATTCGCTTTGCGCGCCGCAATGACATCACCTCGGCGATCAGCCCGCAAGATATTAGTACGTTAGCGCGTAAGCTTTATGCCGCGTTTGAAGAGCTACCGGGTAAAGTGACCTTGCTGAATCCGCAGATTTCACCGGATCTGCACGAGCCAAACCTGACCTTGATTCAAGTGCCCGAAGGGCGAACGAATCGACCGGGATGGTATTTATATAAACATTCCCTGGATCCGGTTGACATCATCGGTCGTGCGCCACTGGAGCATAACAGCTATCTGTCTAAGCTGATCGCTTGGGCGTTTTTTAATGGTTTACTGACCGAGTCGACGCATTTGCACACCGTAGTACGTGATGCAGACGTTGATATTGATACCCTGTATCAATTGGTCAGTGACATTCGCAACACCTTCTCTCTGCGGCCGCCACGCCCAACCTTGGACGCGTTATCAAGCCCCTGTGAAATTCGTCAGCTCGCCTTGTTTATTAACTTAGAGCAAGACCCGACGTCGGCGTATAAAAAACCATCGATGCGGTTTGATTTTAAAAATAGCGATATCTTTAGCTATGGCCCCGAGCAAACCTGCCTGGTGGGCAGTGTTGATTTGGTCTATCGCAACTCGTGGAATGAGGTCCGGACACTCAACTATCGCGGTGATGATGCGATTCTTGAAGCGCTGAAAACCATGTTAGGAAAAATGCACCAAGATGCGGTGCCACCTGAATCGGTCGATGTGTTCTGCTATTCGAGTAAAATGCGCGGCCTGATCCGCAACTTGGTCTACCAACTGGTGGCGGAATGCATTGAACTTAGGCTAAAACCGGTTGAAAAAGAAAAACGTCGTCGATTCAAAGCGTTGCGTATCGGATCGCAAACGCACGGCTTGTTCTTTGAACGTCGTGGCGTGTCCGTGCAACGTTTAGAAAATTCGGTCGATTTTTATCGCTGCATTTCCACGAATAAAGTGAATGGCACGCCGGTGATGGTGGTGGATAATCCGCAAGATGTGCACCCACCCGCGGTCGTCGATGCCTACGCCAGTGAAGGCTTGGTGCAGTTTTTCTTTGAAGACTGCGCCAATGGCTACAATCTTTATATTCTTGATGAGAGCAATCGCGTTGAAGTGTACCGCCAGTGCAGTGGTGATAAAACAGAGATGGTACAGGGCGTGAACCGTTTTTATACCTCCTCTCACGACCGTTATAGCTACAGTGCTAATTTTATTAACTTTAACTTGCCGCAGTTTTATCAGATTGTCACCGATGATCGCGGTGAGCCACAGGCGTTACCTTTTAAGTGCGATACACAATGGCAGCCGCCTCGCCAACCACCTCACGATGGCTTTAGTGGACAAGTGGCGTCATTTAAATAACCCAGAGAGCGGCTTTTTAGTACGCTCTCTGGGCATTGTTAGCGCCTGCTTCAGATCACCAAGATACCGGCTCTCCAGCATGCCTGCTGCACTCTTGTTGGACTAAATCCATTAAGATTAAGCCGGTCTTGCTGCACGTCCACTCGCCCTCTTTTAACGCGAAATGAAAACCGCCACCTTTTGACGCGACCCAAATTTCTTGCATCGGCTCTTGACGGTTAATGATGATCTGGCTGCCATCGTCAAATTCGAGTGTCATCACATTGCCGACACTCTCATAATCGATGTCGGCGCCTGAGTCATCGATACCTTCTTCGATGGCCTGCATTTGCAAATCGACTAGCTGATGATATTCCGTTGTATTCATCCCGTTATATCCTATTGCTTTTCATGGTTGTGATGCGATTATAGAGGGCATTGACTCGATAATCACTGGCATTCACTATGCGAAAACTCGTCATTTTATTGATACTCACAGGCATCATGACACTGACCGGCTGTGGCCAACAAGGGCCCCTGTATTATCCGGACGAACAACCGACGCAAAATCAATAACCCACGACAACAGGGACGAACACCTTGGATTACTTTAATTATCAGGACGACGGCCAGCTATGGGCCGAATCATTGCCATTGGCTCAGCTTGCCAACGATTACGGCACGCCATTGTATGTGTACTCGCGCGCGACCTTGGAGCGCCATTGGCATGCTTTTGATTGTGCTGTGGGCGATCATCCACATCTTGTATGCTATGCCGTGAAAGCGAACTCAAATATTGGCGTATTAGATATTCTGGCACGGCAAGGATCGGGTTTTGATATTGTGTCGCAAGGTGAATTGGAGCGCGTCTTGGTTGCAGGCGGCGATCCGGCGAAGGTCGTATTTTCAGGTGTGGGTAAAACGGCGGTTGAAATGCGGCGAGCGCTGGAAGTGGGGATAAAATGTTTCAATGTCGAATCACACTCTGAGCTTGACCGCTTAAACCAAGTGGCGGGCGAACTGGGTGTCGAGGCGCCAATCTCTCTGCGCATTAATCCGGATGTTGATGCCAATACGCACCCTTATATTTCCACGGGCCTCAAAGAAAACAAATTTGGCATTGCTTTCGGGGAAGCGCTAAATAGTTTTCGCTATGCTGCCAGTTTGCCCCATCTGAAGGTGGAAGGTATTGATTGCCATATCGGTTCGCAGCTAACGGATCTGACCCCCTTTATTGAGTCCACAGACCGCCTGTTGGCCTTAATTGATACTTTGGCGCAAGAAGGCATTCAGATTCGCCACCTTGATGTTGGTGGCGGCCTCGGGGTGACCTACAGTGATGAAAAACCACCGCAGCCTTCGGAATATGCCAAAGCGTTGCTGGCGCGTTTGGATAAGCATCGCCATCTTGAGCTGATTTTTGAGCCAGGCCGTGCCATTGCTGCTAATGCCGGCGTCTTGCTTACCAAGGTGGAATTTCTTAAACACAGCGAACATAAGAATTTTGCCATTATTGATGCCGGTATGAACGACTTAATTCGTCCTTCCTTGTATCAAGCTTACCAAGAAATTATTCCGGTGGTGCCGCGTCAAGGAGAGCCCAAAACCTACGATTTAGTGGGTCCGGTGTGCGAAACCGGAGATTATTTAGGTAAGAATCGCTCGCTAGTATTAGCTCCAGATGATTTGTTGGCGGTGCGTTCAGCGGGTGCGTATGGCTTTGTGATGGCCTCTAACTATAATTCGCGCTGTCGTCCTGCCGAAATCGTTGTCGACGGTGAACACGCATACTTAGTGCGTGAGCGTGAAAGCTTGGCGTCACTGTGGCAACTTGAAAAGCGCCTACCAGAATAAGGATTGGCATGCAGATACAGTTTGCAAAAATGCACGGACTGGGCAACGACTTTATGGTGGTTGACTGTGTTACACAAAATGCGTTTTTCTCCCCGGATCTTATCCGGCGTTTAGCCGATCGTCATCGGGGTATCGGCTTTGATCAACTACTGGTGGTGGAGCCGCCTTATGATCCGGAAACCGACTTTCACTATCGGATTTTTAATCCTGATGCGTCTGAAGTTGCCCAATGTGGCAATGGCGCGCGTTGTTTTGCCCGTTTTGTGCGCATGAAAGGGCTCACTAATAAATATCAAGTTAATGTCAGCACCCAAGCGGGAAAAATGCGGCTACATATTGAGAACGACAACCAGGTGCGGGTGAATATGGGCGAGCCTATTTTCACGCCGGGCAAGATCCCGTTTCGGGCTAATTCACAAGAAAAGACCTATTTGATGCGCGTAGCGGAACAGACTTTATTTGTCGGGGCCGTGAGTATGGGAAATCCACATGTCGTCACAGTGGTCGATGATATTGATACGGCGGATGTCGAGACGCTGGGGCCGCTACTCGAAAATCATGAGCGTTTTCCCGAGCGTGTGAATGCCGGCTTTATGCAGATTCTTTCTCGTAATGCGATTAAGCTTCGGGTGTATGAGCGCGGCGCCGGAGAGACTCAAGCTTGCGGCAGTGGCGCTTGTGCCGCGGTAGCGGTAGGGATCGATCAAGGGTTGTTGGATGAGCAAGTCACCGTCACGCTACCGGGTGGGGATTTACGGATTCTCTGGCGTGGTCCGGGCCAGCCTTTATCGATGACCGGGCCTGCAACACATGTATATGATGGACAATTGCAATTATGAATCACGGGATAGACGCCACCACATTGGAAACCATGCCGTTGAGCGAGGAAGCGGTAGCCGAGTATTTAACTGATAATCCGGACTTTTTTCTGCGTCAGCGTGATTTGCTGGCGCGGTTAACCATCCCGCACGCTGAACAAGGGGCAGTCTCCTTAGTCGAAATTCAGCTCAAGCGCTTGCGTGAGCGCGTCGCAGAGTTAGAAGAAGACATTACCCAGCTGATGAGTCTCGGTGCCAAAAACGATCGCTTATTTCGTGCGTTTGCTGAGACGCATCAAGCACTACTTCGCACGAATCAGCCGCACGACGTGCAAAAAATATTACAGACGCTCAGTGCGCAATTACAGCTCAACGTCAGTGTCTGTGTTTATCACGATATTGCGGGGATGACGGCCATTCCTCGTCAAGCGGTGGATCAACTGAAAAACCATCACTTTGCTGGCCGCCGTTGCTATTTGGGCCGTTTGCGCCGAGTCGATGCCGAAGTGGTGATGGCACAGCCACCTGAACTGGGGTCATTTGCCTTGGTGCCAATTAAAGGTGAGGGCAAAGAGTGGGGACTACTGAGCTTTGCCAGTGCAGATGGCGGGCACTTCCAGCCGGATATGGATACGCTGTTTCTTGAGCAGCTGGCTTCGCATTTAGCCATTTTATGCAGCCAGTGGGCGCAAAAAGGTGAGAGCCAGTGACCGACGAGACACCTCGCGAACCTGCCAGCGCACCGCGCTCACTGACGGTGCCTTTGGACCGTTTTTATCAATATCAGCTGAGCGAGCGTGGTCTCAGTGCGCATACCCAGCGTAATTATCAGCGCCAGTTAGATAAAATTGTCGACTTTCTGACCGCGCGCGGCATCGCTCACTGGACCGATGTTGATGCTGACTGGGTGCGACAAATTTCGAGCCAAGCCAAACGTGATGGGCTGAAACCGGGCAGTATTGCTTTACGTTTGTCCGCGCTGCGTAGCTTTTTTGACTATCTGGTGCAAGACGAACAGCTTGCCGCCAATCCTGCCAAAGGGGTCTCGGCGCCGAAACAAGGCCGTCATCTCCCGAAAAATTTGGATGTGGATGAAATGCATCAGCTGCTTGAAGTGGACGAAGACGATCCTTTGTCGGTGCGTGATCGGGCGATGATGGAACTGATGTATGGCGCGGGGCTACGTTTGGCCGAGCTGGTGGATCTTAACGTCCGTGATGTCTCAGTACGCAAAGGGGATTTACGTGTCATCGGTAAAGGAGAAAAAGAGCGCATTGTGCCTTTTTCCGGCATGGCAAAAACCTGGGTGATGAACTGGCTCAAAGTACGTAATCAGCTCCTCAAAGGCCCAGAAGACGCGCTGTTTATTTCTAAGCTCGGCCAGCGTATCTCGCATCGGAGCGTGCAAAAACGCATGGCAGAGTGGGGGCAAAAGCAGTCGGTCAATAGTCATATTAATCCCCATAAATTGCGCCACAGTTTTGCCACCCATATGTTGGAATCTTCGGGGGATCTGCGTGCAGTGCAAGAGCTGCTCGGCCATGCCGATTTGAGCACCACACAAATTTATACCCACTTAGATTTTCAACACTTGGCGAAAGTGTACGATGCCGCGCATCCCAGAGCGCGCAAATCAGGTCCAGATAAAAAACCGAACTCGGAGTCGTGATATGAAATTTTATCGTCGCTTACAGGCGTTTGATGCGGTGAGTTTTGACTTGGATGACACCTTGTACGATAACTGGCCGGTGATCGCACGCGCCGAGGCGGCGTTAACTGACTACTTGCGCGAGCATTGTCCGCCAATTGCCGCGCTTGATAATGTGACGATGGCGGGTTTTCGTCGCCAAGCGCGCGACCAGAACCCAGCACAACGCTTTGATGTGACCACGATGCGGGTTGCCCAGCTGACGCTTGCCGGTGAGCATGTTGGCTTCACGGCCGAGCAAGCGCGCGTCCAAGCCCAAGCGGCCACGACCTTCTTCTGCGGTTATCGTAGTGATTTTACTCCGCCGGCACAAAGTTTGGCTTACTTAAAAGCGTGGTCCGAGACGTTGCCATTGGTGGCGATCACCAATGGCAACGTCGACACCGATGCGATTGGAATGACGCCGTTTTTCCAGCATATTTTCCGTGCCGGTGAACACGGCGCGGCCAAGCCAAGCCCTGAGATGTTTGCTCAAGCCGCGCAGGCCTTGGGCCTCGCCCCAGCGCGCATTCTACATGTCGGCGATCATTTAAGCTCGGATGTTGCCGGCGCGCGTCAAGCGGGCATGCAAGCATGCTGGATTCGCCCAGAGCGGCAATCACCCATGATGCACAAAGGGCGCACCTTGCCGGATGTGGCGATCGATGATTTATCTGAGCTCGATAGCTTAATTCAGCAGTGGCACCGTTAGGCCGCGATACTGCTATGCGATATTACGCATACTACCGGTATTACTCATAGCTCAGATATTACTCATAGTACTGATATTTCCACCATTCACTCGGTTGAAGCGCTGATCGTTATCGGGCGCGCAATTTAGCGCTGAGCTGGTATAATCGCCAACCAGTGTATAAATACCCAGTAAAATGGCAGGTGGCGATGGACGTATCAACTCTTCTTGACGGACTCAACGACAAACAGCGTGACGCCGTAGCCGCGCCGCTTGGCAACCATTTAGTGCTTGCCGGGGCCGGTAGTGGTAAAACACGGGTGCTGGTTCATCGTATGGCTTGGCTAATGCGGGTGGAAGAGGCGTCGCCGTTCTCGGTGATGGCGGTGACCTTCACCAACAAAGCGGCAGCCGAAATGCGTGGCCGTATTGAGCAATTGATGCAAGGCACGGCCTCGGGCATGTGGTGTGGTACCTTCCACGGTATTTGCCATCGTATTCTCCGTGCCCACTATTTGGACGCCAACCTGCCACAAGACTTCCAAATTCTTGATTCAGATGACCAGCAGCGCTTGCTACGCCGGTTAATTAAAGCGCAAAACTTGGATGAAAAACACTGGCCCGCCAAGCAAGCGAGTTGGTACATCAATGGCAAAAAAGATGAAGGCTTGCGTCCCAAGCACATTGATACCCGCCATGATCCGGTTGAAAGCACTTGGCTACGGATTTATCAGGCGTATCAAGAAGCCTGTGATCGCGCCGGTTTGGTCGATTTTGCCGAGATCTTGCTGCGAACCTTAGAGTTATTGCGCGATAAAGCGGTGATCCGTGATCATTACCAAGCACGTTTCCAGCACATTTTGGTGGATGAGTTCCAAGATACCAACAACATCCAATATGCGTGGCTACGCATGATGGCCGGTCAACAGGCTAGAGTGATGATTGTCGGCGATGACGACCAATCCATTTACGGCTGGCGTGGCGCGAAAGTCGAAAATATTCAGCGTTTTCTGGACGATTTCACCACCCCGCAGACTATCCGTTTGGAGCAAAACTACCGCTCGACCAGTACGATTTTGCAAGCGGCGAACACCCTGATTGAAAACAACGCCGACCGGATGGGCAAAAGCCTGTGGACCGAGGGCAAAGAGGGCGAGCCTATTTCGGTGTATGCCGGGTTTAATGAGCTAGATGAAGCGCGCTTTGTCGTCGGGAAAATTAAAACCTGGCAAGACGAAGGGGGCGCACTGAGTGACAGCGCCATTTTATACCGCAACAACGCCCAATCCCGGGTGCTGGAAGAAGCCTTAATTCAAGCCGGTTTGCCTTATCGTATCTACGGCGGCATGCGCTTTTTTGAGCGTCAGGAAATCAAAGATGCATTGGCGTATTTACGTTTGATGGCGAATCGCAATGACGATGCGGCGTTTGAGCGGGTGGTAAACACGCCCACTCGAGGGATTGGTGATCGCACTCTTGAGACGCTTCGTGGTGCGGCGCGCGATCGTGGCCAAACCTTATGGCACACTGCCGAGCAAATCTTGGCCGAAAAAGCGCTGGCAGGGCGTGCGGCCAATGCATTGGGCCGGTTTATCGAGCTGGTCAATGCGCTAGAAGATGACACCCGTGACATGGCACTGTATCAACAAACCGATGCCGTGATCCGTCATTCCGGCTTGCGCGCCATGTACGAGCAAGAAAAAGGTGAAAAAGCGCAAGCACGCGTTGATAACTTGGAAGAGTTGGTGACGGCCACGCGCCAATTTACGCCACCCGAAGAGGCGGAAGCGGAAGGGATGACACCGCTGTCGGCATTCTTGGCCCACGCCGCCCTCGAGGCCGGTGAAGGTCAAGCGGACGAGTTTGATGACGCGGTCCAATTGATGACCTTGCACAGTGCCAAAGGTCTCGAGTTCCCCTTAGTCTTTATGGTCGGGGTGGAAGAGGGCATGTTCCCCAGCCAGATGTCAGCCGAAGAAGCGGGTCGCCTAGAAGAAGAGCGTCGCCTTTGCTATGTCGGCATGACGCGAGCGATGGAAAAACTCTATCTTACCTATGCAGAAATGCGCCGTGTGTACGGCAAAGACATGTTCCATAAGATCTCGCGCTTTATACGCGAGCTGCCCGAGGCCTGCTTGGAAGAAGTGCGGATGCGTGCCAATGTCTCACGCCCTGCTGCAAGCGGTGGTCGTTTTTCCAAAACGCAGACTCAGGAGAACTTTAACCAAACCGGGTTTAGTTTGGGTCAGCGGGTGCAACACCCTAAATTTGGTGAAGGCACCATCATCAACTTTGAAGGCAGTGGCGGACAAAGCCGCGTGCAAGTCGCCTTTAATGGGGAAGGGATTAAGTGGTTGGTAACTCAGTACGCCAAACTGGAAGCGCTTTAATCCCCGCTGCTTAACGCTAGAAAACGTAACATACGCCCAGCCTCGGCTGGGCGTATTGGTATTTGCTCCATCGCCTGCATTTTTGCAGCCGCGGCGTTAGCCGAATACGCCGGCTTGCCACACGACCGCGCCACCTAGCAGCAAAAACAACAACGCACACAGGCCATCGATAACTGGGGCGACTTTGGTGAGCACTTGCTGTACGCGACTGCCTGATAGCAGCCAGGCGAGCGAAGAAAACCACCCTAATGAAAGCAGAAACACCACCGCCACCGCCATGGCTTTGCCACTGGCAGACATGCTGGCCGGTACCAAGGTACTCATCAACGAAATAAAAAACACCAAGGCTTTCGGGTTAAAAAGGTTGGTCAGCACCCCTTTCCAAAAGGCCTGTTTTTGGCCGCGTACCGCAGGCGCATCATTGGCAGTTTGCACTGGCGCTGTGGTAGCGGCGAGTAAGCCTTTGATTGCGCTAAGGCCTAAATACATCAGTACACTGCCCCCCGCCACCTGTACCCACATAAACAGTTGCGGGTGCTGATGCACCAACAGACTGATGCCGGTAATGCTCAGTATTGTGTGCGCCAAAATACTGAGCGATAACCCTAGCGCAATCGCTAAGCCAGTGGCACGGCCATAACGGGTCGCATTTTGGAGCACCAAGGCAAAGTCGGGCCCGGGGCTGAGCAGCGCAATCATATGTACCCCCGCTAGCGTGGCGAGAATAGTCAGCTCGTTCATTCTGGTTTTCCTGTTGATAACGCGGCACGTTTAATGTTGGTGACTTGATGTCGTTTGTTCTGATAGGCATCAACGCTAAATATCGCCAAGGCGGCCCAAATAAAGCCGAACGTCGTGGCCTTGTCGAGGGTGAAAGGTTCGTCATATAAGCCGACGGCGAGTAAAAACATTAAGCTTGGGCCGATGTATTGGAAAAACCCCAATACCGTCAAAGGTAGGCGGGTCGCGGCACCGGTAAAACACAACAAAGGTATCGTGGTGATCAAGCCGGCAGCGGCCAGTAGCATATTTAGACTGATGGGATTATCGAGCAGGTTAGAGCTAGGTGTATCGGCAAACTGCCATAGATAAATCAGCGCAACGGGCAAGAGTGTGCAGGTTTCCACAAACAGACCCGGCACTGCCGGTAAGTTGATTTTTTTGCGCAGTAAGCCGTAAATCGCAAAGCTGGTGGCCAGCACCAGGGCTATCCAAGGCAGTGAGCCAAAGGTAATCAATTGTACCAATACCCCCACCAACGCCAGCGCGGCGGCAAGCCACTGTAGACGGCGAAAACGCTCACCAAGAAAGATCATCCCCAGTGCCACGTTCACCAGTGGATTAATGTAGTAGCCAAGGCTGGCATCCAGCATGCGGTTATTAACAATCGCCCAGATAAAAATCAGCCAATTACAGCCAATAAAGCAAGAGGTGAGCATCAACATCAACAGCTTTTTCGGCTCGCGGATAATCGGTTTAAGCTGATAAAAACGACGGGTAAAAAACAGCAGCAATGCCAAAAAGACAAACGACCAAATAATCCGATGCGACAAGATTTCTGGCGCCGGAATATGGTTGACCGTTTTAAAGTATATAGGGGCAATTCCCCACATAATGTAAGCTGCAAGGGCTAATAGCACGCCTTGGCGGGCGCGTTTCGGATCTGGAATCACGGTGCTTTCTCGTTATGGGTATCGATAAGGAATGAACGCGTATTCATGCATGTTGACTAGATGTAACAAGTTGTAAGCACTGGCGCAAGCACCTTTCTTAGTGCTCAGGGTTTCATCAGTCAGAGGGTGTCGGTAGAATGAGCGCCAGTTTGAGTAACGAGCTTGATTATGTCCGCCACCCCCGCTCATGTCGATACACCAATGGCGACCGACGCCGCTACCATTGACCCTGCCACGAGTACTGCCCACCAGGTACTCAAAGCGGTGTTTGGTTATCATCAATTTCGCGAGGGTCAGCAAGCGGTGATTGACGCAGCGATTGCTGGCCGTGATGCCTTGGTGATTATGCCAACCGGAGGCGGGAAATCACTGTGCTATCAGATCCCTGCGTTGGTACGTACTGGTTTGACCGTGGTGATTTCGCCTTTGATCTCGTTGATGAAAGATCAGGTCGATCAGCTCAATGCCAATGGGGTCGCCGCGGCGTGCTTAAACTCGGCGATGACCCCCGAGGCGCAAGCGGAGACGTTGCGCGCCTTAAACCATGGCGAGGTGAAACTGCTGTACGTGTCGCCTGAGCGTGCCCTGGGCCGTGATTTTCTTCATCGCTTAAGTGATTGGCAACTTGGATTAGTGGCGGTGGATGAAGCGCACTGTATTTCCCAGTGGGGGCATGACTTTCGCCGCGAATATGCCTCTTTGGGTCAGCTGAAACAGCATTTCCCCGATGTGCCGGTGATGGCGCTGACGGCGACCGCGGATGCCACCACGCGCGAGGACATTCTATCTCGCCTTACCCTGAACGATCCGCTGGTGCATCTGGGCAGCTTTGATCGCCCGAATATTCGTTACACGCTATTAGAAAAGCATAAACCCTTAGCGCAATTGGTGCATTTTTTAACTGGCCTACGCGGTCAGTCAGGCATTGTGTATTGCAATAGTCGCAAGCGAGTAGAGCAGGTCGCGCAAAAACTGTGCGACAACAATATGCTCGCCGCTGCTTACCATGCCGGCATGACCACAGAGGCGCGCGGGTCGGTGCAAGAGGCGTTCCAACGTGATGATGTCAATATTGTGGTGGCAACCGTGGCATTTGGCATGGGGATTAATAAGCCCAATGTTCGCTTTGTGGTGCATTACGATGTGCCGCGCAATATTGAGTCTTACTATCAAGAAACCGGCCGTGCCGGACGAGACGGACTACCGGCTGAAGCGGTGTTGCTGTATGACCCCTCAGATATGGGGTGGCTTCATCGCTGTTTGGAAGAAAAGCCCGAGGGGCCACAAAAGCAGGTCGAAAGCCATAAATTGACTGCGATGGGCGCGTTTGCCGAAGCGCAAACCTGTCGCCGTTTAGTGCTCCTGAACTACTTTGGTGAGAACCGCCAAACCCCGTGTGGCAACTGTGATATTTGTCTCGACCCGCCCACCCATTTTGATGGCACCGAACAAGCACAAAAAGCGCTGTCGTGCGTGTACCGTGTCAACCAAAGCTTCGGGGTCGGGTATGTGGTTGAAGTGCTGCGCGGAATGCAAAATCAGCGCATTAAAGATCATGGTCACGACAAGCTATCGACCTATGGCATCGGGCGAGAGTGGAGTCATGAATACTGGGTGAGCATTATTCGCCAATTGATCCACCGCGGTTATCTGGTGCAAAACATTGCCCGCAGCTCGGTGTTGCAGTTGACTGAACAAGCGCGGCCACTATTGCGTAGCGAAATGGCGCTTGAATTGGCGGTACCACGTATCGGCCTCAGCCCACGCACCAAAGCCAATAAGCTGAGTCAGCGCCATTACGACAAAAAGCTATTTGCCAAGTTGCGTAAGTTACGTAAAGCGATTGCCGATGAGGAAGATATTCCACCGTATGTGGTGTTTAACGATGCCAGCTTGATGGAAATGGCCGAGATGCTGCCTTCCTCACACGCTGAGCTGTTGGCGGTCAGTGGCGTCGGCCAGCGCAAACTGGAAAAATTCGGCGATGCGTTTTTAGATTTAATTGACGATCACCTTGGCATCAGTGAGTACGGTTATGGTACCGAGTAATTGGTCTTTGATTGAATCAGACTGTGCCTTGGCATTTTCTCAGCCACAGCTGGATGCGGATAATGCCGAGGTTATCTGTCAGCCATTGCTTGACGTGTTACAAGCTCAAGTACTGGAAAGTCAGCAAGACGCCGACATGATGACCTGGCTAATTGACTTTGAAGGCACGCGTCTGATGCTCAAAGCGGCCCATTACACCCAGAGCGTATGGTTGGAGCCATTGGAGAGTGATGGTGATGAAGTGATAGCCTTCTTGCGGCGCTGGTGGATACGTCATCCGCCTCTTTAAATTACACTGGCACCGCCGATTGATTGCTGTATAATTCGCCACCTCGCGCTGCCTGTTGATAGGTAGCTAAGTATTTTGGGTTCCCTCGCCCCCAATAACAAAAAGGTGCACTATGAGCCACTTTTCTCTCGCTCAGCAGCGTAAAGCGCTGAGTTACCTCGTGATATTCCATCTTATCATTATTGCCTCCAGTAATTACTTGGTGCAGATCCCTTTTACCGTTTGGGGTTTCCACACCACCTGGGGAGCGTTTACCTTTCCGTTTATTTTCTTGGCTACCGATCTGACTGTCAGAATTTATGGCCCTGGATTAGCGCGTCGCATCATTTTATTCGTGATGATGCCAGCTTTGCTGATTTCCTATGTGTTATCCGTCTTGTTTTATCAGGGCAGTTACCAAGGATTCGCGGAACTGAGCACGTTTAATCTCACGGTGGCTCGGATTGCGATTGCCAGCTTTATGGCCTATCTGCTGGGTCAGATTTTAGATATTCATGTGTTCAATCGCTTACGCCAACAGCGCCAATGGTGGGTGGCGCCGAGTTGTTCTACCTTGTTTGGTAATGCCTCAGACACGCTCGCCTTTTTTGCGATTGCGTTCTATCAAAGCCAAGATACCTTTATGGCGGAGCACTGGGTTGAGATTGCCCTGGTCGACTACGCCTTTAAGCTGATTATTAGTTTGGGGCTGTTTATTCCTATGTATGGGGTGTTGCTCAACCTGATTATTCGACGAATCACACAGGTGACGCCGTCGGCGACGGTGCAGCAAACGTCCTAATCAGCAGCAGAAAAAAGGGTCGCATCGCGGCTCTTTTTTATGTCAGCTTACCGATTACCGGCTTTATTTTGAGAAGCAGATCAATAAATGTACAGCGAATAAAAAATAAACGTATTTTCTTCTTGATTAACGATAATGAGAATGGTTATTATTAACTTGCACTCAGGGACATGACACGACGTTCCTGAAGGCACGACATTGCTCACATTGCTTCCAGTGTATTAGCGGGGCGCTTATCAAACAGTGATTAAGTTAGTCCGTTTTTTGCTAGGCGACATCTTTCGGGATGTCGCTTTTTTCTTTTTGGGCGCTGGCTTTTCGAACCAGGAGTGTTGGCGTGATGGCTGTGGGTGCAATAACAGTTTGATGACAGCGAATGAGTCTGAGCACAAGATCAATAAATGAAAAAGATTATCAACTAAGTGTTGAAAATGGTAATGAGAATGGTTATTGTTAACTTGTCTTCAGGGCAAAGCCCACAAGCTAGGCGTTGAAGGCACGACATTGCTCACATTGCTTCCAGTGTATTGGGGCCAGCAAACTGTTACTAGACAGCTTTGTTTTTGCGCTCACTTGTTACAGCGACGCCCACTTCGGCGTCGCTTTTTTCTTTTTGTCTTTCTTTTTCCCGTTATTATTTGCTTAGGCGAGCTCAACCAGTTTTTTCACCATCCGATTGATACCACTAGCTGCGTCCGAAACAGACGTTGCTAGCATATAGGCCGGTGTGGATAGCAGATGATGGCGCTGATCCAGCACATAATCCGATACTGGGCAGTCAATATGTTCACCCCCCATACGATTAAAGGCGGCAGCGATATCAGGTTCATTGCCAATGGTGCCTTTTACACCTTTTGGATAGATCTGCGGGATCATGATTGGCGCGATACACATATAACCGGCGGGCTTTTCTGCACGCATAAAAGCTTGGCAAACCGCAAACATATCTTGGTGTACCTGCACCGGATCGCCATTGTAAGCAAAGTCTGACAAGTTCTTGGCTGCACCAAAGCCACCGGGGACCAGTAAGGCGTCGAAGTCATCGACGTTTAAATCGGTAAGCGGAAGAATCTCACCACGAACAATACGGCTGGCTTCGGTGAGCACATTGCGCGTTTCGTTCATCGGCTCACCAGTACGATGATCGATCACATGGTGCTGATCGATATCTGGTGCGAAACACTGCCATTGCGCATCGTTTTGTTC
Source organism: Salinivibrio sp. AR640 (assembly GCF_001995405.1). Taxonomy (NCBI): domain Bacteria; kingdom Pseudomonadati; phylum Pseudomonadota; class Gammaproteobacteria; order Vibrionales; family Vibrionaceae; genus Salinivibrio; species Salinivibrio sp. AR640. The sequence continues at coordinate 5,513 of NZ_MUFD01000033.1, read as the reverse complement.
TAGTGCTAGCAGCGATAATACGGTCTCTTGGATCTCTGCGCCGTCAAACACGCCGCAGCCAGATAAGATCACAGCCACCTTTTTCATCACGCTCTCCTTGTATCGAGATTAAAAATATCGCAATCAGTGTGGGCAATGCACAACGATCAACGACGCTAATATAGGCTACGTTTATCAGTGTCGCATTGGTACTGGGTTAGGCGAAAGCTTAGCGAACTTCGGCAATGAAATTGGTGATTATCTCCGCAGTTTATGATGACTTTCTCTGCAACCTTGAGACCCATAGCGATTTCTTTTTCCACACCACAAGATCCTTGTTCGATCAAGATCAGGATCCTTTGTTTTTATTTATCTGTTTGATTATTAAAGGTTAAAAATTTATTTTTCTTCTCTATTTAGACAAGCCAAAAACCCTATAAAATATTTACCAACAAAGTTATCCACAGATAGACGACGCGATGGGAAAAACCATGGTTAACAGGGGTCACGACTCGTGGCATGCTTAACGACTAACGTGTTTAACTGGCAATCAAGATACTGATATGGCAACTCTTCCCGATAACCCCCTCATCCTGGTGGATGGATCCTCTTATCTTTACCGGGCTTACCATGCGTCACCCAGCCTCACCAATAGTGAAGGTGAGCCGACGGGTGCGGTCTATGGTGTGGTGAATATGCTGCGCAGTTTATTGCGCCAATACCCGCATTCTCATGTCGCGGTGATTTTTGATGCCAAAGGGAAGACGTTCCGCGATGACATGTACGAACAGTACAAAGCGAATCGTCCACCGATGCCAGATGATTTACGTGGGCAAATAGCCCCCCTGCATAAGATTATTAAAGCAATGGGGTTGCCTTTACTTGCGGTAGAGGGGGTCGAAGCCGATGACGTTATCGGCACACTGGCCACTCAGGCCTCACAAGCCGGAATGCCGGTACTGATCAGCACCGGCGACAAAGATATGGCTCAATTAGTGGACGAGCATGTCACCTTAATCAACACCATGACTAATGTGGTGATGGACCCGGATGCGGTGCGTGATAAGTATGGCTTTGGTCCTGAGCATATTATTGATTATCTCGCGCTGATGGGGGATAAAGTCGATAACATTCCTGGCGTGCCGGGGGTGGGCGATAAAACTGCGACGGCGTTGATTGCCAACCTCGGCGGCTTGGATGATATCTACGCCAATCTGGATAAAATTGCTGAGCTGAGCTTCCGCGGCGCCAAGAGCATGGCAAAAAAGCTAACGGACAATAAAGAGGGCGCCTATCTTTCCTATCAGTTGGCTACTATCAAATTAGATGTGGCGCTTGATTTCACCCCGCAACAATTGATTAAGCAAGCACCTGATAATGATACTTTGGTAGCCATGTACCGCGATTTACAGTTCCGTCGTTGGCTAAAAGAGCTCGACGAGGGAGATGCGCCAGAGGAATCAACCTCTGATGAGCCTTTATCGCAGGCAGTCAGTATCGATCGTGATCATTATCAAACCGTACTCACGCGCGAGTCACTGGAAACATGGTTAGAGAAAATTCGTCAAGCTGACGTGGTGGCGGTGGATACGGAAACCGATAGCCTTAACTATATGGAAGCCAATCTGGTTGGTATTTCATTTGCGGTCGCGCCAGGCGAAGCGGCTTATGTACCGGTGGCCCATGATTACCTCGAAGCGCCTGAGCAGCTATCGCTGGAAGATGTGATCACTGTATTGCGTCCTTGGCTGGAAGATCCCTCAGCGGCGAAAGTCGGCCAAAATCTAAAGTATGATGCCAGTGTTTTTGCGCGTCACGGAATCACCTTAAAAGGGATAGCCTACGACACCATGCTGGAGTCGTACGTGTACAACAGTGTCGCGGGACGCCATGACATGGACAGCCTCGCTGAGCGCTACTTGCAGCACACCTGCATTAGTTTCGAAGACATTGCCGGGAAAGGCAAAAAACAACTGACCTTTAACCAAGTCCCCCTTGAGCAAGCGGCACCTTATGCCGCGGAAGATGCTGACATTACGCTACGGTTACATCAGTATTTGATTGGACGAGTCACCAGTGACGAAAAGTTAAAAACCATTTTTGAGTTTTATGAAATGCCATTAGTCAGTGTGCTATCGCGCATGGAACGTCATGGTGTGTTAATTGACAAAGACAAGTTGGCGACGCAATCAGAAGCGCTGCATACCCGTTTGATTGAACTTGAGCGTGAAGCCTTTGAGATTGCCGGCGAAGAGTTTAACTTAAGCTCGCCGAAGCAATTACAGGCGATTTTATTTGAGAAAATGGGTCTGCCTGTGGTCAAGAAAACCCCGTCAGGTAGCCCGTCGACCAATGAAGAAGTGCTGCAAGAGCTCTCGCTCGATTACCCGTTGCCTGCGCGTATCTTGGAGTATCGTGGCCTTGCGAAACTCAAATCAACCTACACGGATAAACTGCCACGCATGATCAATGCACAAACGGGCCGCGTGCATACCTCGTATCATCAAGCGGTCACAGCCACTGGGCGTTTATCGTCAACCGATCCAAACTTACAGAATATCCCGATTCGGAACGAGCAGGGTCGCCGTATTCGTGAAGCCTTCACCGCGGAACCGGATCATACGATTTTAGCGGTGGATTACTCGCAGATCGAATTGCGGATTATGGCGCACCTATCCGGTGATAAAGCCTTGTTAGAAGCGTTCCGTGAGGGCAAAGATATTCACGCGGCCACGGCGGCGGAAGTGATGGGGGTGAGTCTTGATGAGGTCACCAGTGAGCAGCGTCGCCGCGCCAAAGCGATCAACTTTGGTTTGATTTATGGTATGAGTGCCTTTGGCCTCTCACGCCAGCTTGGTATTGGTCGCCATGAAGCGCAAACCTACATGGACACCTACTTCGATCGTTATCCAGGCGTGAGAGCATATATGGATAGCACCCGTGAGCAAGCCGCAGAAAAAGGTTATGTGGAGACTATCTTTGGCCGTCGTTTGTACTTACCTGAAATAAAATCACGCAATGGCATGCGTCGCAAAGGAGCCGAACGTGCGGCTATCAACGCGCCGATGCAAGGTACCGCCGCCGATATTATTAAGCGTGCAATGATATTGGTTGATCAGTGGATTCAGGCCAACGCCGCGGATGACGCGCGTCTGGTGATGCAAGTTCACGATGAGCTGGTGTTGGAAGTAAAAACGTCATCTATGTCCAAAGTTGAAAGCCAAGTACGAAAATTGATGGAGTCGGCGGCTGTACTTGATGTGCCCTTAATCGCTGAGGCAGGATTTGGCGATAACTGGGGAGAAGCCCACTAAGTTTACGGTTTTTATCTATATATCGACCTTTTAGTATAAAGAGCCGAATGCGAATTCGGCTTTTTTTTTGTTTAGTATCCAACTGATCTATGGTGGTTTTCGTTCTTTTTTGTATATTTTTATGAAAAAAAATTACGTAATATACTTTTCAAGGCTGGGTGATTGATATACAGTTATCAGCGTAGGGTACAGAGGTAAGATGTTCTATCTTTCAGACCTTTTGTTTCACGTTATTGGATTTGGCTGATTCAGCAGCCCCAGTCAGGATACTGACTGGGGCTTTTTTTATTGGTTGATATGCCGCGACGCGAGCAGCCCTGCCACTGCCTTTTTAACTATTTTCAGCTGTGTTGATCCTGTATTCCAAAAAATTAGAGCAATTACTTTAATTTTGCTGGGAAACCTGGTTATAATACGCACAGCTTCTTGTTCTTTATGTGTTTACAGGGTCTGATTCAGATCACGCACGCACAAAGATTCGCCGACCCTCGATGAGGGTCGGCTTTTTTTTAGCTTTCGTCTTTTAGCGCCAGATCCGTGAGGGAAGACGTTGTGCCTCCCTTACGCCGATAAAAGGCGATTACTCGCTAGGCAGTGGTTGCTCTTCGGCAAGCAATGGCGGCGTGGTGTGATACCAGGCATCCAGTTTTTGACGTAATTTATCCACGCCAATGCCCTTGAGTGACGAATACAATTCGACCTCGACATCGCCGCAAAATGCCAGCGACGCTTCTCGAATCTTCATTAATTGCTGTTTACGTGCACCGGTTTTAAGCTTGTCCGCTTTGGTCAGTAACACTAAAACGGGCAATTTTGACTCAACGGCCCAATAAATCAGCTGCTGATCCAAGTCTTTCATCGGGTGGCGAATGTCCATCAACACCACTAATCCGCCAAGTTGATCACGTTTTTGTAAATATTCTCCCAGCGATCGCTGCCATTTCTCTTTCATTTCTAGAGGGACTTGGGCATAACCATAGCCAGGGAGGTCGACAATATGGCAACCCTCGTCCACCTTAAATAGGTTAATCAATTGTGTCCGACCGGGGGTTTTACTGGTTTTCGCTAGGCTCTTTTGGTCACATAGACGGTTAAGGGAGCTAGATTTACCGGCGTTTGAGCGGCCAGCAAAAGCGATTTCGATTCCTGTATTATCAGGAAGATGGTGGATGTCTGGTGCGCTAGTAACAAACTGGGTGTTACGGTAATTAAGTGATTGCTCCACTGTTAACTCCGTCTCGTCTTGGTGTAGTAGACTGATTACTTTTGTGTGAATTTGTGTAAAATAACCGTGCTCGGTTTTTGATCGGTAATTGTACCATGACGGTAACTAAGTAGTGGTACTGGAAGCTTGATAATTATAAACGGAATGTCATGAAGAAATTAGCGCTAATATTGACTCTCCTGGCCAGCACTTCAGTCTGGGCCCAAGGAGATGCTGAAGCGGGCAAAGCCAAATCCAATACCTGTGCCGCCTGTCACGGTGCTGACGGTAACAGTGTTTTGCCTGATTACCCAAACTTGGCGGGTCAGCACGCCAACTACATTGAAAAGCAGTTGAAGGAATTTAAGCTTGGCGCGCAAAGCGGCGGTGAGCAAGGGCGATACAACGCGGTGATGGCTGGCATGGTGGCTCCTTTATCGGAGCAGGACATGGCTGACCTGGCTGCTTATTACGCAACGCTCACGCCCAAGCCTGGCACAACCCCCGAAGGCGCGGTTGAAATTGGCCGCCAACTCTACATGGCGGGCGATGCAGAGCGAGGCATTGCGGCGTGTGTCGCTTGTCACGGTCCACGCGGTAATGGCACCCCCTCTTCTGGTTTCCCGAAAATTTCTGGCCAGCCCGCAAACTACTTGGCGAGTCAGTTGAAGATGTTCCGTGCAGAGGAACGTCATAATGATATGAATAACATGATGCGATCGGTGGCTGCCAAGCTCACTGACGAGGAAATTGATGCGCTGTCGAGCTATCTCGGTGGTCTGCATTAATTACCGAGCGTGACAGCAAAAGCGGTTGTGAATAACGCAGCCGCTTTTTGTTTCCTTCCTCTTCCTCTTCCTCTTCTTATCACTGCTTTGCGATTTGCTTGCATGGTGTTAGCGCTGATAACGACAAGTGCGTTATCGGGTGTAAGATATTTGCTATTTTACGGCGAGAAAATCGCGATATCGATTGAAAGATAAAATAAAAAATACTATATATTCAATCACTTAATG
>NZ_MUFD01000032.1:0-35224 GCF_001995405.1 Salinivibrio sp. AR640 | reverse complement strand
GATATAACCCGGATATCCAGGTACAATATCAGCGCCTAATGGAAAACGGTAAAAGTAAAATGCAGGCTTTAGGAGCTGGAATGCGCAAGCTGGTACAGATTTGTTTTGGTGTTGTAAAACATCAAAGCGAATACCACCCGCAAGTGGTTACATAACCCTTTACGGATGGTTCGGAGAGATGGTATCTACGCCTGGTTTATATATCGGTGGTGCCATTGGCGTAGGTGACACAAGCCCCAGCACGATGATGGACATGTGCACATTGTCAACGGCGCCTGTCACGTTTGGTGCCAAATTTGACCTCAATGTCGGAGGCGCGCAGGGCACATCGATGCACGAGGCTTACATCGGACTGGCGCTTATGCCGACCTACGCGGTATTCGGGAATTGGAATACAGAGCGCTTCGCTTACGGAATACGGGAAAAGCGTAAAGCCGTTCCTAGGCCCTAGGATTCTAGGACCTAGATCTCTCTCACCCACTTGCTTCTAACAACCGGCCATTAAAAGAATCATTCGAGACAATATACTCCGCGTTTCGAATTAATTCGTCATCCATCTCAAAGGTTGCGCGATGTCGGTGGCGTGGCACAATGCCTCCCACGCGGATCTTTAGCCCGGAAAGCTCTTTGGCCCAGCGCTGGGTTAAGCCGCCAATCATGGCATTGGCAACCGTATCAGGGGTAAGATGAGCGCCAGCGACATTAATGATCACACCGGGGCGACCACGTTGTTGCATACACTCTGCCGCGTGCTGAACCACCAGATAACATGGCGAGGTTGTATTGGTCAGCATTCTCGGCATATCACACCAAGCACCATTGTTAAATAAACTGGGCAATATGTCGCCTTGCCATTGGTTGATGAGCACATCAATGCCGCCAAAAAGTTGCGTCACTTGTGCGAACGCATCATGGATAGAAGCCGGTTGATCATTGGCCAAACAAATCGGCTGGACGCGCCCAGCATAGGGACGGCATTGATCGGCACTTAAGCGCAGTGCTGGCCATTCAGTATCGAGCAATGCGACGTCAGCACCAAGCGAGCAAAAATGCTCTGCCATTGCGCGTCCCGATGATGAGCCGCCGGCGGTAATAACGACCACTGCGTTATCGATCTTCATGGTCAATTCCTTAATAGTATCAATAAATTAGCGCATCACGCCTTGCCTTTTATACTCAAGCTAATCACGTGAAAATGACAGCTTACTCACACCTTATTCAAGCGTGGGAAGGTAATACTGGACCATAATTACGCCGACTGCGAAAAAAAGGCTCAAAACGTCTGGTCGTCTGGCAGAAATATTGTTGGGAATTGAGAGACGATCACAATTTCGATAAGGATCATGAAACCCTCTCAGGATCAACTTGCGATCTTCGTTGTTATGCGCTTACACGCATTTTATCGAAGCAATGCGATGTGGTGAGTTTTTCATACAAGGTGGCAGGGTTAAAAGCGGGGCGGCTTGGGGTTGCATCAGCTAAGTGACGACGCTCATGACCGGAAAGATTATGGTAGACCGCTTCATCAAAGCCGTGTGTCCCCTGGGGCGGATAATGCATAGCGGCCGGAGCAAGTTGAAAGCGCAAATTAGCGCTGGCTAAACCGCCACGGTGAAAGGCATCGGCTTGGGCACTGGCGCGCTGATAATCTTCTTCATTGCTGGCCGCCAAGGGTTGCGGCTCTGCCAGCTGGAACTGCTGGCGCAATACCGCATCATTACTGATAGGGTTATCGGTGAGGGTGAGTGGCGTTGACTCATTTGCATCCCCGGAAAGCAGCGCCATCATCAACGCAAAGTCGGAACGACGCCCTTGCACCACCGCCTGATTGAGGTTGCCCCCAAACTGGACGTCGCTAATAAGCTGCGCTTTGTCGATGGTATGGATAGTCACTGCGGTTACCCTAATTCATATCGTGATTGTGCGGATGTGTAATAGGGTATCGGCCGCGTACGGTAAACTTTAGTGCTTTTTTATCCGGTTTGTGCCAGTTGGGGCGACAATGGCTGCGTACTTTGTCCAGCAAAATGCTGCATCGAAAACGCCACGCGATCGTCTGGCATCAGCGGGTAGCGCCGAGGTGGAAGTGACTCAATCAGCCGTAACCTTGGCAGCAATCCGCAACCATTGGCAATTTGGATCGCAAGACCAGGCCGTGCATTAAGCTCGAGTACCATCGGACCCTTCTCTTTGTCTAATACCATATCTGTCCCCATATAACCTAAGTCGGTCATCTCCCAGGCGCTGGCTGCTAGCGTAAGCAGCTGCTGCCAATGAGGCACTTTCAGGGTATAAAGGTCATGTTCCGTGTCCGGGTGATGGGTGATGGGGCGGTTAAATTGCACCGCCTTTAGCGCCTTACCGGTGGCCATATCTAGCCCGACGCCTACTGCTCCTTGGTGCAAATTGGCCTTGCCATCAGATGCTGAGGTCGACAGCCGCATCATCGCCATCACCGGATACCCTTGAAACACAATCACGCGAATATCAGGGACCCCTTCATAGCTAAAACCGCTGAAGCTATCGTCGAACGCGATCAAGTTCTCGACCACAGCGACATCCGCTTTGCCACCGAGCGAGAACAGGCCCGCGAGCGTATTGGTGATATGACGTTCAACATCGATGTGGCTCACGGTCTTGCCAGAGGCCTTGGTATAGACCCCTTGATGATTTTTCGTCACCACCAAAATGCCCTTACCGCCTGAGCCTTGCGCCGGTTTAATCACAAAACCGGGCCAATTTGCCACCATGTGATGAATACGTTTGACGTGCGCTTGGCTATCAATCACGCCGATCAACTCAGGGACGGTAGCGCCGGCTTGTTGGGCGATCAACTTGGTTTTAAGTTTGTCATCCACTAATGGATAAAGACGCCTGTCGTTGTAACGACCAATGTAACGGATATTACGCTGGTTCATCCCCATAATGCCGGCGTGATTCAGGCGAAAGGGGGAGGCGAACCGTGAAAAGAATTTAATCATCACGACCGCTCCCATCCTGATGTGCTAACGGGCGAAACCGCTTCAACTCCGACAAGCGGTAGCCGGTGTAATTACCCAGCATTAATATCAATGCCAAGATCACCAGCTGCAAGCCAATAAAGTTAAAGGTCAGATGCCGGACCAACTCATTGGTCATCGCCAAATACACCAACACCGCAGTGACGAGTGAGCCACCGCCTTGAATCACCACTTCTTTTGCGCCTTCCTCTTCCCATAAAATCGACATCCGCTCGATGGTCCATGACAGAATAATCATTGGGAAGAAGGTGATGGTTAGCCCTTCCATTAAGCCGATACGGAACGCGATCACGCTAAATACCGAAATAATTAAAATGACCGTGATAATCACTGCGGAAATTCGCGCAACCAGCAGCAAATTAAGCCGCGAGAGATAGCTTCTTATCACCAGCCCAGTGCCGACGATCAACACAAAGCCAACAATCCCAGTGAGTAATTGGGTTTGCACAAAGGCGACCGCAATCAGCACTGGCATAAAGGTCCCTGAAGTCTTTAACCCCACGATCACGCGCAAGAACACCACAATCAGCGCGCCAATCGGGATCAGCATAATGGTTTTAAACATCGCCTGCTCTTCAATGGGCAAGCTATGAATAGAAAAGTTAAGTAGGTTATCGGCGGAAACCTTCGCCGAAGTGGCCTGTTGTGGGCTGATATCTTGGGAGATAATTGAAAAATGTACCTGGCTATGTTCACCGCCCATCACTTCTAACAATGGTCCGCCGTGCTGGTTCCAGAGCAGGACATTACTGTGATGGCCATTTTGCCCAGTGGTTAAATCAAACAAGTGCCAGCGTGTGTCTTGCCACACTTGTAGCATGGGAGAAATGGTTTGGCGACGTCGCCCATCTTCAAGCTCCAAGCCACCGACCACGCGCGCATGCACACCTTCCAGTGCCAAGGTTTTTCGTAGGGCGTCGGGTTTGTCGAGGGTATTGAGTAACAACGCCGCGTTTTGACTATCTGGGCTATTAAATTGTTTGATGAGCTCACGGGTCAACGTAATGTTGTCCGCCGAGCGCGCCCGAGCTCGATCCAGCAGTGCTAAGGCCGCATTTTTGGCAGCATTATCCATCACAGGAAGCGTCACCTGCTCTTCATCAGGTGGGGCCATGGTATAGCGCGCACTGTCGTCGACTAACATTTGGTTTTTAAAATAAAGGGTTTGCTCACCGTTGGCTTGGCGCGTCGACCACTGTGCTTGGCGGCCATGTTCAGTGTTAAGCAATGAAAAACCATAGCCTGCCGAGGAGGTGCTCTCATCGATAAGCGTAAGCCCAGGTTGGCTATCTGGTGCAGCAAGGCTAACTTTTACTGGGCCATTGTCGGCATCAAAGTTAATTCTGGCCTCAATTTGCCAGACTTGGCGGGTGTCATCCGCTTGCCAAGGCACACCATAGCCTAGGTGACGATAGGCACTGAGTGCGATACCGGCCAAAATTAAAAAGCCGATCAAAAAGTAAAAAGGAACCCGTGAAACCATGTCGATTACCTATTTTCGTAGAGCCTATTTTCGAAGAGCCTAGTTTTTCGTAAAGCCTATTCTTGTAGAGCCGATTCTTTAGACGCTGATGGCGGCTGACGATCATCATCACTAGGCTCCGGGGGAGTGTCCGGCTGATATTGCGGATGAATGTGTACTTGGCTGACATCTACCACGGCTAAATCTTTAAAAAACGAGCGGCCCAACAATACGGGGTATTCCATATTGGTGCGATCCGCGAGGGTAAATTCGGTTTTTTCGTGAATGTTACCCACCCGGATCCACGCTTCAACCACGGGGCGGCGGTCAGTTTTATCGGTCGATGATTGCCGTATACGCACCCAGCGCTTTACGGGTATTTCCATAAATACCGACTGGTCATTGTTTTCACTATGATTGACATTAAACTTGACCCAGGTGTCACCATCGCGCTCAAATTCTTGAATATCTACCGCATTGAGCGACGAGGTTGCCGCGCCGGTATCTACGCGCGACTGGAAGGTGCTTTTGACTTCATCAAACCAAACCCATTCACGTCCGCCGAGGACCACTTTGTCGTTATTCACGGGCACCCGGACTACTTTTTCTTGGATTTTAACTTCCGGTTTTGGGTTGGCGAAATTGGCATACATTTTTGCCTGAGTCCGCTGCATGACGTTTAATTTATCAGCCAGTTGACGCATCTCGTCGGTCAATACGACCAGGGTCTTGTCATGGGCTTTTAATTGGTCCTGTGTGGCCGTTTGTTGCTCATGCACATGGGTGGCGGTGGAGTGAATGGTGTTTAGCGTTTCTTTGTGCTGGTGCTGTGAAGTCAAGGTACAGCCAGAAACGATAACGAGCAAACCACCAATCAATGTGTAGCGATAAACCATGTAAAACCCTCGGCGCTGGAAAGATAATTCTCGTATATGCTTGAAATATAGCTTGTCGATGACTTAGTCGCGAAGCCGATTTGTATTTCATCAGTCGGTTTATGTTGCTTAGCCTGACAGGAAGGATGAAACGACAAGCCGTGGACGCAGATTCTAAAGGATGCGACCAAGATGGATAGAGGGATTCTGTCAAATGTTAGTCAGAATTGACTAAACGTTGATTATATCAACGCTATTGGTGAAAAATTGCCCGAAAACAGGCAGTCGCGCCCTTGTGCATAAAGTGAATAACAATAAAAGGGCGCAGATCGCGACATCAGCGTCAGCGTTGCGTGTGCTCTAGGTCAAATTAACTACACTAGGTAAAATTAACCACAGCACACGCCGCCTGGCGCGATTTAATCAGGATTGCGCGCCACTAAAATTGCGCGTTTAGGCGCCGGATACCCTTCGATGGTTTGCGTCGGGTCATCTGGGTTTAGGTACTCTGGCAACGAGTTATGGGTCATCCACGCTGTGCTGCGCTGCTCATCGGTGGTGGTGACACATTCATCGACAATACGGACATCGACAAATCCGACTTTTTCCAACCACACTTTGAGCGCACGCGCCGAAGGGAAAAAGTAGACATTGCGCATTTGTGCATAGCGGCCTGATGGCACCAATACAGCGTTTTCATCGCCATCAATCACCAAGGTTTCCAGTATCAGCTCACCGTCTTTCCCTAACTGATCTTTGAGTTGCATTAGATGATCGAGCGGCGAGCGACGGTGGTAAAGCACGCCCATGCTAAACACGGTATCAAATGCACGCAGGGCAGGGAGTTTTTCGATTCCTAAGGGCAGCAGATGCACGCGTTGGTCATTGCCCATTAAGCGACGAATGGCGTCGAACTGCATTAAGAAGAGCTCAGAGGGATCAATACCCACGGTCAGAGCCGCCCCTTCACCCAACATCCGCCACATGTGGTAGCCATTCCCACAGCCGACATCGAGCACATAGCGCCCTTTGAGCGGAGAGATATGCGGAAGCACCCGATCCCACTTCCAATCCGAACGCCACTCGGTGTCGATATCCATACCGTGAACCTGATAAGGCCCTTTGCGCCATGGGTGAAAGCTACGGAGCAGATTTTCTAACTTTTTACGCTCACCGGCAGGCAAGCTGGTGGCATCGCCAATCTGGACCCTATCTTTTAGCTCCACCTGCTCGGGCGCATCGGTCGGGATTTTATTCAGCACTTTTATCCACTTTGGCATATCGCCATGGGGCTGGGTTTGCCACTCCGCCAATTGCGCCGGCAGAACTTCTAACCAATGAGAGAGACGGTTTTTGGCGATCAGTTGATAAAAATCGGAAAAATCAAACATCAGATTACTCGTACTTAATGGCGTGTTTCGCTGAATCAAAGGGTTGACTGGATCAAGGGTGTAACTCGATCAATGGTGTAAATAGATTAATGGTGTAACTGGATCAATGATCTAAATAGATCAATAGCGTACCGGGATGACGGGACGCATCGCTTTATGTCATCGCTTATCTTATTTAATCGCGAACATCGACCCAAAGTTAAAACATTGAAACCACATGGCGACACTGCTAAAACCAATCTCGCTCAATCGCGTTTTATGGGTATCAATGCTATCTGGACGCATCACGTTTTCTAGCGCACTGCGTTTTTGACTGATCTCAAGCTCGCTGTAGCCATTGGCGCGTTTAAAGTCATGGTGCAAGTCAATCAGCAGTTCATTGGCGGTTTCGTCTTCAAAGCAATACTTCTCCGACAAAATCAGGATCCCGCCCGGTTTTAATCCCTGATAGATGCGGGTGAGTAGCGCTTGGCGATCGTCCGGGCTTAAAAATTGTAGGGTAAAATTAAGCACCACCATGGAGGCATTAGTAATCGTCACATCGCGAATATCAGCCTCACGCACCTCAACATCGGCAGCGCCGCGATAGGCATTCACATGCAAACGGCAACGCTCCACCATCGCTTGTGAATTATCAACCGCGATGATGGTACAGCTGTCATGAGGAATATGGCGGCGCATCGACAGGGTGGCGGCGCCCAACGAGCAACCGAGATCGTAAATATGGCTATCTGGCGTGGAAAAGCGTTTCGCCAGCATACCAATCGCCGAGATAATGTTGCTGTACCCAGGCACCGAGCGCTGGATCATATCCGGGAACACTTCGGCGACATTCTCATCGAAGGTAAAGTCGCCCATCTTCTCAATCGGCGCCGCGAAAATTTTATCCTGATTAGCCATATAAGCCCCTACAAATCAGCCCAGCTGGCCAGTGTGAGCACCTGACGCCAGCAAACCCTATCGCAAAAGCGGCGTATTGTAGTGAATTTTTCAGCGCCTGTCTGCACGGTGAGCGCGCACCTTGCGTGGATACCCTAAAACAGTGCCCCTTGCTGACTTTGCGCGGCGCGGGTGACTGAAGCCAGTGGCGTTGATAAATCAAGATGTTGATACAAGTGTGCCGCGAGCGCCGGGGCTTGGTCATTATCCGAAGTATGAATCATTAAATAGGGCGTTTTGCCTGCGGCTATCCATTGAGATAAACGTGGGATCCATGGTTCAAAAAATGCGCTATTGTCTGCCAGCTCAGGATGACCAATAAACCGCACCATAGGCGCATCGCTGGTGGCAATCGCATGCACGGGGACACGCGGCTTTTTCTTTTGTGCATCAATCACCGCTGGCGTGTCCGGTTTCGCCGCGAACACAGGACGACTGTCCATGATCACTCGGTTGGCGTGATGGGCGATCAAGAGTCGATTCAACGTCTTCTCTGCCTCTCCTTTGGCAAAAAAAGCCGGGTGCCGTACTTCCACGCCGATAAAGATATCCGCTGGTAAGCTTTGCAAAAAGGCGGCCAGATCCGGCAAGCCTTCAGGACCAAAGCGGGCCGGCAGCTGAATCGTCCACTGGCCAATTTTATCATGGAGAGGCGCCATCAAATGAATAAAATCCCGCGTTAAATCTTGCGCATGGCGCAACTGGCATTGATGGGTAATGGTTTTGGGAAACTTAAAAGTAAATTGGAAAGTGTCTGACGTCGCGGCCGCCCAATTCGCCACCGTCTGTGGCGACGGCGACGCGTAAAAGGTGGTATTGCCCTCAACCGTATTGAATACCTCTGCGTAGCGGGCTAAACGCTCACCCGAACGGGTACCTGGAGGATAAAAATGGTGCTGCCAACTGGGATGAGACCACTGGGTCAAACCAAGGCGCAACGGCGGATCGGACAGTTGATGTAGCATCAGAGACATGGCGTCGTTATGATTGGTCAATACACGTTGCGGTAGCCTAATCGCAACCGGGGAAAAAAACCATATGAAGGAGAAACAGAATAAAAACACGCGATCGCTTTACCAAGAGCGGGGCTTTTCCTTTATAATGGCAGGTCTTTGACAGTAACGGCAGTCGCAGGGGCGTATCGTCAGGTACGACAAAGGCTGTTGTCGAATTTCCCTCAGAATTGACAGGCTTGTGCCCAAGGGGGCAAGCAGAATTATCAGAACAGATCAGGAATAGTCTATGCGCACCCAATATTGTGGTCACCTGAATAAAGCCCATGTCGGGCAAGAAGTAAGTCTTTGTGGTTGGGTTAATCGTCGTCGTGATTTGGGCGGCTTGATTTTTATCGACATGCGCGACCGAGAAGGTCTGGTGCAAGTTGTGATTGATCCTGATATGGGTGATGTTTACGAACATGCCAATAAATTGCGTAACGAATTCTGTGTTGCCATTCGTGGTGAAGTCCGTGCACGTCCAGACAGCCAAATCAACCGTGATATGGCCACCGGCGAAGTCGAAGTGGTGGCGAAAGGGTTGGAGATTATCAACCGCAGCGCACCGATGCCGATTGACTTTAACCAGTTTATCTCTGAAGAGCAGCGTCTTAAGTACCGCTACCTCGACTTGCGTCGTCCAGAGATGAGCGATCGCATTAAACTGCGTGCCAAGGCTACCAGCTTTGTCCGTCGCTTCCTGGATGAGAACGACTTTTTAGATATCGAAACCCCCGTACTGACCAAAGCAACCCCGGAAGGTGCGCGCGATTACTTGGTGCCAAGCCGCGTTCACAAAGGCAGCTTTTATGCCTTGCCACAATCGCCACAGCTGTTTAAACAGCTACTGATGATGTCTGGTTTCGATCGCTATTATCAAATCGTAAAGTGCTTCCGAGATGAAGACTTGCGCGCGGATCGCCAACCAGAATTTACCCAAATCGATATCGAAACCTCGTTCATGAGCGCTGAACAAGTACGTGACGTGACCGAGCAAATGATCCGCGAAATGTGGCAGTCGCTACTCAACGTTGATTTGGGTACCTTCCCCATCATGAAATATGAAGAAGCGATGCGTCGGTTTGGCTCTGATAAGCCAGACTTGCGTAACCCGCTTGAAATCGTCGATGTGGCCGACATTGTCAAAGACGTTGAATTTAAAGTCTTCTCTGGTCCAGCGAACGATGAAAAAGGCCGTGTGGCAGTCATCCGCGTGCCAGGTGGCGCTAGCTTATCTCGCAAACAAATTGATGAGTACACCCATTTTGTTAGCATTTACGGCGCCAAAGGCTTGGCTTGGATGAAGGTCAACGATCGCGACGCCGGCTTTGACGGTATTCAATCGCCCGTCGCCAAGTTCCTTAACGCGGATGTCGTGGAGAGCATTCTGTCACGCACTGACGCGCAAAGCGGGGACATTATCTTGTTCGGCGCCGACAAAAAATCGGTAGTCACCGAAGCGCTGGGCGCATTGCGTGTAAAATTAGGCTTGGATCTTGAACTGACCGACACCCAAGCCTGGACCCCGCTGTGGGTAGTGGACTTCCCGATGTTTGAGGAAGACGACGAAGGTAACCTGCACGCCATGCACCACCCATTTACAGCGCCAACTGACGTCACGCCAGAGCAGCTAAAAGCCAATCCGGCCGCGGCGAACTCCAATGCCTACGACATGGTGATTAATGGCTATGAAGTCGGCGGTGGCTCGGTGCGTATTCATAACCCAGAAATGCAAGCAGCCGTCTTTGAGACCCTAGGCATTGACGAACAAGAGCAGCGCAAGAAGTTCGGTTTCTTGCTCGACGCGCTAAAATACGGCACCCCACCACACGCAGGTTTGGCATTTGGTATGGACCGTTTGGTGATGCTGCTGTCTGGCACTGAGAACATTCGTGACGTCATTGCGTTCCCGAAAACCACAGCCGCAGCGTGCTTGATGACGGATGCGCCAAGTATTGCCAATGACGCCGCGCTTGAAGAGCTAGCGCTCAGCATTACCGTGGCAGCCGAGCAAAACGAACAAAGCGAATAACGTTACCTTAACGTCATTTCATCAACGCGCCTCAGACTGAAAAGCCAAGGCGCGTTTTTTCTGATTACTCCTTTCACGTGAGGGGAGCGCAAAAAAACGGAGAATCGATATGGCAGGTCACAGTAAGTGGTCGAATATTAAACACCGTAAAGCCGCCCAAGACGCGAAGCGCGGTAAGATTTTCACCAAACTGATTCGAGAATTAGTGGTTGCCACCAAAGAAGGTGGTCCCGAAGCAGAAACCAATCCACGCTTGCGTGCGGCGGTCGATAAAGCGCTATCTAACAATATGACGCGCGACACCATCAACCGTGCGATCACACGCGGAGCGGGCGGTGATGGCGACGACAACATGGAAACCGTGATTTACGAAGGGTATGGCCCAGCGGGCACCGCGGTGATGGTGGAATGCATGACCGACAACCGCAATCGTACCGTGTCAGGTGTTCGTCACGCATTTTCCAAATCTGGCGGTAACCTAGGCACTGACGGCTCGGTCAGTTTCCTATTTGATAAAAAAGGCGTTGTGACCTATGCGTCTGGCCTGGAAGAAGATGACGTCATGGAAGCGGCACTCGAAGGCGGGGCAGAAGACGTGGTCACCTATGACGACGGCTCAATCGATGTCTACACCACCCCCAATGATTTTGGTACCGTCAAAGATGCCCTCGACAAAGCCGGGTTTGAAGCGGAACGCGCCGAAGTGACCCAGGTGCCATCGACCAAAGCCGAGTTAGATGCAGATACCGCACCGAAGTTACTGCGTCTTATCGATACGTTAGAAGACCTTGACGATGTGCAAGAGGTCTATCATAACGGGGATATCTCGGATGAAGTGGCAGCGAGTTTAAGCTAAATGACCATTATACTGGGGATTGACCCAGGTTCGCGGATCACCGGTTATGGGGTGATCCGCCAACAGGGGCGGCATCTTGAATACCTCGGTAGCGGGTGTATTCGGACAGAAACCGACGACTTACCCGGTCGCTTGAAGCATATCTACGCAGGGGTGAGTGAAGTGATCACCCAATTTCAGCCGGACAACTTTGCCATCGAACAAGTCTTTATGGCCCGTAATGCCGATTCGGCGCTTAAATTGGGCCAAGCACGGGGCAGTGCCATCGTTGCGGCGGTGAATGCCGATCTACCGGTATCTGAATACGCAGCAAGGCTTATCAAGCAAGCAGTCGTCGGCAAAGGTAGCGCGGATAAAAAGCAAGTGCAGCATATGGTCACCCACATGTTGAAACTCAGCGCCACCCCCCAAGCCGATGCCGCCGATGCCCTGGCCGTGGCGATTTGCCATGCCCACACCAACCACACCCTCATCGCCATGGCCGGCAAAGCCAACGCCGCCCGCCGCGGCCGATATAGATAGGGAAATATTGTTCGTTTTGGTGCCATTGACTACGATTGCTCGTTCCCACGCTCCTGCGTGGGAATGCATACATGACAAAATTTATATATCGATGGTGCCATTGGCGTAGGTGACACAAGCCCCGGTAAGATGTCAACAATGATGCGCTATGCCAACGGGCGCCAGTTGCACTGCGCCTGTCACGATCGGTGCCAAATTTACCACCAATGTCGGATGGCGCGCGGCCGGCGTGGGTATTCATGATTGATATTGTGCTGGCGCTTATGCCGACCTACGCCTGGTTTATATATCGGTGGTGCCATTGGCTACGATTACTCGTTCCCACGCTCCTGCGTGGGAATGCATACAATGACAAAATTTATACATCAATGGTGCCATTGGCGTCGATGACACAAGCCCCGGTAAGATGTCAACGATGATGCACTGTGCTTCCTGGGCGCCTGTCACGATCGGTGCCAAATTTACCACCAATGTCGGATGGCGCGCGGCGGAAATCACACCAAGCTTGCGCGATCGAGAAGGCGCTTATGCCGACCTACGCCCGATTTATATATCAGTGGTCATATTTAATTTCGATGATCCCATTGGCGTAGGTGACACAAGCCCCAGCAAAATGTTGGATAAGAGCACATTGTCAACGGGCGCCTGTCACGATCGGCGCCAATTTTGACCACGATGTTCGATGGCGCCGTGCAACGGGCGCGCGGCGGAAATCACAGCAAGCTTGCGCGATCGAGAAGGCGCTTATGCCGACCTACGCGATATTCGGGGTTTTTGAATACAGAACGCTTCGCTTACGGAGTACAGAAGAGAGCAGAAAGCAGAAAGCAGGACCTAGGACCTAGGAAGTTTATCTACCAGAGCTGGCACGATATGCTCTTTCCGTATTCCGTATTCCGTATTCCGTATTCCGTATTCCGTCAATTCGACTGGATATACATCCAGTTATTCTTTATCCTTGAGGGAAAGTAACAAACAGAGAATCGATTGTGATAGGCCGATTACACGGAACCCTGATAGAAAAGCAGCCGCCGGAAATTTTAATTGACGTAAACGGCGTCGGTTACGAAGTGAGCATGCCCATGAACTGCCTATATCAACTGCCGGACGTGGGTGAGACGGCCACTGTGTATACCCACTTTGTGGTCCGTGAAGATGCGCAATTACTCTATGGTTTCAGCGGTAAACGCGAGCGGGCGCTGTTTCGGGAAGTGATCAAAGCCAATGGCGTGGGGCCTAAGCTCGGATTAGCGATTTTGTCGGGAATGACAGCCAATCATTTTGTCGACAGTGTTGAGCATAACGATGTATCGACCTTGGTGAAGATTCCCGGGGTAGGGAAGAAAACCGCGGAACGCTTGGTGATTGAAATGCGCGATCGGCTTAAAAACTGGGAAGCATTCGATCTCTTTACCCCGCATACGGATGCGGCTACTGGCGAGGGGGCGGCCACTCGTCCGGCTCCGACCACGGTCTCAACCGCGGCAGATGAAGCGGTGAGTGCCCTGGTCGCCTTGGGCTATAAAGCGGCACAAGCAGAGAAAGTGGTAAAACAAATTGCAACCGATGACATGAGCAGTGAAGACGTGATCCGTCACGCGCTGCGCTCGATGGTGTAACCCATGATAGAAGCTGATCGTTTAATTTCGGCGCAAACCACGCCCGATCGCGAAGATGAAGTGATTGACCGCGCGATACGTCCCAAGTTACTAGAAGATTACCAAGGCCAAGACCACGTACGTGGGCAAATGGAAATTTTTATCCATGCCGCACGCAAACGCCAAGAAGCCCTGGATCACCTGCTGATTTTTGGCCCGCCCGGCCTCGGTAAAACCACCCTGGCCAATATTGTTGCCAACGAAATGGACGTGAGTATTCGCACCACCTCAGGCCCCGTGCTAGAAAAAGCCGGTGATCTTGCCGCCTTGCTCACCAATCTAGAGCCTCATGATGTGCTGTTTATCGATGAAATTCATCGCCTAAGCCCAGTGGTGGAAGAAGTCTTGTATCCCGCCATGGAAGATTACCAACTGGATATTATGATTGGTGAAGGGCCAGCTGCCCGCTCGATTAAAATTGATTTGCCACCGTTTACCCTGATTGGCGCCACCACCCGTGCGGGTTCACTGACATCCCCCCTGCGTGACCGTTTTGGTATTACCCAGCGTTTGGAATACTACAACGTGCGTGATTTAACCGGGATTGTAAAACGCAGTGCGCATTGCTTGGCGTTGTCGATGGAAGACGAAGGGGCCGAGGAAGTGGCTCGTCGTTCACGTGGTACACCACGGATTGCCAACCGTTTACTCCGCCGTGTGCGCGACTTTGCCGAAGTAAAAGGCAGTGGCCACATCTGTCCCGATATCGCCCAGCGCGCCTTGGATATGCTGGACGTTGACAGCCAAGGGTTTGACTACATGGACCGCAAACTGCTCAACGCCATTATTGAAAAATTCGATGGGGGGCCGGTCGGCTTAGATAACCTGGCCGCGGCGATTGGTGAAGAAAAAGACACCATTGAAGATGTGATTGAGCCTTATCTGATCCAGCAAGGCTATTTACAACGCACCCCGCGTGGCCGAATTGCCAGCCAGCGCGCCTATCTGCATTTTGGCTTTGATGTGCCCAAGGTGTGACAAAAACCGGCCGAAAGCTTAACTGAGATCAAGACATTTTTTACCAAAACCGCCCCATTGACCACCAATCAATGGGGTTTTTTGATCTAGATTAAGGTTATGTAGCACGTGACCCCTTATCGTTACTCCCATCTGCTGACAGTTACAGCCAACCAGAGTGAGATGTGGCTTTGAATTACAGTCAATAATCACCTGGTTTCTTTGTGGTTAATCACAATTTTACACCTCGATGTCGATGCTTTGTTGTTTTTGCAACTGACTCGACAAACCAGGGAAAAGGCGATTAACGCACATAAGTTACGTCTGTAATATTAGTTATAACTTAATTAGAATATATTTAACTATTAAGTAACTTGAGTGTTTCAATCGTGTAACATGCAAGCAGTGACTTGAGAAAGTGTAGCGCTTTCCCCGCACCGGCCAGCAATTTGGCGGCCATGCAGGGTGAGAAAGTAAAACGAGCGATACAACTGTATCGGCACCGAAAGCGGTGTAAAGGAGTGACCATGATTACCGATATCGTCGATTTATCGCGGCTGCAGTTTGCGCTGACCGCGATGTATCACTTCCTGTTTGTTCCCCTAACGCTAGGTTTGGCATTTTTGCTGGCCATCATGGAATCGTTATACGTGATGACCGACAAGCAAATCTACAAAGACATGACCAAGTTCTGGGGTAAACTCTTTGGGATTAACTTTGCGCTCGGGGTGGCAACCGGCCTCACCATGGAGTTTCAATTCGGGACCAACTGGGCCTACTATTCCCACTATGTCGGGGATATTTTTGGCGCCCCGCTTGCCATTGAAGGGTTGATGGCCTTCTTCCTTGAATCCACCTTTGTGGGCTTATTCTTCTTTGGTTGGGATCGTCTCAGTAAACGTCAGCATTTGGTCACCACTTGGCTGGTGGCGTTAGGCTCTAACTTTTCCGCGCTTTGGATCCTGGTCGCCAACGGCTGGATGCAAAACCCAGTCGGCTCGGAGTTCAACTTCGAAACCATGCGTATGGAAATGGTGAGCTTTGCCGATGTGGTCTTTAACCCGGTAGCACAAGTCAAATTTGTTCACACCGTCGCGGCAGGCTACACCACCGGGGCAATGTTCGTGCTCGGTATCAGTGCCTACTACCTACTGAAAGGGCGTGATCTCGCCTTCGCACGTCGCTCGTTTGCAATTGCTGCCTCCTTTGGTATGGCCGCGATCGTCTCGGTCATTATTCTGGGTGATGAATCCGGCTATGAGCTGGGCGATGTGCAAAAGGTCAAATTAGCGGCGATTGAGGCCGAATGGCACACCGAGGAAGCGCCAGCAGCCTTCACCGTGGTGGGTCTTCCTAATCAAGACACCATGCAAACCGATTATGCGATCAAAATCCCGTATGCGATGGGGATCATTGCCACGCGCTCACTGGATAAAGAAGTGACAGGCTTAACCGATTTGATTGCTGAGCACGAAACCCGTATCCGTAACGGGATGCAGGCGTACGCATTGCTAGAAAAATTGCGTGCCGGCGAGACATCGTCTGAAACCAAAGCCGCCTTCAATGAAGTGAAAAATGACCTCGGTTATGGTCTGCTGCTCAAGCCTTATACCGATAAAGTGGTTGATGCTACCGAAGGGCAAATTCAGCAAGCGGCACAGGACTCTATTCCACACGTGGCACCGCTGTTCTGGAGCTTTAGGATCATGGTGGCCTGTGGCTTTGCGATGCTGTTTATCTTTGGCATGAGCTTCTGGCAAACCTGCCGTCAGCGTATTGATCAAAAACCTTGGCTACTCAAACTGGCATTGTTCAGTATTCCGCTGCCTTGGATTGCCAGCGAAGCGGGCTGGTTTGTTGCCGAATATGGTCGTCAGCCTTGGGCCGTGGGTGAGATTTTGCCAGTGCATATGGCCGCCTCTAACCTCGCTGCAGGCGATATCATCTTTTCGATGGTGGCGATTTGTTCGCTTTACACCGTCTTTCTCGTCGCCGAGCTTTATCTGATGCTCAAGTTTGCCCGCTTGGGGCCAAGTAGCCTCAAAACCGGCCGCTACCACTTTGAACAAAAAGGCAATCCAGAAGCGGATTTCAGCCGCCAGATTGAAGCATAAGGAGAGATAGCATGTTTGATTATGAAATGTTACGGCTGATCTGGTGGGCGCTTATTGGGGTGCTACTGATTGGCTTTACCGTCACCGATGGCTTTGACATGGGGGTGGGCGCCTTGCTCACCCTGATCGGCAAAACGGATAGCGAACGACGGGTGATGATTAACTCAGTCGCCCCGCACTGGGAAGGCAACCAAGTTTGGCTAGTGACCGCGGGTGGGGCACTATTTGCTGCCTGGCCGCTGGTTTATGCCGTGTCATTCTCTGGGTTTTATATCGCGATGGTGCTTACACTGGCAGCGTTATTTTTCCGTCCCATGGGCTTTGACTACCGCTCAAAAATTGATGATAAGCGCTGGCGTACTGCCTGGGACTGGGGCCTGGTTGCCGGTGGTTTTATACCGCCTGTGATTTTCGGTGTCGCCTTTGGCAACTTGCTGCAAGGCGTACCATTTCAGTTAAGCGAGCTGTTGATCCCAACCTACACCGGTGGCTTTTTCGCGCTGCTTAATCCATTCGCACTGGTGTGTGGCCTTGTAAGTCTGTTTATGGTGGTGCTGCAAGGGGCAACCTGGCTGCAAATGAAAACCACCGATGCGCTGCATGTACGGGCACGCAATGTGGCGCAACTGTGTGCGCTACTGACCACCGTCTTGTTCGTGGCAGCGGGCTTTTGGGTACAAAACCTGGAAGGCTTTGTGGTGGTCAGTGAAGCGGCGAATCAAGCGGCGTCTAACCCACTGGCGAAAGAGGTGGCGGTGCAAAGCGGCGCGTGGATGCACAACTACCAAGCGATGCCAATCCTTTGGTTAGCTCCCATTGTCGGTGCGGTGATGCCACTATTGGCACTGCTGGCGTCTCGAGTTGAACGTGGTGGCTGGGCCTTCTTGTTCTCGAGCTTAGCCATTGCTGGGGTAATTTTGACCGCGGGTATCGCGATGTTCCCCTTTGTAATGCCATCGAGCACCTTCCCAAGTCATAGTTTGACCATGTGGGATGCCACCTCGAGCGAACTGACATTATCGATTATGACTATCGTCGCTGCGATTTTTGTGCCGATTATCTTGGCTTACACCTTGTGGTGCTACATTAAGATGTTCGGCCGCTTAGATGCGCAATATATTGAAGACAACAAACATTCACTGTACTAAGTAAGGAGCCTGCATATGTGGTATTTCACGTGGATTCTCGGTGTGCTGCTGGCATGCGCCTTCGGGATCATCAATGCGTTATGGCTTGAGCATACCGAAGCTATGGATCACGATAATGAGTGATCGGCAACCCGCTCCTTTAGGCCAGGATTTTTCTGGCCTTTGGCGGCTGCTCTCATTGGCCAGTGCATTATGCTGGGGGGGCCAAGTAATGTGGGCGCCTGAAGCCTTCGCGCAGCGCATGGGCGGCGTCACGTTCCTCATGGGCGTGGGCCTACTTTACGCCACCTGCTTGGGCGTGATTCACGCTGTCGGCTTTACAGCGCAAGGCAAAGGGAGCCGCTGGCTTACTTGGCCGCCATTAGGGTGGGGCGTGTCTCTTCTTTTGCTCGCCTTGATGTGGCTACGCTAGTTGAGCCAAACGCTCGGTGAACAAGCGCAAAGTGACAAACGAATGACAAAAGCACCCAGGTGGTGCTTTTTTCATCACTGGCTGCGGAGTCTTTTTGTGTTTTTTGCGGCATATCACTTCTTGCGCCCGTCATGGGCCACCAATGCAGCGACTGCGCGGCTTCAGCATTTCTATACATCGATAACTTAGGTATAGTAATTGCCTATCGCTGAACCTATATGGATACAGTCATGACTGAATCAACGCCGTTTCGTTGGCCTGTGCGTGTTTATTATGAAGACACAGACGCCGGCGGGGTGGTTTATCACGCCAACTACCTCAAGTACTTTGAGCGTGCGCGCACTGAACTGTTACGCCAAATCGGTGTCAATCAACAGGCCTTGTTTGCCGAGCACTATGCGTTTGTAGTGCGCCACATGGATATCGACTTTCACCGCGGTGCACGGCTGGATGATGCTCTTGATGTTGTCACCACAGTGTCAGCCATGGGGCGCGCCAGCATGACGTTTTGTCAAAGCTTGGTGAATTCTGATCAAAAAGCATTGTGTGTGGCAACGGTTAAGATAGCCTGTGTCGACCCAGCCACCATGAAACCCAAATCGATTCCAACACAGATTAAATCGGAGATGATGACGTGACCGCTGAACTTTCCATTCTCGACCTGTTTTTACAAGCAAGCCTGCTTGTTAAGGGAGTGATGCTGATATTACTGGGTATGTCAGTGATGTCTTGGGCCATGATCATCAAGCGCTCAAAAGTGATGCAGCAAGCCTTTAGCCGAGCGGAGCGATTTGAAGACCGATTCTGGTCGGGGATCGATCTCTCACAGCTGTTTCAAGAAGTGCAGGCCCGCAAGGATCACCTCACCGGTAGCGAGAAAATTTTCTACGCGGGTTTCAAAGAATTTGCCCGCCTGCATCGCAGTAACGACAAAGTGCCTGATGCCGTGATGGAAGGCACGTCACGGGCGATGCGTGTTTCCCTGTCTAAACAAGTTGAAGAGCTTGAAACCCACTTACCGTTTTTGGCCACCGTAGGCTCAATTAGCCCCTACATCGGCCTATTTGGCACCGTGTGGGGCATTATGCATGCCTTTATCGCCCTGGGTGCGGTGAAACAAGCCACATTGGCGATGGTTGCGCCCGGGATTGCTGAAGCCTTAGTCGCGACAGCCATGGGTCTATTTGCAGCGATCCCTGCCGTCATGGCTTACAACCGTTTGACAGCCAAAGTGAGCAAGCTTGAACACAACTACATGAACTTTATGGAAGAATTTTCTAGCATTCTTCACCGTCAAGCGTTTGCGGCAACCCAGGAGTAATCCATGGCGTATCAACCAAAACGACGCAAAATGACGGCGGAAATCAATGTGGTGCCCTACATTGACGTGATGCTGGTATTGCTGATTATCTTTATGGTCACCGCGCCGTTTGTGACCCAAGGCGTCGATGTCGATTTACCACAGACCACGCAGGCCAAAACAGCGGCAGAGTTGGCGGAAGAAGAAGATAGCGGCGCGTTCATCATTGTGGAAGTGGATCAAGACGGCCAGCTCGGGCTCAGTGTCAACAATGGTGATATGACCCGAGGACTCAGCCTAGAAGAAATTTTGGTGCGGGTAAAAGCCGAACTTCAGCTTAACCCTAAATCCCCCGTCTTAGTCGGCGGTGATGGCCGCGTCCCCTATTCAGAAATCATCCTAACGCTTGATGCATTAAACCAAGCCGGCGTGTCGTCGGTGGGCTTAATGACAGAGCCGTATGAGTCGTAGGTGAGGATGATGAACGAGCCAAACCATCGCGATCAGGCGACCAAAAGCAAAAAAAAAGACTCACTGGTGCCAGCGCTTGCCATTTCCGGCGGGCTACACGTGTTGTTGGTAATTGTGCTGTTATGGGGGGCAGATTTCACCTCAGACGCCAAGCCAACCCCGAAAGCTGGGCGCTCCATTGAAGCCACCGTGATTGATCCGGCCGTGGTGAATGCACAGGCAAAAAAAATTCGCCAGCAGCGCGATCAAGCCAAACGCGAAGAAGCCGAGCGGTTAAAGCGATTAGAGCAGCAAGCGAAACGCCTTGAGCAACAACGCGAGCAAGAAGAACAGCGCCTTCGCGAGGTCAAGCGGAAAAAGCTCGAAGCGGAACGTCAAGCACGAGAAGAGCAAAAGCGGATTGCCGAGGAGCAAGCCAAGGCCAAAGAACAAGCACGCCTTGCTAAACAACAGGCGGAACAAGCCGAACGCGAGCGTCAGCGCAAGTTAGAACAACAACGGAAAGCGGAATTGGCGGCGGAAAAAGCGGAGAAAGCGCGGCAAGAAAAACTGGCGGCTGAACGCAAAGCCGAAGCTGAACGCCAACGCAAGCTTGAGGCAAAGCGCAAAGCCGAAGAGCAAGCGTTAAAAGAGGCAGAGCAGGCGCGCAAAGAAGCCGAACAAGCGAGAAAAGAGGCCGAGCGCCGGGCGCAAGAAGCCAAACGGCAACAGCAAGAGCAAGAAGCGGCGCTTAATGATTTGTTTTCGGGGCTGGAATCGGAAGCCAGCCAACGGCAAAGCGCGCGCGGACAATTTGTGGACAACGAAGTGGCGCGATACGGCGCCATTTTTACGCAAATGATCCAACAAAGATTGATTGTTGATGATGGTTTAAGTGGCCAAGAGTGTGTGGTCAATATGCGCTTGTCACCTACCGGCCTATTGCTTAATGTGGAACAAAAAGCGGGCAACTCGCGATTGTGTCGTGCAACAAAAACCGCGGTCGCGTCCGTATCACAATTTCCAATGCCAGACGATGGCGATATTATTGCTAAGTTACGTGATATCGAGTTAACCGTTCGACCTAACTAACCGACAGGATAAAAAACATGATGGAAGTGAGCCCCTGTGGTGGCACAAACCATGTCACAAACACGCGTCAGGATCGTTTACGGACGTGGCAAGTTGCCGCCGTTGTAATGCTGTTGGCCTGTTTGTCGTTACTCACGCAACCGGCACACGCTGCGCTTAAGTTGGTGATCACCGAAGGGGTGAACACAGCCAGGCCCATTGGCGTGATCCCCTTCCAATGGAAAGGGCAAGGCGAGATGCCTGAAGATATTGCCGGTGTAGTGGGATCCGATTTACGTCGCAGCGGTAAATTTAACCCATTATCTGTCAGTGACATGCCGCAAACGCCTTACAAAGATGCCGATGTCGATTACAACGCTTGGACCTCTCTCGGGGTGGATGCCGTGGTCACTGGCACCGTGACGCCCACGTCAGACGGCCGTTACCAAATTGATTACCAACTGATTGATATTGTGCGTGGCCAGCTCACGGGCGGCGACAGTAAAGGCCTAGGCGCCGATGGCCAGCTGGTACAAACCGATGACCACTTATTGGTCAACAACCGCGCCACGGTCAAAGAAAGCGATCTGCGCCGTTATTCGCATCGCATTGCCAATATTGTGTATGAACAGCTCACCGGCGAAAAAGGAGCCTTCTTGACCCGTATCGCCTATGTGGTGATTGATAAAGAGAACGACTACCCCTACCAACTGCGCTTATCGGATTACGATGGCTATAACGAACGCTTGATCTTGCGCTCTAAACAGCCATTGATGTCACCGTCGTGGTCACCGGATGGTCGCCAACTGGCATATGTCAGCTTTGAAAATGGCCAAGCCGAAATCTTTGTCATGGATATTTACACCGGTGAGCGCGAGAAGATTTCGTCTTATCCGCGTCACAATGGTTCGCCTCAGTTCTCGCCCGATGGCAGCAAGCTGGCCATGGTGCTGTCCAAAACCGGTAGCCTGCAGCTTTATATCTTCGATTTAAAGAGCAAAAAACTGACCCAAATTACCCATGGTCGTGCCAATAGCACCGAGCCATTTTGGGATCCCGATGGTAACTCGCTCATCTACACCTCGGACCGGGGTGGCAAACCACAGATTTATCGCGTAAATTTAGACGATGGAACCAGCCGACGGATCACGTGGGAAGGCAATCAAAATATGGGAGGGCAACTGACTCCTGATGGCCGCCACTTGATCATGGTAAATCAATCCGCGTCTGGCTATAACATTGCAAAACAAGACTTAAACAGCGGGGCGGTGCAAATCCTAACCAAAACCTTGTTGGATGAGTCGCCAAGTATTGCGCCAAATGGCAGCATGGTGATTTACAGCTCGGTATATGGACGTAAGAATGTGTTGTCACTCGTCTCAATCGACGGCCGCTTTAAAGCGCGGTTACCGGCAACCAACGGGCGCGTGCGTGCACCAGCCTGGTCACCTTACCTGTAGTTTTTTAATTTTAAACAACGTGCGCTAACTTTCTAGAAAAGGAAAATAGAATGCAAATCAATAAAGTACTGAAAGGTCTGGCGGTGGCACTGCCAATGTTAACTCTGGCTGCGTGTAGCTCAAGCGACAGCGCGACGGGCAGTGATGCTGGTCAATCAACCAACCAAAACGGCACTACCGTGGTATCACCGGTTGACGGCCAAGGCTCAATGACTGAGCAACAAATCCGTAACCAAGAGCTGCGTCAGTCGCAAACCGTTTACTTCAACTTTGACGACTCATCAGTACTACCACAATACGAAGACATGCTGGATGCGCACGCGACTTACCTGCGTGACAACCCAGCGATGGAAGTAGTCGTTGAAGGCCATGCTGACGAGCGCGGTACCCCAGAGTACAACATCGCACTGGGCGAGCGCCGTGCTGAAGCTGTGTCTAAATACCTACAAGCGTTGGGTGTGCCAGCTAGCCAAATCTCTATCGTGAGCTACGGCGAAGAAAAACCGCTGGTCCTTGGCCAAAGCGAAGAAGCTTACGCCAAAAACCGTCGTTCGGTATTAGTGTACTAATCCAGCCGATAGGTAGTGGAAACGAGTATGAAAATAAACAGTAACTCTGTGCGAACCCTCGCGCTGGCGTTACTGGTGAGTGTGGCAGCCCCCGCGGCTGCCACATCTGCTCCGGTGACAGAAGTAGGGGCGGGTGGCTCTGCCGTTGATCGTCTAGAACGTATGCTACAAGCGCGTAACCAAATGCAGCTTGATATGCAACGCCAACTTGATCAAATGGCGCAAGAGCTAAGCACGTTACGCGGCAGTGTTGAGCGTAACAGCTACGACATCAAACAAATGGTAGAACGCCAGCGCGATCTCTATCGCGAGGTTGATACGCTAAGAACCGCGAAACAAACGGTCCCAGCCCCCCAAGAAGAGGCGCAAGACGCATCATCTGTTAGCTTTACGGATGATAAAAGCGAAAACGCCGCGTATGAAGCTGCCGTCAACCTGATCTTAAAAGAGAAAGACTACCAAGGCGCAACCAAAGCATTTAAAGCGTTTCTTTCTAAATACCCAGAATCGGTATACACAGCAAACGCCCACTATTGGCTCGGCCAGCTTTATTTTTCTAAAAGTGAATTTGAGCAGGCAAACCAAGAGTTTACGGCAGTTAGCAAGTTTAAAGACTCCAACAAACGTGCCGACGCATTGCTCAAACTCGGCCTGATTGCGCAAAAACAAGGTAACGGCGACCAAGCCGATCAATACTTCCAGCAAGTGATTGATACCTACCCAGACTCAACCAGCGCCAAACAAGCCAAAAATGCGATGTAGGACGATGGTGCCATCGGCAACGGTGGTTCCATTGGCAACGATGACATAAGGCGTTAATACTTAACCTCGATGATCCCATTGGCGTAGGTGACACAAGCCCCCGCACCGTGTTGGATATGTGCACATGGCCAACGGGCGCCTGTCACGATCAGCGTTAGAATTTAGCACGAATGTCGGAGGTACGCCGCGGACATTGATTCAGTAGTCCGCATCTCACCGGTGCTTGTCCGACCTACGCGTTATTTTAACGTCGATGAAGGTATTGATTCCGTGCCACGGCGCTTTTCCGGTCTGCGTGCTAATTTGTTTCTCCCCCCACTCGCGTTATACTACCCGGACTGGAAGCCCCGGACTGGAAGTAAGCATGAGTAATCCCATGAGCCAAGTGATTGAAACGTCGCAAAGGGTCTATCCCTTTCCGCCGAAACCGATGGCATTGAGTGACGAAGAGAAAAAACAACACGTTGCACGCATCAAACAACTATTAAAACAAAAAGACGCGGTACTTGTTGCTCACTATTACACGGACCCAGAGATCCAAGCCCTCGCCGAAGAAACCGGCGGGTGCGTGGCCGACTCGTTAGAAATGGCCCGTTTTGGCAATCAACACCCAGCCAAGACCCTGATCGTGGCCGGTGTACGCTTTATGGGGGAGACCGCTAAAATCCTCACCCCAGAGAAAACCGTCTTAATGCCAACGCTTAATGCCGAGTGCTCGTTAGACTTAGGCTGTCCTGCCGATGAATTCACCGCGTTTTGTGACGCACACCCAGATCACACCGTCGTGGTGTATGCCAATACCTCGGCCGCCGTCAAAGCACGTGCCGATTGGGTGGTCACCTCAAGCATCGCGTTAGAGATTGTCGAGCACCTAGACAGCCAAGATAAGCCAATTATCTGGGCCCCAGATCGCCACCTAGGCGCCTATATCGAAAAAGAAACTGGCGCTGACATGGTCTTATGGCAAGGCGAATGCGTAGTCCACGACGAATTCTCAGCCCAAGCGCTAGAAAAAATGAAACACCTTTACCCCGATGCCGCGATTCTTGTTCACCCTGAATCCCCAGCGAGCGTGGTAAAAATGGCCGATGCCGTTGGCTCGACCAGTCAGCTGATTAAAGCGGCGCAAACGCTGCCGAATGAAAAGCTGATTGTCGCCACCGATAAAGGCATTTTCTACAAAATGCAACAAATGGTGCCAGACAAAGAATTAGTCGAAGCCCCCACCGCCGGCGCAGGTGCCACCTGTCGCAGCTGCGCCCACTGCCCATGGATGGCAATGAACGGCCTTAAAGCGATTGAAAACGCGCTTGAAAACGGCGGCGAAGAGCATGAAATTCACGTTGATGATAACGTGCGCGAAAAAGCGTTAATCCCACTCAACCGCATGCTCAACTTCGCCGCGGAGATGAAGGGGTAAAGCGGTTCCTAGGGCCTAGGCTTCTAGTTCCTAGGAAAAGATGACGGATTACAGAATACAGAAAGAGCAAAAGCCCCGATGCGCGCACGGTTTGCTCTTTCTAGTTTCTAGCCTCTAGAAGTGAAGCGTCTCGTCTCTTTCCGTACTTCGTAAGCGAAGCGCTCTGTATTCAGAAATCCTGAACATTGCGTAGGTCGGCATAAGCGCCTTCTCGATCGCACAAGCTTGGTGTGATTTCCGCCGCGCGCCATCCGACATTGGCGGTTAAATGTGGCGCCGATCGTGACAGGCGCCCCGTTGGCAATGTGCACATATCCAACACTGTGCCGGGGCTTGTGTCATCGTCGCCAATGATACCTCTGGCTGTTTACTCCGCATCTTCCGCCAATGCTGCGCCGTGGTGGGTGAGGCCACATAACATAGTTGGCATAGCGTTGAAGATTTCCTCAAACTGTGCCAACTCTTCTGCGCCTTGTGCTTCCATGGTAGAAAGGGCGGTTTCTGGATCGTAAAGCAAGCTGATGGAAAGCACCACGCCACCGAGTAGGGCATTACCATCGGTGTTTTCCGGCATCAGCGTTTCCCAGTCATCACGGGTTAGGCTCCAGCCTTGTAGTAACCCTTCGGCGAAATCGCGCGTGGCTTGGTTGACAATTTCGGCGTCATCCAACAAACACCCTTCCGGCCATTGCCAGTTTTTTTCCAACAGCTGTTGGCGCTGCGCATTCCAAATATCGACAATCAGGTTCGCGTACTGCTCAAACTGCTCATGGCTTTCAAATGGCGCTTGCTCGTCACCTCCCCACATTACGGGGAGCCACTCACTGGGGCTAATGACATGGGGCGCGGCAGCCATAGCGGTCACCACACCACGGGTTTGCATTTCGTTAAGCAGTTGCGCGCTATCAGCATGTTGGATAAGGAATTCGGATAAAGTCATCAGGCTCTCATTCGTATTCGATCTGTGTGCTGAGTTTAACAGCTTTCATGTTCACTTGCTTCCAACTGATGTGATCCATATGGATGCGACTGGTGATGGAATAGCCATTTAAACCTAAACCTATCACCAACAACTTGACCGCAAAGCAGCAACTCTCTATAGTACGCCCCGTTAACGCGACAGCGGGGTTATAAGCCACCCAGTGTAAATGTCGTTTGACACACAATATGGTGAGGTGTCCGAGTGGCTGAAGGAGCACGCCTGGAAAGCGTGTATACGGCAACGTATCGAGGGTTCGAATCCCTCTCTCACCGCCATCATTAAAAAAACCGCCCTCGTGGCGGTTTTTTGCTATGTGCAGCCGCTAGTCGTTCCTCAATCCTCGTGATACCCTTTTCTCAGGTTTGATCCAAGAGAATAAAACGATGAAAATTGCCGTTGCTGGAACAGGTTACGTCGGCCTGTCAAACGCCATGTTACTGGCGCAACACAATGAAGTGGTCGCACTCGACATTGTGGAAGAAAAGGTCAACTTTCTTAACAACCAACAATCCCCGATTGTCGATACCGAAATCGAGCGATTTCTGGTCGAAAAGTCACTGAACTTTACCGCCACCTTAGATAAAGAGCAGGCCTACCAAGGCGCGGACTTTGTGGTGATTGCCACCCCCACCGACTACGATCCCGAAACCAACTACTTTAATACCAGCTCGGTTGAGGCGGTGATTAAAGATGTGATGGCGATTAACCCCGATGCGGTGATGGTGATCAAATCAACGGTGCCTGTGGGCTATACCGAGCATATTAAGCAACAAATGGGCTGTGAAAACATCCTCTTTTCCCCTGAGTTTTTGCGCGAAGGCAAAGCGCTTTACGATAACTTGTATCCATCACGGATCATTGTTGGTGAGCAATCCGAGCGCGCGCGCCAGTTCGCCACGCTGTTGCAACAAGGCGCAGTCAAATCGGGTATCTCGGTCTTGTTTACCCACTCCACCGAAGCCGAAGCGGTGAAACTCTTCTCCAACACCTACTTGGCGATGCGGGTGGCGTATTTTAACGAGCTGGACAGCTACGCCGAATCCCACGGTTTAGACGCGCGCCAGATCATTGAAGGGGTAGGGCTAGACCCGCGCATTGGCGATCACTACAATAACCCCTCCTTTGGTTACGGCGGTTACTGTCTGCCAAAAGACACCCGACAACTATTGGCTAACTACCAAGATGTGCCCAATAACATCATTCAAGCCATTGTTGACGCCAACACCACCCGCAAAGACTTTATTGCCAATGCGGTTATTGCCAAAAAACCGGAGGTGGTCGGTGTATACCGTTTGGTGATGAAATCTGGCTCAGACAACTTCCGCGCCTCGGCCATCCAAGGGATCATGAAACGGATTAAAGCCAAAGGCATTGACGTGGTGGTATACGAGCCGGTGCTTGAAGAAGACACCTTCTTTAACTCAGACGTCATCAAAGACTTGGACACCTTCAAACAACGCGCTGATGTGATCGTTGCCAACCGCATGGTCGACGAGATCCGCGATGTAGAAAGCAAAGTCTACACCCGCGACTTATTCGGGGCGGATTGATTTTCGGTGCCAAAGTATATTCGTCGGTGGTGCCATTGGCGTAGGTGACACAAGGCGTTAATATTTAACGCTTATGATTCCATTGGCGTAGGTGACACAAGCCCCGGTAAGATGTCAACTATGATGCACTATGCTGCCTGGGCGCCTGTCACGTTCGGCGCCAAATTTAACATCGAGGTTAATTTTTGGCTTTGATGTCGGATGGCGCGCTGCGCAAATCACACCAAGCTTGCGCGATCGAGTTGGCGCTTATACCGACCTACGCGTACTTTAACGTCAATGATGCCATTCAAGATTTACTCGTTCCCACGCTCCTGCGTGGGAATGCATAATGTCGGATGGCGCGCGGCCCACATTGTGATAATGATTGGCATTGAGCTGGCGCTTATGCCGACCTACGCCTGATTTATATATCGGCGATGCCATTGGCTGGGCTTACTCTTTTCGTCTTCTCCCTCGCAAAATCCTCCAAACACCATACAACTCAAAGACCTACCTCGCTTATCCTTCCCCGCACATTCATAACCGGTGGATGATGCCATGTTATTTATTACCAGCCGTATTCCCGAACAAGGGCCGACCAGTGTGGCTGGCCGTTGGTTAAGTTTTGATAGCCAAAATACCGATATCTCAAAGTGGGTGTATTTTTGCCAGCGCGCCGGGCAGGGTGAATACCAAGAGATCACCGCGGCGCCGTTTATGGCCAAACTGAAAGCCTTGCCCGCGCATACTCAAATCCTCTTTTTGCTCCATGGCTACAATAACCAAATGGAGCGCAACATCTTCCCGATGGCGCAGACCTTACAACACCAGTTTGATCGCCTCGCCCCCAACGCCATGCTGGTGGTGCCGATTATCTGGCCCTGTGACGACGATGGCCGGCTCGGTGCTATCGATGATTACTGGGACGACCAACTCGCCGCCACCGCGTCAGGGTTGGCATTTAGCCGCTTACTGGCGATGTTTGATGACTGGCGCCGCGCCCCCGAGCAACAAACCACCCCGTGTAAACGACGCATGAACGTGCTTGCCCACTCCATGGGCAATCGCACCTTAATCAGCACTTTTTCCCATTGGCACCAGCACGCCGGGCTCGACACCATGCCGCAATGGTTTCGGCATATCTTTATGATGGCCGCCGATGTCGATAACCAAGCCCTAGAGCCGCACCAGCCGGGCAGGGCCGTGCTGGATGCCGCCAAACAAGTCCACATTTACTATGCCGCCGATGATATCGCCATGGCCGCCTCAAAAGTGGTCAACGTACGCCACCGCACCGTCACCCGGCGATTAGGCATGACCGGCCCCGAAAATCTCGACGCACTCCCTGCGAACAAAGTGACGGTAACCGACTGCGACGCCTTTAACGACCAATTCGACCCAAATTGGGGTCATACCTATTTCCTCACCGACGACAACGGCCACCCAAGCCCATTGATAGAACAGATGATGGATAAGATGATAGGTACATAAATACCATTGGCGACGATGGTGCCATTGGCGTAGGTGACACAAGCCCCGGTAAGATGATGGATAGGTGCACATTGTAAACGGGCGCCTGTCACGATCAGCGCCAATTTTAACCTTAATGTCGGATGGCGCGCGGCTCACATCGTGATAATGATTGGCATTGTGCTGGCGCTTATGCCGACCTACGCCTGGTTTATATATCGGTGGTGCCATTGGCGACGATGACACAAGCACTGGCGCTTGTCCGACCAACGCCTGATTTGTTCTCCAACTTCTTCAACAAGGACGTTATCATGCCCAACACTTCACTAAAAACCTCAATAGACAATGAAACCCTCACCGTCACTCACCACGGTGGCTATCAAACCGTGACTGGCTCTTGCCACCAAGTGGATATAAAACCCAGTGGCTTACGCTTGCTGATTGACTGCGGCCAATACCAAGGCGATGAAGCGCGGGCGGCGAGGGTGAGCTTAAATGGCAAACGCATCGATGCGCTGATCCTCACTCATGCTCATATCGATCACTGTGGTTTGCTGCCTTGGCTACTGGCGGCGGGGTTTAACGGTCCCATTTATTGCACCGAGGCCACTGCGGAGCTGGTGCCGCTATTAATTGACGATACTTTAAAGCTGCAACTCAACATGAATTATGGTCATCGTCAGCAGGTACTCGAACGTATCCGCCAGTTAACCGTGACCTTGCCTTATAACAGCTGGCACCGGCTAAAGCCCAAGCAAAAAGGGCAGCCAGCAACCTATTTGCGCTTGCAACCGGCCGGGCATATTTTGGGCTCGGCCTATGTCGAATTAAAACTACCTGACCAACAACGCGTAGTGTTCTCCGGCGATTTAGGGCCCAGCAACACGCCACTGCTGCCTGATCCAACCCCGCCAATCCGTGCCGATATTTTGTTTTTAGAATCCACCTATGGCGATAAAACCCATGAATCCGTCGCCACCCGTGCCCAGCGGCTCGAGGCGATCGTTCAACGCTCACTAGAAGACGGCGGCGCAATATTAATCCCCGCATTCAGTGTCGGCCGCACCCAAGAACTGTTGTTTGATATTGAGCAGCTCATTCACCAAAAGCAGCTTGATGAGGCGCTCCCTATCATTCTTGACTCGCCCATGGCGCAAAAGGTGACGCGCCATTATCGCCAGTTTAAAAAGCTGTGGAGCAAAGAGGCCAAAACCAAGCTAAATCAACATCGCCATCCGTTAGCCTTTGAGCAATGCATCACCATTGATGAACACAGCCAGCATATGGCGCTGGTCAATCGCCTCAAACAAAGCGGCGAGCCGGCCATTGTGGTCGCCGCCTCCGGCATGTGCCAAGGCGGACGGATTATGAACTACCTTGCCGCCTTGCTTGAAGACAAACGCACCGATGTGATTTTTGCCGGCTACCAAGCCCAACACACCCTCGGGCGTGATATTCAGCAAGGCAACAAACAAGTGTGGATAGACAACACGCAAGTCACCGTCAATGCGCAAATTCACACAATCTCCGGTTACTCCGCCCACGCCGATCAAAATGACCTGGTTAACTTCGTGCAAAGCATCCAACCGCCCCCCAAGCAGATTCACTTGATTCATGGCGAACTGGACAGCCAGCGGGAACTAGACGCGAAGCTGCTTTTTCCCATCGCCTAGGGCCCTTTCGCCCAAAAAACCGCCACACCGCTTGCGCAATGTCGACTTTTTGGCGTTCGGCCTTTTGCCGGTAAAAAATTAGCAGGTAAACTCAAACCGTCTCAAAATTTACTGCGGTGCGCCTTGTGCAGCCACATACAATCTAGCTATGCGCACAGGGGGAGCGACACCTCATGGCGGTAGCGTGGGTAAATTGGACAAAAAAAGAGTGTTCAGAGTTTCTTATACGAAAGTATTTAAAGCTATGTTTTAAATGACATTTCTTATTTCAATGTACGTAGGGCTCTAAATATGTTTCCAAAAAAGGTTTTAACAGTGTTTGGAACGCGTCCCGAAGCGATCAAAATTGCCCCTGTCGTTCACGCTCTCGCAGCAGATGCACGTTTTGAAGCCAAGTGTTGTGTGACGGCTCAGCACCGAGAAATGCTAGACCAAGTGTTAGAGTTATTCGAGATTACACCAGATTACGATTTGAATCTGATGCGAGCGGGCCAGACACTCAATGATGTGACGGCACGTATTATTCAAGAGCTAAAACCCGTTCTTCAGGAGTTTAAGCCAGACGTGGTTTTGGTTCACGGCGATACTGCAACCACGTTAGCGGCGAGCTTAGCCGCATACTATGAACAAATTGAAGTTGGCCATGTTGAAGCAGGCCTACGCACTGGTAATATATATTCACCGTGGCCAGAAGAAGCCAACCGTCGTTTGACCGGCGTGCTAACTAAGTACCACTTTGCCCCAACCGAAACCTCGAAAGAGAATCTTTTACGTGAAAATTTTGCGTCAGATACTATTTATGTGACAGGCAATACCGTCATTGATGCTCTGCTGATGGTGAAAGATAAAATTGAGTCTGATCAGTATTTGAATGAAACGCTAGCCGGCCAGTTTCCGTTCTTAGATGAGAGCAAAAGACTCATCTTAGTAACAGGCCATCGTAGAGAGAGCTTTGGTGGTGGATTTGAGCGAATTTGTGAAGCATTAGCCATTACAGCGAAAGCGCATCCGGACACTCAAATACTGTATCCAATGCATCTCAATCCGAATGTACGTGAGCCAGTTAATCGTATTTTAGCGGGCATTGAAAACATCCATCTTATTGAACCTCAACAGTATTTACCATTTATCTACCTAATGAGTCGTGCACACATAATTCTTACCGACTCCGGTGGTATTCAAGAAGAAGCGCCCTCTCTAGGTAAACCAGTACTAGTCATGCGGGATACTACAGAACGTCCCGAAGCGGTGGATGCTGGCACGGTGAAGTTAGTCGGAACTAATGTTGAGACCATTGTTGGTAGTTTAAACGAATTGCTTACGAATGAAACTGCTTATCAAACAATGAGCTTTGCCCATAATCCATACGGCGATGGACAGGCTTGTCAGCGCATTTTAACAGCATTATTAAAGTAAAAGTTATTGGATTTACATATGTCATTTGAAACCATTTCAGTGGTAGGCCTTGGTTACATCGGCCTACCAACTGCCGCTATGTTTGCGTCACGTAAGAAAAAAGTCATCGGCGTGGATGTAAACCAGCATGCAGTTGATACTATAAATCAAGGAAAGATTCATATTGTTGAGCCTGAACTTGACAAGCTTGTACACGCGGCTTTCGAATACGGTTATCTAAAGGCAACGTTAACGCCTGAGCCTGCGGACGCCTTTTTGATCGCAGTGCCAACACCATTTTTACCTTGTAATGAAGGTGAGATTCCTACTCCGGATCTTTCGTATATTGAAGCTGCGAGTAAAGCAATTGCTCCTGTCTTGAAGAAAGGTGATTTAGTCATACTAGAGTCGACTTCACCAGTAGGAGCTACAGAGCAAATGGCTTGTTGGCTAGCTGAAGTTCGCTCAGACCTTACATTCCCACAGACTCACGGTGAAGATGCAGACATTAATATCGCACATTGTCCAGAACGTGTATTGCCAGGTCATGTGGTGAGAGAGTTAGTTGAAAATGACCGTGTTGTAGGTGGCCTTACACCTAAATGTTCGCAACGCTCAGTAGACTTATATCAAACATTTGTCCAAGGCGAATGTGTTATAACTAATGCGCGCACCGCCGAAATGACGAAATTAACGGAAAATAGCTGTAGAGATGTGCAAATTGCATTTGCCAATGAGCTATCTATAATTTGTGATAAATTGGATATTGACGTTTGGGAGCTTATTTCTTTAGCAAATCGCCACCCTCGTATTAATATTCTTCAACCTGGGCCAGGTGTTGGTGGCCACTGTATTGCTGTTGACCCATGGTTTATCGTATCTGAAATGCCAGTAGAAGCTAAGATTATTCATACTGCACGTAAGGTTAATGACAGTAAGCCAGGATGGGTGGTCGATAAGACTAAAATGGCTATTGCAGACTTCTTGCAAGAGAATACTAATAAAACTGCCAAAGAAGTTAAAATTGCTTGCTACGGTCTAGCTTTTAAGCCTGATATCGGCGACTTACGTGAAAGCCCTGCAATGCAGATTGTAAAAGAAATTGCTTCTTTTCACACAGGAAACGTAATTGCGGTTGAGCCTAATATTCAGCAACTATCTAGTTCATTAGAGAAAGTTGAGCTCCAGAGTTTTGATGTTGCAAAATCGACCTCTGATATTCACGTTATGCTCGTTGATCATAAAGAATTTAAAGCGGAGTCACTCAACTCACCATATTTAGTCGATACTAAGGGGATTTGGTAATGAACGCTATTTTTCCTTTAATTGGCCGTAATGAAGCCCTGTTTACACAAGATATTGAAAACCATGAAGCAGAGCTATCACGCATTGTTTCTGAGTCCAGTTTTCTTGTCCTAGGGGGCGCAGGTTCAATTGGCCAAGCCGTAACTAAAGAAATCTTCAAGCGTAACCCTAAAAAATTGCATGTTGTTGATATTAGTGAAAACAACATGGTAGAGCTTGTTCGAGATATCCGTAGTTCGTCTGGTTACATTGATGGTGACTTCCAAGCATTTGCTTTGGATATTGGTTCTCTAGAGTACGACGCATTCATTAAAGCCGATGGTAAGTTTGATTATGTACTGAACCTATCTGCGCTTAAGCATGTTAGAAGCGAAAAAGATCCTTACACATTGATGCGTATGATCGATGTAAATGTCTTTAACACCGAAAAAACGATCCAGCAGTCTATTGATGCTGATGCGAAAAAATACTTCTGTGTTTCAACAGATAAAGCCGCAAACCCAGTCAATATGATGGGTGCTTCTAAGCGTATCATGGAAATGTTCCTAATGCGTAAGAGCGAAGAGATTGCGATTTCTACGGCACGTTTTGCTAACGTTGCTTTCTCTGATGGCTCATTACTGCATGGTTTTAATCAGCGCTTATTAAAGAACCAGCCTATCGTGGCTCCGAACGACATCAAACGTTACTTCGTGACACCACAAGAGTCAGGTGAGCTGTGCCTCATGTCATGTCTCTTTGGTGAAAACCGCGACATTTTCTTCCCGAAACTGAGTGAAGCACTGCACTTGATTTCGTTTGCCGACATTGCGGTGAAATATCTTAAGCAGCGTGGTTATGAGCCTCATTTGTGTGATAGTGAAGAAGAAGCTCGTGAGTTAGTGAAAATGCTACCTACGCAAGGTAAGTGGCCTTGTCTGTTTACGTCAAGCGACACGACGGGTGAAAAAGACTTTGAAGAGTTTTTCACAGACAAAGAGGAGTTAGATATGTCTCGATTTGAAAACTTAGGTATCATAAAAAATGACCCTTTGTATCAACAAGAGATGCTGACGTTATTTGAAAACACCATTGCGGATATGAAAGACAAGCGTGGATGGAACAAAGAACAAATCGTTGAGCTGTTCTTTACCATGATCCCTGATTTTGGGCATAAAGAGACGGGGGAATACCTCGATAGTAAGATGTAAGCGGAGCAGGGAAAACGCATGAAGATCCGCGCCACGCCTGGGCTAGCAATTTAATGACTAAGTTATCACTTAGGGCTGAAAACCGTGCGTTATGCCATATTTATTAATTAAAATAAGTGAAAATAAAGGATCAATTTGTTGATCATTTTCAGTGCGATTTAATGGTCTCCTAACGTTTAGGAGGTTAAAAATGACAGAAGATAAAAGTCCATTTATGCATTTCGTTTCCATTAGAGACATTCGCCAAGAAGGTAAAGTTAAAGT
>NZ_MUFD01000031.1:0-37672 GCF_001995405.1 Salinivibrio sp. AR640 | reverse complement strand
TAGTATATTTTTTTTATTTTTTAGCTCACAAATACACCTTAAAACAAGCGTACCCATCGTTATTCCCATAGGCATATAAAACAGCCTCTCTTATTCAATAAACCCCTATAACGCTACGTTAAAATCGTAAAAAAACCCCTTTCTTTTTTTATTGTGGAAATTAACAAGATTGCATACATGTTCAACGCTTGTTTTTTACCAACAAAATCAGAGAAATCACGTAAAAAACGTAAAAATAAGTGAGATAAAAACTAACTATGTAATTATCTATTGGAAAAAAAGAACAGGTTTGCGTTTTAGCAAAAGACACATGCCGGATGACCGAAACGAGGCGATCGGGAGGACACACTCAGTCGTAACGTGTTGAGTGCAACAAAAAATGATGAAATTCAAAAGATCAGTKAGCGTGTCATCACAGTACTGACGTTACATGATAAATTAGTTAATAGACATATAACCCGAATCGGCTGTCACACTACACATGGCGACGCACAGAAAGGACTCATCATTAATGAAAGGACTACGTTGGATTCTGCCCTTAGTGGTATTAGGGCTCGGCTACCTTGGCTATACTGCTATTGCGGCAACGGAATCAGAGACACAGGTCGATAATCCCGCTCCTCCTCCGCCGATCGTCGATACGCAGTTCATCACGCCTACGCAACATCAAGTAGTCATCACGGGGCATGGTGAATTAATGCCGCTGGAAACCACGCAAATCTCCGCGCAAGTATCGGGAGAAGTCATGGATTGGCACCCGAATTTTGTCGCCGGTGGCATCGTAAAACGTGGCGACGTGCTCTTCTCTATTGAGGCGGATAATTATCAGGCGGCGGTGCTCAGTGCAGAGGCCGATCTCGCCAGCGCGCAAGCCGCTCTCATTGAAGAACAAGCGCAAGCCGCAGTGGCAAAGCGCCAAGCAAAAAGCTTGCCTCCGACACAGGTCACCGATCTCTATTTACGCAAACCACAACTATTAACGGCCAAGGCGCGGGTGAAGTCGGCCCAAGCGGCATTAAAACGCGCTCAACGCGATCTTGATAACTGTCAAGTCACTGCACCCTATGATGCCCTAGTGGTCTCACGCGATATCGGTGTGGGTCAATATATTAGCGCAGGCACGACTGTGGGTACGATCAACAATGTTGAAGTGGCGGAAGTCCACGTACCTGTGGCTGGGTTTGACAGTGCATTTCTGCCCGAACAACTCGAAGGGATTCAGGCCTCGCTGACACGAAATGGCACATCGCCGATTCATCGCGAAGGCACCGTGGTGCGTGATTTAGGGATTGTGGAACAAAGTACACGGATGATGCGTGTGGTTGTGCGTCTTGATGACCCCTACGGTATCAGCTCGCCTAAACCAACTCTGCCCTTCGGCAGTTATGTTGAGGTGGCCTTTAACGGCACCACGTTAGACGCAGTATTTAAACTTCCCCAAGCCTTGGCAAATAATCGACAAGTTTGGGTGGTCGATGGCAAGGGCCAACTTTCATCTCGCGCCTTGAATATTGTCCGTGCCGAAGGGCAATACCTTTATGCGGACCAAGGGCTAAGTGCCAATGACCAGATTGTGACAACGCCCCCCGAGTTTCCTGAAGCGGGAATGACGGTACGCGTGCCATCGCAGGTTGCGCAGGAGAACGACGACGATGAATGAAGCCCCTACGCCACCTCGTGGTCTCATTGCGTATTTTGCACATAACCCTGTCGCGGCGAATCTGATCATGATTTTTGTATTGATCATGGGGATCGCGAGCTACTTCTTTATTCAACGTCAGATGTTCCCCAACATCGAAATTAATTATATCCATATCACTGCTGACTACCCAGGCGCCTCGCCACAAGAGGTTGAAGAGAGCATCCTCGTAAAGGTGGAAGAAGCCATTAAAGATGTCACCGGCATTGAGTCTGTGGTATCGACAGCACGCCGAGGCTTTGGCCGTGTCGAAATCGAAGTGGATGTTGGCGAAGACCTCAATGTGGTGTTGGATCGGGTGAATCAGAAAGTCGATGCCATTTCTAATCTGCCCGCGTCTATGGAGCCGCTCAATGTGTCGCAAGTTGAGTTTCGACAGACAGTGATACGCATGGCGGTGGTGGGCGACAAGCCACTGACCGAGCTAAAACCCGTCGCACAAAACATCGAAGACGAGTTACTTCAACTTAACGATGTGACATTAGTCGAGCTCAGTGCCCCTAACTACGAAATCGCCATTGAAGTTGCACCGCAACAATTAAGAAAATACGACCTCACTCTGGGTCAAGTCAGTGATGCCATAGCCCGCTATTCAGCCAACTTCTCAGCCGGTGAAGTGCGCACCGATAGCGGTATGATCGCCATTCGCGTGGAAAACCAACGCT
Organism: Salinivibrio sp. AR640; assembly: GCF_001995405.1. Classification (NCBI taxonomy): domain Bacteria; kingdom Pseudomonadati; phylum Pseudomonadota; class Gammaproteobacteria; order Vibrionales; family Vibrionaceae; genus Salinivibrio; species Salinivibrio sp. AR640. The sequence goes on along the minus strand of NZ_MUFD01000031.1, from coordinate 35,308 downwards.
ATCGCGGCGACGAATTTCGACAGATCCCGATTAAAATTGGTCCAAATGGTAGCCGGCTACGACTGCAAGATATCGCGACCATTAAAGATGGCTTTACCGAAGGTGAGCGCTATTTTAAATACTCTGGGCAAAATGCCATCTTTCTCTCGGTGAACGCGACAGCGTCGCAAAACATGGTTACCGTCGCCTCCGCAGTCAAAGATTACATCGAGACGAAAAACAACACGCTTCCAGCCGGCTTGGCGCTAAAGTCCGTGGTTGATATGACCCACTACTTAAACGCGCGCTTGGACATGATGCTCAAAAACTTGCTGCAAGGGGCGGTGCTCGTCGCGTTGTTACTGACCCTCTTTTTACGCTTCAAGCTAGCAATGTGGGTGCTCGTGGGACTGCCCGTTTGTTTTCTTGGCGCGGTTATGCTGATGCCAGTGATAGGGGTCAGTATTAATATTGTGTCGTTATTTGCCTTTATTATGGTTTTGGGGATCGTCGTTGATGATGCCATTGTGATAGGCGAAAGCGTTTATACCGAAGTCGAGCATAAGGGCGGTGGTGTGAATAACGTGGTTGCCGGTGCTCAACGGGTTGCAACGCCCGCTACCTTTGGGGTATTAACGACCATTGCAGTGTTTGCCCCTTTTTTGATGTCTAGTGGACCAGAGCGTGCCTTCTTCTTTGGTATCGCCGCCATTGTCATCTTGTGTCTGGTATTTAGTTTGATTGAATCCAAACTCATCCTTCCAGCACACCTTGCTCATACCCACTTTTCTACCCCTAAACCAAATAGCTTACGCCAACGCTTTAACCGCCGTTTTCAGCAATTCATTCACGGCCCTTATCGTCGTACAGTCACCCGGGCCACACACTGGCGTTGGTCTGTACTTACCGTATTCATTGCCCTATTGGCAATCAGTATTGCTTTGGTGGTGGCCAGCCACGTTCGTATGGTGCCGACGCCGAAAGTACCACATGACTTCCCCAATATTCGTTTAGAGATGAATAACAACGCATCGAGCGAACAAACCATCGCTGCCCTAAAAGCTATCGAGCGAATGGTCTACGACGTTGATAACAACACTCAAGCGGAAACCGGCCAAGCCATGATCAAAGAAACCCTGGTATTTAATGAGGGCCGAACCGCTGGGCAGCTGGTAATCCCCTTGGTGGATGATGCCGTTCGTCCATTTACCACTTTTGAACTCTCTCGGCGCTGGCGCGATGCCATGCCTGATATTCCGGGGGTGAAAAAGCTCACCATTCAAGACGATGTCAACGGCGGAGAACAAGGTGATGAATTTGGTTACCTGTTATTCGGCCCCGATATTGAGACCCTCAATGCCGCTGGGCGGGCGCTGATGTCACGCCTTAATCAGCAACCAGGGCTTTTCGATATATCCTCTTCGATGGATTCTGGCAGCCAGGAAATTCTGATCTCGCTCACTCCCGTCGCCCATGATCTGGGGCTGGATCTGACGACCATTGCCCAGCAAGTTGGGGGCAGCTTTTATGGCGGTGAAGCACAGCGATTGATCCGAGACGGTGAAGAAATCAAAGTCATGGTGCGGTATCCAAAGCGCACGCGAGAAACCTTCTCATCGCTACGCTATGCCGTGATCACGACGCCAACGGGGCAACAAGTGATGCTGGGTGATGTGGTCAACTTTGAGCAACAGCCTGGGATCAGTAGCCTTCGCCGTGAAGCAGGATTTCGCACTGTCTACGTCTATGGCGCCATTGATGAAGAGCAAGTAGAACCCAACCAAGTGGTTGAAACGATTCGACAATCGGTAATACCTGATGTGTTGGCCGATTATCCTGAAGTCACCAGTGAGCTCAGTGGCTCGATTGAGGAGCAACAAGCTCAGCAAAGTGAGCAACTGCTGTTTTTTATCGCTGGCATGATCGTGGTCTATGCATTGCTTGCCGTACCATTAAAAAGTTACACCCAGCCATTGATTATTATGTCGGTGATCCCATTTAGTCTCACCGGCGCCATTTGGGGACATTATTGGTTTGATATCGATTTGAGCTTGATGTCGACCTTTGGCTTAATTGCCGCGGCAGGTGTGGTGGTCAACGATTCACTGGTAATGACCGATTACATCAACCGGGCTCGGCAAGCGGGCGTTGCAGTCAAACAAGCGGTGATTGACGCCGGCTGCGCGCGTTTTCGTGCCATCACTCTCACCTCCATCACCACCTTTGCCGGGGTACTGCCGATCATGTTTGAAACTAGCTTACAAGCACGGTTTGTGATCCCCATGGCAGTGGCGTTAGGCTTTGCCGTGATGTTCGCAACCTTGCTCACACTGATTCTTGTGCCTTGCTTGTACCTGATATTGCAAGATATTGGCAGAGTGTTGCAAAGACTGATGCAACGCGTCTTGCCAACGGCATCAGAGGATCAACTCCGCTAGATCAAAAGATTCAATCGGCTAGCGCCCCACAAAGGGGTGGCCCAGCGCGGCCCCTTGTGCGCCTGTTTGTGTGAGTGTCTCGGCGATCGCTGTCATCGCAAGCCAGCGATTTTCACACCAGGCAGGTGCTAACAATGTGGGTGGACGTGCACTTGCCGATACCCGATGGTAAACCACCTCTGGTGGCGTTCGCTGAATCATCATCGAGGCGCTAGCGATGTAATCGTCGAACGAAATTTCCCTTTGTCGCCCAGCTCGCCACGCCTTTGCCATGGTGCTTCCTTCAACGATGTGCAGCGGATGCAACTTGATCCCATCGGTGCCCGTATTTACCACTGTATCAATCGTCTGTTGATGGGCCGTTATCTCCTCCCCTGGCAGGCCGACAATTAAATGGGTGCACACTTTGATCCCTAAGGCACGGGCCTTTGTTGCGACCTGTTGGTATACCGCGACGTTATGCCCACGATTAATGCGTTTGAGCGTTTTATCATGGCCGGTTTGTAAGCCAAGCTCTAACCACACCTCAAAGCCTTGTTGATAATAATCTGCAAGCAAATCGAGCACGGCATGCGGCACGCAATCAGGACGTGTTCCCACACATAATCCCACCATGTGCTCTTGGGCCAGTGCTTGCTCGTACAACACTTTTAAACGGGCGACTTCATCATAGGTGCTGGTATAAGCCTGAAAATACGCTAAATAACGGCGGGCACGATCCACTTCTTTGGCGCGTTGACTGAGTTGTTGACTGACCGATGCATGTTGCGCTTTTTCATCCGCAAACGAGGCCACATTACAAAACGTGCAACCGCCCCGTCCCAACGTACCATCGCGGTTTGGGCAACTAAAACCACCGTGCAACGTCAGTTTATGCACCCGTTCGCCATAGCGGTGCTTGAGATCTTGGCCAAGTGTATTAACTAACTGGTGCAGCTCCATGGTGCCTCGTGGCTCAATACAAAGTCGCATCTTAGCAGCACAAACCAGAGGCACTTTGGTAGAGATCAAACGTCGGTATCACGGCCGCTAAAAACGACGAAAAAAAACCCGCCGTGATGGCGGGTTGAATCTCATTAGGCTTTGGCCTTCTTCTTGCGCTTGTCAGTGACTTCCCACTGACCATCGACAAAGAAAGCTGACCAGCCGGATGGCTTACCGTCTTCTTCACTTCGCACGTAGTTTTCTTTGGTTTTACGTGCAAAACGAACTACCGTCGGTCGTCCATCAGGATCCTGTTGTGGTGCATCCGCAAGGTATTGGAATTTCTCCGAGATACGATCTCTAAAGCGATCGAGCTCTTCCACCAGCGGCGCGCGAGTTTCACGCGATTTAGGGAAGTTACTTGCCGCCATAAACAGCCCCGAGGCGCCGTCTCGCAGCACAAAATAGGCGTCCGAATTTTCGCAAGGCAGTTCAGGGAAATGCACAGGATCTTCTTTCGGTGGTGCAACATCACCGTTTTTCAAGATCTTGCGCGTATTCTTACATTCATCATTGGTGCAACCCATGTACTTCCCGAAGCGGCCATTTTTCAGCACCATATCGTTACCACATTTGTCACACTCAACGACCGGACCGTCATAGCCTTTCGGTTTAAACTCACCCTTTTCGACCACATAACCTTCACAGCTTGGGTTATTACCACAGACATGAAGCTTACGATGTTGGTCAATCAGGTATGAATCCATCGCCGTTTCGCAAATCGGACAACGTTTCATGGCACGAAGATCCGCGGTTTCAACATCCTCTTCTAGGACGTTAACAATGCCGTCTTCATCCATCAGATTGATGGTGGTTTTGCAACGCTCTTTCGGCGGTAATGCATACCCTGAGCAGCCCAAAAAGACGCCAGTTGATGCAGTACGAATACCCATTTTACGGCCACATGTTGGACAATCGATATCCGTCATGACCATATTGTTCGGTTTCATCCCGCCTTCTTCTTCGTCTTGTTCCGCTTGCTCTAGCTCTGCGGTGAAGTCGGCAAAGAAGTCGTCAAGCACGCCTTTCCAATCGGCTTGACCTTCAGCGATTTTATCCAGCGACGCTTCCATCCGGGCGGTAAAGTCGTAATCCATCAAGTCTGCAAAGCTCTGGGTCAGACGATCGGTGACGATCTCTCCCATTTTCTCTGCGTAGAAACGACGATTTTCGACGCGCACATAACCACGATCTTGAATGGTCGAAATGATCGACGCATACGTGGACGGACGGCCAATACCCGCTTTTTCCAGCTCTTTAACCAAAGCCGCTTCCGTGAATCGCGCCGGTGGCTTAGTGAAGTGCTGTTTCGGATCAAGCTGACTCAACGTCAGTGATTGTCCCACTTCCACCGCAGGCAAGATTTGATCTTCGTTTTTACCCGTCGGGCGCTGTACGCGCGTCCAACCATCGAAACGTAAAATCCGCCCTTTTGCTTTCAAAGAAAACTCACCGGCCTCTACGGTCAATGTGGTGGAGTCGTACTTAGCCGGTACCATTTGACACGCCACGAACTGACGCCATATCAGGTCGTACAGTCGATGCGCATCAGGATCCATACCTTGCAAATCGCTCGCCGTCACGCCAACATCCGATGGACGGATCGCTTCGTGGGCTTCTTGCGCATTGGCTTTTGCCCCGTAGACGTTCGCCGACTCAGGTAAATATTGTTCACCGTATTCGCTGGCAATATGTCCCCGCGCTGCGTCCACCGCCTCTTTACTGAGGTTGGTCGAATCGGTACGCATATAGGTGATGTAACCCGCCTCATAAAGACGCTGCGCTAACATCATGGTTTTCTTCACCCCAAAGCCTAACCGCGTACTGGCGGCTTGCTGAAGTGTTGAGGTGATATAGGGCGCAGATGGCTTACTGGTTGAGGGGCGATCTTCACGATCACGTACCACGTAGCTCGCGTTTTCCAACGCGGCCACCGCGGCCATCGCCTCATCGCTGTTTTTCGGCTTAAAGGCTTTTCCGTTTTGCTGTGCAACGAGCAATCGAAGTGCCTGCTCGTTAGGAGTGAGCGTGTCCGCATGCACATCCCAAAACTCTTCAGGAATAAACGCTTTAATTTGATGCTCGCGTTCGACCAACAATTTCACCGCGACCGATTGCACACGCCCTGCCGACAAACCGCGCGCCACTTTTTTCCAAAGCAGCGGTGACACCATAAAGCCCACCACACGATCGAGAAAACGCCTGGCTTGCTGTGCATTGACGCCATCAATGTTGACGTCTCCCGGCGCTTCAAACGCCTGGGTAATGGCATTTTTGGTGATTTCGTTAAACACAACACGCTTAAAACGATCTTCATCGCCACCGATCAGCTCCCGCAGGTGCCAAGCTATGGCTTCCCCTTCGCGGTCTAAATCCGTTGCGAGATAAACATGGTCAGCTTGCTCGGCCAGTGATTTGAGTTCGGCAACGACTTTTTCCTTGCCCGGCAGCACTTGATATTTCGCCTGCCAACCGTTGTAAGGATCGACGCCCATCTTATTGATGAGCGCCTTCTTTTCTTTTTGTTTCTTAATTCGCGCTTTTTCTTCGGCGCTGAGCCCTTTCGTAGACACAGGTGCAGCTTTTTTACCGCCCTGGGTCGCTCCAGTAGGCAGATCACGCACATGCCCGACACTCGACTTCACAATGAAATCTTTGCCGAGATATTTGTTGATCGTTTTCGCCTTTGCAGGGGACTCCACGATAACGAGAGATTTGCCCATAATGACCTAATTGACGCCCTTTGCGCTAAAACTGTCGAAAATTCGTTGCGTTGCACTCCGATATTGGAATGCCGCTATCTGTTTTACAATATTGAGCGAGTCTAGCCGAATATCAACTAAATTCGCAGTAAAACACGCTGATTGCTCGTACCTTCCACAATTGTTAACCAATTGTGATAGTAGTGTATCGGTTATTCGCTATGCCACTTTTCGGCAAAAAGCGCGCTAATCATTACCATTGCCGCCTGTAAAATAGCTAAGTGGATACGGTAATTTTTGGCTTGGCTCACATTATTCTTGATATTTATCCCATCATAGCGTGATTTCGCCAAGCCAAAGGCATGCCAGCAGTCAATGCGACGATGCCCTATTTTATGTGCAATATACCGGTATCATGCACGCGCGCTTGCTTACACCAGCGGACGCTGGCCTCGGCTAATCCATTTAAGTAACACACGATCGGCCACCTCAGCGGAGGTTCCTGCTAATTTCTCAGCGATATTTTTGCGCTGCTGATAAGAGACCGATAGCACTTTACGATCCTTGTTGGCCGCCTCAAAAAGATACTCGTCGCTGGTGCAGACTTGATCAATCAAGCCAAGTTCTAATGCTTGGTTGCCAAACCAGTGCTCGCCGGTTGCGACCTCATCAACATTTAACGAAGGGCGGTGCTCGGTGATAAACGCTTTGAATAGACCATGCGTTTCTTCCAACTCGGTTTTGAATTTTTCACGCGCTTTATCGGTATTTTCACCAAACATGGTCAAGGTACGTTTAAACTCCCCTGCGGTCAGCTGCTCAAACTCAATATCGTTTTTCTTGAGCAACTTATTAAAGTTGGGGAGCTGGGCAATCACACCAATCGAACCAATGATTGCGAAAGGCGCAGCGATCAGCTTATCGGCCACACATGCCATCATATAGCCACCGCTAGCCGCGACTTTGTCAACCGCGACAGTCAGCGGTACGCCGGCTTTACGAACGCGTGCCAGTTGCGAGGCGGCTAACCCATAGCCGTGCACCATGCCGCCGCCACTTTCCAGTTTAACCAAAACTTCATCTTGTTCGGTCGCTACCGACAAAATGGCGGTCACTTCCTCACGCAATGCCTCGACTTCGCGGGCATCAATACTGCCTTTAAAAGTCAGAACAAAAAGTTGTGGATCGCGCTGTGTTGGCTGCGCCGTTTGCTTCTTCGCTGCGGCCTTTTGTGCCTTTTCTTCTTTCTTTTTCGCCTTTTTCTCGTCTTTATCGCGCGCTTTTAACGATGACTCATTGTAAAGATGATGTTCGAGCGACTGCCGGTAGGTCTTAAAGCTATCGGTTAAATCGGTAAGCTTCAGGCTGCCTTTCTGTCCGCCTTTATCATTCGCCGCGCGTAGCAGTGCCACTAACACCACCGCTGCCATTAAAAAGGTGACGACTTTCGCTAAAAAAAGCCCATAATCCGCAATGAATTCCAATGTTGTATCCTCTTTTTATCTCTGAGTTTGCAATGCCTCAGCCCAGTGCATCACGCACTTGGTTGTCACACATTACCCGCAACCTTACAATAATCTACGTTTAACAATAAATAAGGATTTGTACTGTGGACTATCAAGTAACCTCCGACGCGCTTCAAGGGCGTGTAATTTTGGTCACCGGCGCCGGCGCTGGTATTGGTCGTCAAGCGGCACTGAGCTATGCCGAAAAAGGCGCGACGGTGATTTTGCTCGGCCGCACCGTGAAAAAACTTGAAGCTGTGTACGATGAAATTACTGCCACGGGCGCACCACAACCTGCCATTATTCCCTTAGACATGCTGGGGGCAACCCGGCAGCATTATCTCGACATGGCGGATACCATTGACCAACAATTTGGTCGTTTAGACGGTGTACTCCATAATGCTGGCCTACTTGGCGTGCTAAGCCCTTTCGATCAAATCGATGAAAAATCGCATGACGATGTGATGCAAGTGAACGTCAAAGCCACCATGTTGATGACACAAGCCTTGCTGCCACTGCTGAAAAAGTCTGATGATGCGCGCGTGGTGTTTACCACGTCTACCGTGGGTCATCAAGGCCGTGCTTACTGGGGCAGCTACGCGATTTCTAAGTTCGCCACGGAAGGAATGATGCAAGTACTGGCCGATGAAATGTCAGACACCAAGGTACGAGTGAACGCGATTAATCCAGGTGGCACGCGAACTAGCATGCGCGCCAGCGCCTTCCCAGGCGAGGATCCCGACACATTAAAAACGCCACTCGATATTATTCCGCTCTACGTCTACCTCATGGCCCCGGAAGGTGTTGAAGTGCATGGCCAGTGCATTGATGCGCAACCCAAACGATAAACAAAAACGCCCCCATTGACGGGGGCGTTGTTTTTCACAAACGCGGTTTAAAAATCAAAGGTAATTTTTGCTTTTACATTCCGCTCATCACCATACCAACAGTTCAGCTCGTCGAAGCAGCTATATGTCGTTTTATCCAGCAGGTTCGTTGCAGATAGTGACAATTTTGCTCCTGATAGCGACGTATCTAGCTGAGCAAGATCATAGTTTAGAGCGGTATCAAACAGGGTATAATCAGGCACTTTAAAGGTATTGTTCGCGTTACCCTGTGACTCGCCCACATAACGCGCCCCCACGCTCACTTCTAATCCGGAGGTTAACTGATGGTTCACCCAAGCACTGGCCGTTTGCTCGGGCACCCAAACCGGTGTCTTGCCATCAAGATTAGGATCGTCGGTGATCTCCATATCAATATAGCTATAGGTTAAGGCCACATTGGTATCTAGGCTCAGCGCATGACTCAGTTCAATTTCGACGCCTCGCGAACGGATTTCACCCGTTTGAATTTTGGCGTAAGAATCATTGGGATCGTTGACCAAGGCATCTTGCTTAGTCAGCTCAAATAACGCCAAGTTGAGCCCTGTCGTCCCATCCAATGATAAATACTTCAGGCCTGCTTCCCACTGCTCGCCCTTCGATGGATCAAAGACATTACCTCGATTATCCATGTCTGTCGGCTCAAAGCTCTCGGAGTAACTGAGATAAGGGGAAATACCGTTATCAAATTGGTACATGGCTCCGGCGCGAAACGCCAAATTGTAGTGGCGAATGTTTTTATCAGAGGTACTCGGTGACCCAGCAAACAATGTTTGCTGATCATCTTTTAACTCATATTCATCGTATCGCGCGCCAGCGAGGAAGACCCATTGATTCCAAAGGATCTGATCTTGGGCGTAGAGTCCGGTCTGCGTGACCTCAATGTCATGCTGATCCTGATAAACGAAGCTAAGTGAACTTGGGTCAACCTGGTTATTATTGGGCTCAAAGATATCAATAGCCGGCACCACACCTGCAAGGGTATCGTCATAGCCAACATTGGACGACATGTTTTGATAATCCAAGCCAAACAAGGTGTAATGTTGCGCTGCCCCCCAGCGCAAATCGCCAGAAAGCTGAGTATCAACCACCCACGATTCCATGGTTTCATCTGTCAGGTACGCATTACGCGGATAGTGTCTGTCATCACTGCTTTTTTGGTGGTACATGTTCTTTTGCAGTAAATCGGCATCGGTGTATCGTGCGGTGTGCAGTAGTGACCAATCAGAAGCGAGTTGGTGTTGCACCTTATAGCCCAGCATTAAAAACTCTCGGTCGTAGGTATTCCAGTTGTTGTCACCGGAAAAACTGTCACTCGAAAGGCTGCCTTGGTCACTGTGCAGCACTGAGCCTTTTGCTGGTAGCGACGTATAAATGCCCGCAGCCGGATCCGCTTGATAATATAGATTAAAATTCACTAAGGTATCTTGCGAAATACGCCAATCTAGCGACGGAGCCACGACATAACGCTCTTCTTCTGAATGCCCGGCTTGCCCGTCTTTTTTCCGTGCCAGCGCCACCATCCGATAGGCCAACGAGGTATCTTGAATCGCTCCGGTGCTGTCGACTGATATTTCTCGCAGCGCCTCTGTATCAGTACTGACGCCAACCCGATGCGCGGCTTCACGCTGAGGCGTTTTCGCGATCATATTCACCATACCACCCGGTGGAATATTTCCGTACAACACGGATGTAGGTCCTTTAAAAACCTCGACTTGCTCAATCGCGATCGGATCAATTTGTGGCTGTAAATTCCAGGTGTTGTAAGGGATCGCTAACCCGTCGTAAAAATTTTGATAGTTGATAAAACCACGAATATTGAAAAGGTCGAGACGGGTCACGGCCCCACCGCGAAGTTCGGTATTTACGCCCGGGGTGTAGCGGACGGCTTCGCTTAATGAACTTGCTTGGCGCTGCTCCAAAGTGTCGCGGTTAATCACTGTGACCGCTTGTGGTGTCTCTTCGGGTGCCAATACCGTTTTGGTGGCGGTATTGCGGTACGTGTCACCTAGGACTTGTATGGTTTCCATGTTGGCTTCTTGGGGAGCAGAGTAAGCCGACACAGTTACCACGCTGCTAATCACAGCTAAGGTCAACGGCGACAATCGCCCAATAGCCTGCCGTGGGCACGAAAAACCTGTATGCATCATGATTTCCTCTAATGACGAACCAATAAATCTAAAACGGAATCATTCGTATTTTATGGATACATAGAGGAAATACTGTTCATTTTGGTGCACGATGCACGGGATCGATAGCACGATGCACGGGATTGAGTGGCACCCAATATGTCATTACTGCGCTATTCGAGTGGGGCTGGTAACCACTGGGGTAGATTTCAAGCTCTATACCATCGGTGCATTGATAGCCAGAGTCTGGTAGCCAAGCGTAAATAAACGCCTGCAATGTATCAGGGAGCCCGCTCACCGGCCCGGAGTGCGTGATAACGGCATAGGTCGTTTCCGGAATGATCCAGCTTGTGGTGTCATGTTGAAAGCCTGCTAATGCCTGTTGTCCCGCAAGGTATGGCAACGGTGATTGCAGTGTATCCGCGCTAGCTACATCAATGGCACCGATACTTGGCTGGTTTAGATCAATCACGCCGCGCGCATAGGCTCGCTGCCAAAGCGCTGGCACAACATCATTAAAATCAGGCTCTGGCGCAAATAATCCCAATATCGGTGCAACGTCTCCCGCGATTGTGGCTTGAGGTCGCGTTTTAATCTGCACAGATAACCACAGAGGTTGTGGTGTGGTTAAAGTGGTAATTTGTAACGGTGTACGAATACCATCCATAATGCCTCGTCGACGATATTCTCGAGGCGTCATATTATATTGCTGTCGAAATGCGCGGGAAAAATTAGCCTCAGAGGTAAACCCACAGGATAAGGCAATATCAATGATACGACGTTGGCCAGTCAGTAACTGCTTAGCGGCATCACTCAATTTAAGCTCCCGCACGTAGTGCGCAACACTCATCCCCGTTTGCTCAGAGAACACGCGCTGCAGTTGCCAACGAGACCAGCAACTTTTTGCTGCAAGTTCACTAACCAATAGTGGCTGATCTAAATGGGTATGGATGTAGGCTAATACACGTTCAATCCGATTTAAACGGGTGGCAGCTTGATAAGGCTCAGCAGCGATCGTCATTATTTCCGTATATCGATAGTTCTATAAATTGAGCTGACAATAACACAAATAATAATCGTTATCATGTACACCCTTCTCTCTTGAATAAAAAAACCCGACACAAGGCCGGGTTTTCATTCATTAATGCTGAAAGCGTTTTATTTACGCGTCCGAGGCTTTCCTTTCCCTCTTGGCGCGCCAGGGCGTGGGCTACCTTTTTTTGGTCCCGACCCTTTTGGTCCTGCTGCCGGGGCATTACCACGGCGAGCTTGACGGGCTTTCTTTGGCTTATCGTTCGAGTCGATACGCTCTTCATAACGGCGCACTGCTCGACGAATTTTCTGACGCGACTTTTTACGCTTTTGGTCTTCTGGCGTGATCACTGTTTGCGATTCAGGCTTCATTTCCACCATCTCGCGCAAATAGTTAACTTCTTTAAGTTCCATCTCGCGCCAACCACCACGTGGCAGGTCTTTCTCAAGATAAATGTCACCGTAACGCACTCGCTTCAAGCGGCTCACAGTCACACCTTGAGTTTCCCAAAGGCGACGCACTTCGCGGTTACGCCCTTCGGTGATCACAACATAAAAGGTGTGGTTCATCCCTTCGCCACCCGCGTAAACCACGTCCTCAAAGCGGGCAACACCGTCTTCAAGCTCGACACCGGCCACCACGTTGCGCACCATGTCTTCGTTCACATCACCAAAAACGCGCACCATATATTCACGCTGCACTTGGCGGCTTGGATGCATCAAGCGGTTTGCCAGTTCACCGTCAGTGGTAAACAGCATGAGACCGGACGTGTTGGCGTCCAAGCGGCCAACAGCGACCCAGCGGGCATCTTTGAGCTTTGGCAACCGGTCGAACACGGTACGACGACCTTCTGGGTCGCTACGCGTACATAGTTCGCCCTCTGGCTTGTTGTAAGCCAGCACGCGACATACTGACTCAGAAGGCGCATTGAGCGGCACTGCATGGCCATCGACACGCACCAGCGCACTCGGATCGTCAAGACGGTCGCCCAGCTTGGCCACCACACCATTGACACTCACTCGGCCGGCTTGGATATAGCTTTCCATTTCGCGGCGTGACCCCGTGCCAGCACGCGCTAGCACCTTCTGTAATTTTTCGCTCATGTTTGTCTTACCTTACTGTCGCCTTCACAGGCGTCAAAAACGGAATAACTCTACGTTATGGCTGGTTATAATACGCCCCTAGTAAAACTTGTTGAAACATCTCCAACAAGATAAAGCGCGGCGCTATAACAGGTGCCTAATGATACACGACCGCATCACGCACGCATAGAAAAATACACCCTGACTACTGGATAAAACGGTCAGTTTTTATACGTCTTTTATCTCGCTCATTTCGTCTCTCTGTGCTGAGGCGTGAAAGTTCTCACAGCTGCTGGGCTAAAGTACCTGTAACATGCCAACAGTCCATAACTTGTGCTAGAGCGGTATAGCATGCTTTCGATCGAAGACAATAAAACCAAATGGGACTTTTTCCAAAAACACCACTGGGTGTCTCATGAATTCTCACGTACCCCCGTACTTAAGTCGTGGGAGCGGTGTATAAAGCAATGTAATCCCTACACTTGGTCAAAACCACACATTGCCTCTGGTTTTACCTTATCGTCTTTGATGAAGCGCAACGAGCATCTTATCGAATGTGCCACCACAGTGCTTGAAGATACTTACGATATGTTAGGCGAAGAAAATTTGCTATTGATTGTGACTGACAACAATGGCTGCATTCTTTCTCTCGTCGGGCATGACGTAATAAAGCAGGAGATGAACGAGCTTGGTATAAAACAAGGTTGCTTTCTTTCTGAAGGGAAGATTGGTACCAATGCAGTCAATCTCTGTATCAACACCCATATGCCTTGTGAAGTATTTGCCGCAGAACACTTTAATCGTCACTTACATCCTTATGCCTCCGTGGCAGCACCTGTTTTCGATCAATTTGGCAAGCTACGTGGGACAACGTGTTTGATTAAAAACGCAGAACACTACCAGAAAGAGAGCTTAGTCATCATCGCGTCAAGTGCGAGAGAAATCAGTTTGCAGATACATATTCATTCTGAACAAGAGAATATTAACCGTCTTTCCTGCGCGCACAACGCCACACTAGAGTGCATGGATGATGGTCTCCTGGCATGGGATGAAGACAATCACATAACAATGGTTAACCATCAATCTGAGCGATTACTGAATATTGAGGCAAGCGATGTCTTAGAAAAAGATGTGTTCTGTGTTTTTCGTTTTCCACCTAATGTACTCAACAGTATTGAGTCTGGCACAACGATTAAGCGTAAGCTGACCACAATAGAAGTCAACGGCGAGTTTGTTGAAGCGATTATCACGCTGCGTGCGCTCAATGACGGCACCCATTTACTGTTCTTGCACCCCATCGATAAAATTCGCGAACTAGCTCAACAGCAAATCGGAGGCAGTGCACGATATACATTCAATACGTTGCCTGTTATTTCACGCAAGATGAAACACGTGATTACCATGGCCAAGCGGGCGATAAAATCGAATTCACCGATCTTCATTACTGGAGAGGAAGGTGTGGGAAAAGCGACGTTAGCCATGGCGATTCATAATGAGAGTAGCTATAAAGATGGGCCATTCATTACGCTCAACTGCCGCTCGATCAATACGGAACAACTGGTGAAAGAGACCTTGGGCTATGATGAAGGACAGGGCATGCCTTCTAAGTTTGAGTTAGCTCACGGCGGAACTCTGTTTTTAGAAAAAGTGGAATACCTATCGCCAGACCTACAAGCCGTGTTACTAAAGTTATTAAAGACAGGCTTGGTAAGCCGTAGCGACAGCTTGCGATTGATCCCAGTAGACTTTCAACTCATTACCAGCACGACCGCAGAAATCAGCGAATATGTTACACAGCGCTCATTTGGTCGCCAACTTTACTATGAGTTATCCTCAAACGAACTCCCTATTTCGCCACTAAGAAAACGCAGAGAAGACATCGAACATCTTGTCCAGCAGCTTGTTAGCCATTACGAGCGTCGCCACAATGTAACCCTCTCGATAGAACAAGTGGCATTGGAAGCGTTAATGAATTTTCGTTGGCCAGGAAATAACTCCGAGTTAAGAAACCGAATTGAGCGCATCTTGCTTAATCGAGGTTCAAACTTGATCAAACTGAGTGATATTCCTGAGGACATAAAATTGAACGCCCATCATCGTACAGATAATACGCCGATCATAACCCTAGAAGAAGCCGAGAAAAGAGCCATTGTTCAGGCTTGGAATCAATGTAATGGGAAAATGAACGAGATGGCCAAAGCACTGCAAATTGGACGCACGACACTGTGGCGAAAAATCAAAAAATTTGGCTTACATGAACAGATGGAGTGGTACTAACGAGTCATATTAAAAAAGTCATATAAAAAAACCGGCGTTGAACGCCGGTTTATACGTAGAGGAACGCTATGCCTGCAAAGACAGTTGGCGAATCTGAGCTTTGAGTCCAGGCAGCAGGCTAGCGCTAGCGCTGAACTTACGAAGACCAATACCAAGTAACATCTGTGTTGCGTTCGGATCACCCGCCATTTCGCCACACATGCTCACGGGAATACCAGCACGCTCACCGGCAGCACACGTCAATTCAATGGCTTTTAACACCGACGGTTCAAAGTAATTCACAAGCTCTGCGACTGCCGTATTGCCGCGATCTGCCGCCATAACATATTGCGTCAGATCATTAGTACCAATAGAAAAAAAGTCAACTTCTTGCGCCAACGCATCCGCATTTAGGACAGCAGCGGGGACTTCTATCATAATACCGACAGGAAGCTTACTTGCATCCACCCCTAATTGCTGAGCTTGATGCGCCAACAATGCTTTCACTTTTTTTACTTCTTCAACCTGCGCGACCATAGGTATCATCAGTTGAATATTCGGCTGTACCTGAAACGCCTTTAAAATCGCGCGCAGTTGCGTGTTAAATAAAGCTTCATGCTTGAGGCACAAACGTACCCCTCTCAAGCCTAAAAAAGGATTATCTTCCTCAGGCATAGGATAAGCCGCTAGAGGTTTATCCCCTCCCACATCGAGACTACGAATGGTGAGTGGTTTATCGCCGAGCGCAGCGGCAATGTCTCGATAAACTTGGTATTGTTCATCTTCAGTCGGTAAGGCTTCACTGTCTTGGAATAAAAACTCGGTACGAAATAGACCAACACCTTCTGCCCCCGATGTTAACGCATTTTCCAAATCATTCGGTCCACCAATATTCGCTAAAACGGGAATAGCGATACCATCGCGAGTCATCGCCACTTGCTGTGCGCTCGCTAGCGCACTTTTTCGCGCGTTTTGCCATTCAATTTTCTGTGCGTCTAGCGCCTGCTGTATCTCATCTGACGGCGCAAACCATAAGTGCCCTTTGAAGCCATCAAGCGTCACCATTTGACCTGACCGAACGGCATCGAGACACCCTTGCGCTTTTACCATCGCGGGGATCCCCATCGCGCGAGCAAGTATCGCACTATGGGACGTTTTACCGCCTTCACTTAAACAAATACCGAGCACTTTTTCTTTATCTAATCCAGCCACATCCGAGGGCATAAGGTCATGGGCCAATAAAATACTTGGCTCCTGAATCTCAATGGCCTGAGGCTTGGCACCTGTCATTTCAATCATCACTTGGCGGGCAATATCATGTACATCAGCTTCACGTTCGCGCATGTATAGCGTCTCAGCATGACGATATTCTTCCGCCAGCGCGTGAAGGGTTTCTAGCCAAGCTTGCTCGGCAATCATGCCTGACTGAATATGCGATTCGACCGATTGCCACAATTCAGGGTCACTTAACATCATGCTATGCGCCGAAAATATGTCTCCTTTCGCTTGCTTTGCTTGACGTTGTAAACGTTGAACAACACACTCTATCGCTTGCTTAACATGCGTAATTTCATCGGTTTTATGACCAAAGGAACGATCGGGTACGGGTGGCATGTCACTGGTAAAAAGAACAACGGGCGCCGTTACAATACCTTCATTCACGCTAATCCCCGTGATCGCACCTTCAATGGTTTGCGCATTCACCTCATACTGTAATGCATCAACTTCATCGCTTTGATGTTCGAGAGCACCATCATCAACGGCCTGTTTTTCGCCAAAGTGATCATGTGCGAGAGCTTTAAATGCTGCTATCGCATCCACGGCTTGGGAACCAAGGGCATGTATGGTTATGGTCTCATTGCAACGGACACCAAGCTTCGCAATACTATTGAGACTTTTTGCATTGACCTGTCGGTCGCCCTTTTGTAGCCAGAGTTGACAGTCAAAGCGCGCCAGTGCGCCAACAATGGCGGCGGCTGGCCGAGCATGTAATCCATGCGGATTTTGCACGATCCAGTCGTATGTCAGCGCTTCTTTGTCCTGCTTCGCCGTTTGCGCGGGTTCCGCATTTGTTGATGGCTTATCACCTAGATGCGCTTGTTTTACACCCAAGGCATTCTGCGCTTCCTCAACCACGGTTGCCAACGGTAACCCTGCCGCTGCTGCCACCGATGCCGCCATCGTCCCTTCGACGATGGGCGCTGATATTAACGTCACACTTTCCTTTATTTGATCATCAAGGAGATCTAGCGCCATTTCTGCACTCAGTAGGGCGCTACCGAGATCCATCAAGACAATAACGCCTTTTTCATCATTCACCCGCTCTATCGCTTCCATGACAGCAATGGTATCGGTACCTATCGGGTTTTCAGGATCATCAACACCTGCAGCAATGGCGATATTCGCTTTGCCTTGGGTCATTTGGGTCGCTAATTCAGCGACCCCCTCAGCAAGGCGACGACTATGAGAGACAACAACAATTCCCACCATCTTAATTACCTGCTATTGCTTGCTTTAGTGCTTTAATCATTAATAGAGAGGACGTAGCACCGGGATCTTGATGACCGATACTGCGCTCACCTAAATAGCTCGCTCGTCCTTTTTTCGCTTGCATTTCAATGGTGGCTAATACATTCGCTTCTGCGAGCTCAACCATCTCATTATGTAAGTGATCAGCACTTGTGCCCTTATCTAACGATGCCTTTATACTCGTCAAAACCGGTAGCCAAACATCACACATGGTTTTGTCGCCTAATTCAGCTTTACCACGAGAAACCACACCATCGACCCCACTTTTTAGCGCGTCGATCAGCTCTTCAAAGGTTAATTGTTCTCGAGTCCCGACAGCCGCCGCTGTGCGAATAAATAACGTGCCATATAAAGGGCCGCTTGCGCCTCCGACACTAGACAATAATGTCATTCCCGTATTTTTTAGAATGCTACCAATGTTTTGCTCGACAATTTGTGGCAGTTTTTCCGCGACTTTCTTAAAACCACGATTCATGTTGAGACCATGGTCGGCATCGCCGATATCACGATCAAGATCCGTGAGAAAATCTTGGTTGTCTTGATAGGTCGTCGCACACAACTCTAACCAGTGAATAATATGTGTTTTTTCAATTTGCATGTTATTTCCCCTGTTACCAGTTGATTGCGGCAGTATCAACGGGTGCATCAAAAAGTTCTAACATCTCTTTATCCGCTTTGAGTAAGGTGATTGACACCCCTTCCATATCAAGCGACGTACAGAAGTTACCTACCCTATTTCGTACGATGCGGAATCCCGCTTGCTCGCAGTTATGCGCTAGACGGCGATACACGCCGTAAAGCTCAGAAATTGGCGTGCCTCCCATACCATTGACCATCACGATGTAGTCATGATCGGCAGAAAAAGGCTCAATACTAGACACGACCTCACCCCATTCGCCTTCTTCACGATTCCAAATCCGTAACGTGCGCTGATAAGGTGCGTTTTCAGCGAGTTCAGCAAACATGTCATCCACCAAAGTATCGACGTCTGTGTATTGCATGCGTTTAATACCTGGCTCACCATGGATACCAACACCAAACTCTACTTCATTATCTTCTAAGATAAACGACGGCTTACCTGCGGCTGGCACGACACAAGCATTAAGCGCGACACCAAAGGATCGGCACTGGTTATTGACGCGTCGAGCAAGCGCTTCACACTGTGCCAACGTATAACCTTTACTTGCCGCAGCGCCGACTAATTTCTCCACTAACACAGTACCTGCCACGCCACGACGGCCAGCGGTGTAAAGGCTATCTTTTACGGCCACATCATCATCCACCAAGACTGATCCAACACTGATACCATCGGTATGAAGTAGCTCCACGGCCGTTTCAAAATTCAACACATCGCCCGTGTAGTTTTTAATGATAAAAAGCACGCCCTCACCGGTGTTTACTTGGTTACCACACTCATACATTTGATCCGGTGTGGGCGATGTAAAGACTTCTCCCGGGCACGCTCCGGTCAACATACCTTTACCAATAAAACCCGCATGCAATGGCTCATGACCACAACCGCCACCAGACACTAACGCAACTTGTCCTGGTGTTTCCTCATGCCACATATAACGAGGTTCGTAATTGGCCTTTAACTCAGGACGGGACAACGCAAGGCCTTCCATTTGTTGCAAGACAACATCATCGACTTGATTGATTAGTTTTTTCATCGTTCTATCTCATTCCATTTATTTTCACGTAGGGTATGAACTCATCTTAAGCAGAGAAAACAGGGGCTCAACAAAAATAATTTTGTTCCATAGTGGAACAATTTATCTTTTTATTTCGTTTCAATATGGAACATGAATAACGCAAACAGTCTGAATAGTGATCAATGCCATAAAGCAGGGTTTGTCGTTTTTTCTTTCGCGACGGATTTGACACTGCGGTCATAAAAGCTCAATTCAAATCCTCGATATCCTTTCTCGTTTGAGCTGTCAGTCCTAATATAGCGCCTTCCCTACAATGGTTTTTCATTGCAGAAAACACACAGAATAAAGAATAAAGGTCTGAATTATGGACAAAATAATTATTAGCCCCAGTAAATACGTCCAAGGTGAGCAAGTACTGAGCTCGATTGCACACTATGTAAAAAGTCTTGGTGAGAAACCATTAGCCATCGCTGATGCGTTCGTGACCGACTTGGTGGGTGCAGAGGTAAAACAGAGTTTTGCTGATGAAGAGATATCACTCGCAACCAATATTTTTAATGGCGAGTGTTCGCGTGCTGAGATTGAGCGCATCACCGATATTTGTGCGACACAGCAACATGATGTCATCGTCGGTATTGGCGGCGGGAAAACATTAGATACGGCAAAATCCGTTGCTTTCTATACCAAAATTCCCGTTGTTGTTGTGCCGACCATCGCGTCTACAGATGCGCCAACGTCGGCTCTCGCCGTTATCTATACCCCAGAAGGTGAATTTTCTGAATACTTGATGATTCCTAAAAATCCGGACATGGTGATCATGGATACGTCGATCATCGCTAAAGCACCGGTTCGCTTACTGGTTTCCGGGATGGGTGACGCGCTATCAACTTACTTTGAAGCTCGTGCAAATATGACGTCAGGTAAAGCAACCATGGCCGGTGGGCTTGCGACCCGGTCCGCGCAAGCGCTAGCAAAACTGTGTTATGAAACATTACTTGAAGATGGCTTGAAAGCGAAAATCGCAGTAGAAAATGGTGTGAGTACCAAGGCGGTAGAAAACATTATTGAAGCCAACACCTACCTAAGCGGTATCGGTTTTGAGAGCAGTGGCCTAGCTGGCGCACATGCCATCCATAACGGTCTCACCAAGCTTGAGGAGTGCCACCACCTTTACCATGGCGAGAAGGTGGCATTTGGTACACTTGTTCAACTCGTACTCGAAAACGCGGCAATGGAAGAGATAAATACCGTCCTCGCTTTCTGCCGTTCCGTTGGCCTACCGACCAATCTTTTTGATATGGGCGTAAAAACGCTGAATCATACGACGTTGCGTGCGGTGGCAGATGCATCAACTGCTGAAGGAGAGACTATCCATAATATGCCATTTCCTGTGACAGCAGATAATGTTTATTCCGCAATTTTAACGGCGCATCAACTGGGTCAATAGTGCATCGCCTACCGCATAAATTGAGACATATCGGATCATAAAAAAACGCCCAGCAAGGTGGCCGGGCGGGAATGGAAGGTCAACCACTGGCTGACGCAACATCAGAACAAGAACATTGCACTGATAATTACGCAGTGCAATGTTTGTTGGTTCACTGGCAATAAAGGATTAATCAAACGGCGTCGAATCACCACGACCCTGGCGTCGAATTTCAGGCGCACCGTCGCTAAAATCGACCACCGTCGTTGGATGCTCACCCAACACCCCACCGTGCATGATCAAATCCACACTGTGTTCTAAATGATCGCGTATCGCTTCGGGATCGGATTCGGTGAAATCATTACCGGGCAGAATCAGCGAGGTCGACATTAATGGCTCACCCAAGGCTTCGAGCAAATCTAGGGCGATTTGATTATCGGGAACACGAATGCCAATGGTCTTACGTTTTGGATTCATCAAACGTTTTGGCACTTCTTTGGTCGCTTTAAAAATAAAGGTATACGACCCTGGGGTATTGTTCCGGATTAGCCGAAACGCAACATTATCCACCCGTGCATACAGTGAAAGCTCAGAAAGATCGCGACATAGCAACGTAAAATTATGATCTTTATCGAGATCACGAATACGGCAAATACGCTCTAGCGCTTGTTTATTCTCAAGCTGACAGCCAAGCGCATAGCCCGAATCAGTCGGATAAATAATCACCCCACCGTTTCGCACAATTTCCACCGCTTGCTTGATCAGCCGCGCTTGCGGATTCTCTGGGTGGACATAAAAAAACTGACTCATGGTTCCTCCTGCTGTAGCTTGACCACGTTTTGGATGCGCACCGCAACCCAGCGATAGTGGCCGACGCGCCGGATAATCCTTATTATCCTTCTATTGTAACGCGTCTGACTGGTTGCTATCTAGTTGATTTATTGATTGCTGTTTCTGCTCGGCAGCCTCTAACCATGCCCAATTCCACCAAAGCGGCTGGCAGTCTTTAGGCAGCCATAGATTTCGGCCTAGCTCTGTCCATGGTGAAGGGTAATGAAAATCTGAGCCCAATGAGGCCAATAAGCCATAGTCCCGCGCGTAGTCAGCGAGCAAACGACGTTCTTGTTGCGACTGCTGAGGGAGTGCGACTTCGATGGCATCGCCTTTCGCCTCAGAAAACGCCGTTAGCAGTCGCTTCAGCCACTTAGCCTTGAGTTTGTATCGGCCCGGGTGAGCGAGTACTGCCTGTCCACCGGCTTGGTGAATCACCTCAACGGCCTCTGCAATCGAACACCAATTTGGCGGCGCATACCCCGTATTGCCTCGAGTTAAAAAGCGCTTAAAACAAGCCTGCATGGTTTTCGCGTGGCCCTGCTCCACCAGCCAGCGGGCAAAATGCGCACGAGTTAGCGGTGCATCACCGGCCAGCTCACGTGCACCCGCTAACGCGCCTATATAATGCGAGCGCTCTAGCCGTGCAGCAATCAACTCCGCCCGTTGTTGGCGTCGCTCAGCTTGCTCGGCAATCAGCGCGATTAATGCCGGATGGTGCGGATCGATATTTAAGCCCACAATGTGAATATCAAAGTTTTGCCACAGAGTAGAAATCTCAATACCGCTGACCAAGGTAAGGGGCAGCGCTTGGCGGTCAATTTCTGCTTGCGCATCCACCAGCCCGGCAGTGGTGTCGTGATCGGTAATCGCCAACACCCCCACACGGCGCTCAACCGCACGCTGCACTAAATCTTGGGGCGATAAACGGCCATCTGAGGCCGTCGTGTGACTATGTAAATCAATGATCATGGTGTATCGGGTTTCCTTAATATGTCCACGCACTCTGGTGATGCTAACGCAAGCAAGTTAATGCACGTACGCGAACACTATTGATTCATTTGTTATTTTTTATGGTGCGCTTTTTCCGCACTTTTTCTGCATTCTTTTGGTTTTCCCCGTTGACACAGAGACAAAATATCAGTTTACTAGTACACAAGTTAACGCGCACCGTTTCTCGGTCTCGGGGAGCAAGATGGCGCTAAGGGTAACAGTCACAACGGAGTCTCGCAGCATGTATTTCAATACCTCGCCTCGTACAAAGGGCATTTACACGGCACCCACTGCAGTACTGGCCGTCAGCGCGCTAGCGACATCTATGACCTCTGTTGCACTTATTGGGTGGCACGGCTCCTTACGGGCGGTGTGACGGGCTGTATCAACAGCTACCTTATTCACAACGCCCGCCACTGACGCGGGCGTTTTTGTCTCTGAGCTTTGCCATTAAGCGTTATCGTGCTACTACGCATTCAGCCACTAAGCATTTGGCCACTAAGCATTCAGCCACGGTAATCCACAACCATAGTTTAAAAGGATATTTGATGATTATTGTACTTAAACCCCAAGCCACTGAGCAGGACGCCAAAGGGCTACTCAACCAAATCGAGCAGTGCGGATTAAAACCGCTTTACATGCCAGGGGTTGAGCGCATTGTACTCGGCGCGTTGGGCGATGAACGCGTTTTGCAACAATGCCACTTTGAGGCCAACCCGCTGGTTGAAGAAGTGAAACCGATTTTAACCAAGTACAAACGCGTCAGCCGTGATGTGCAGCCGCACGATAGCGTAGTAAATATCGGCAATGTGCCTGTCGGTGGACAAGACTTTGTGGTCATGGCAGGCCCTTGCTCGGTGGAGTCGGAACCTCAATTGCTTTCCGTGGCAGAGCGAGTTAAAACCCACGGCGCTCGCGTGTTACGTGGCGGTGCCTTTAAGCCGCGCACCAGCCCTTATGATTTTCAAGGCATGGGAATAGAAGGGCTTAAGCTGCTAAAAAAAGCCAGTGAGCTCACCGGCATGCCAACCGTGTCAGAAGTGATGGAAATCAGCCAAGTCGATGCCGTGTGTGAATACATTGATTGCTTGCAAATTGGCGCACGTAATATGCAAAACTATGGCTTACTCAAAGCAGTGGGAGAAACTGGCAAACCGGTCTTGTTAAAACGCGGCCTTTCCGCCACTATCGAAGAATGTTTGCTGGCAGCGGAATATATTGTCGATGCGGGCAACCCTAATGTGATTTTGTGTGAGCGCGGCATTCGCACTTACGAAACCGCCACAAGAAACACCTTGGATTTAAACGCGGTGGCCTTTATGAAACAACGCAGCCACCTGCCAGTACTGGTCGACCCAAGCCATGGAACGGGTGTGCGAGAGCTCGTCACGCCGCTATCACGCGCGGCTGCAGCCGTCGGCGCAGATGGCATTATTGTGGAAAGCCATCTGAATCCAAGCGAGGCGTTGTCAGACGGTCACCAAGCATTGACCGGCGATATGTTCGCGCAGCTAATGCAAGAATTAACCCCCTTTGTTCAAGCGGCAGGGAGAAAGCTGTGAACACCCATCACCTCCAATACGGCGAGCTCGATACGCTCCAACTGTCGGTGCCTTATGTGGCCGATCCGACCGAGCTGTATGCCGCCGTGTGCCAAGATAAACCCTTTAGCATGTTGCTGGAGTCAGCTGAAATTGACTCAAAGCGCAACGTGAAAAGCCTGATGCTCGTTGACGCCGCGGTACGGATTGAATGCCGGGCGCAAACCGTAACCTTGCAAGCGCTGACCCATAATGGCGCCCATTTGCTCGACAGCATCAGGCAAAGTGCGGCGCTGCAAGCGTTACCCTGTGAGGCAGAAAGCACTGAGCGTAACAATCAACCGGCACTGACACTGACATTCCGCCATCCTAACGACAATGGTGCCCTGCTGGATGAAGACGCCCGTCTGCGCCAAGCGTCGGTGTTTGATGCGCTGCGCGTCGTTAAACAAAGCGTCGCGTTGGAGAATCAGCCTGACGATGCGCTGTTTATCGGCGGCTTATTTGCCTATGACTTAGTCGCCAGTACCGAAACACTGTCCAGCGTAGACGGCACCGAGAGCTGTCCGGATTATCTCTTTTATGTCGCCGAGAGCTTACTGGTGATTGATCACCAACACCGACAAGCACGCTTACAAGGCACCTTGTTTGGTGGCGATAATGCAAGTGCCCACTACGTGGATTTATCGCGCCGCTTGCAACGCATCAAAGAAGCCTGCTTATCGCCTGCGCCACTTCCCGACGCGCCCGTGATGACTGAACACTCAGTCGCAGTTTCAGTCTCCGATTCAAACTTTTGTCAGCAAGTTGAAGCGCTAAAAAAACACGTGATCGCCGGAGATGTGTTTCAAGTGGTGCCCTCGCGCCGTTTTACACTCGCGTGCCCGTCGCCGCTCAATGCCTATCGCGCGCTGAAACACGGCAATCCTAGCCCATATATGTTTTATCTGCGCGATAGCGAATTCAGCTTATTTGGTGCCTCACCAGAAAGCGCACTCAAATATACCCAAACGACCAATCAAGTCGAAATTTACCCTATTGCCGGTACTCGTCGACGCGGAAAAACGGCCCAAGGCAGCATTGATCACGACTTAGATAGCCGAATTGAACTTGAGCTGCGTAATGATGAAAAAGAAAATGCTGAGCACATGATGCTGGTCGATTTGGCCCGTAACGATGTTGCACGCATTAGCACGCCCGGCAGCCGCCACGTGGCCGATTTGCTCAAAGTGGACCGCTATAGCCACGTCATGCACTTAGTCTCTCGGGTGGTGGGTCAACTTAAACCCGATCTTGACGCGCTGCATGCCTACCAAGCCTGTATGAACATGGGCACGCTTACCGGTGCACCGAAACTTAGAGCGATGCAACTGATCCGTGATACCGAGCATTGCCGCCGCGGTAGCTATGGCGGTGCGGTGGGATATTTTACCGGTTCAGGCGACATGGACACCTGCATCGTGATCCGCTCCGCCTACGTTGAAAACGGCCTTGCTACCGTGCAAGCCGGCGCAGGCGTGGTGTTTGATTCTGACCCACAAGCGGAAGCGGACGAAACCCGCGGCAAAGCTCAAGCGGTGATCCATGCGATTCAAACCGCCCACCAAGGAGGCCAATCATGAGTACCCCGCAAATGGACATCGTGCTCCTCGATAACATGGACTCCTTTACCTATAACTTAGTGGATCAATTTCGCGCATTGGGTTACCCGGTCACGGTGTTCCGGCACCATTTAGATGCTGATGCCATTGTCAGCCACATTCGTGCCCTGCCCCAGCCGCTACTGGTGCTCTCGCCTGGCCCGGGTGCACCCGCCGATGCCGGCTGCATGCCCGCATTGATTGAGGCCTTACGCGGCCACGTGCCGATGTTGGGGATTTGTTTGGGCCAGCAAGCCATCGTTGAAGCCTACGGCGGCACAGTGGCAGGCGCCGGCACCATTATGCACGGCAAAGCCTCAGCCATGCACCACCAGCAACATGCGGTATTTGGTCCACTTGCCTCACCATTAACCGTCGCCCGTTACCACTCACTGGTTGCCACTGATGTCCCTGCCAACTTGGATGTCATCGCCACAACCTTTGATGGCAAAGATCAGAAAGTGATGGCCGTGGTTAACAACACCGACTATGTAGTCGGTTATCAATTCCACCCCGAATCGATTTTAACCGCGCAAGGGGCCGCGCTACTCACCCACACCATTGATTGGGCGAGTGAATTTTACCAAGGCAATCGTGATTAATAGCTAAACAAACCAATAAATAAAGAAACGAATAGAGATACAACACGTACAACACCAATAAGTACGGACGTCAGGACAGACACATCGAGGTTAAATGCAGTGATGGATCAAGCAACCGTGGATCACCTACTAGAAGCGCTCTACCAACAGCAGTCGCTCAGCCAAACGCAAAGTGAACAACTATTTAGCGCCATTATTCAAGGCGCGCTCGAGCCTGCTCGATTAGCCGCCGCGTTAACCGCATTGAAGATTAAAGGGGAAACCCCGGAAGAAATCGCCGGCGCCGCGAAGGCACTCACCGATAACGCCGAGCCTTTTCCACGTCCCAGCTATCCGTTTGCCGATATCGTCGGCACCGGTGGCGATGGGGCGAACACCATTAATATTTCTACCACCGCCGCATTTGTGGCCGCTGCCTGTGGCGTGAAAGTCGCCAAGCACGGCAATCGCGGGGTCTCAAGCAAATCCGGCTCGTCGGATCTACTCGCCGCGTTTGGGATTGATTTGGCCATGCCTGCCGAGCAAGCGCGTGCGGCACTGGATACACTTGGCGTGTGCTTTTTATTCGCCCCGCAATACCACACCGGTGTGCGCCATGCGATGCCCGTGCGCCAAGCCATGAAAACACGCACCATCTTTAACCTGCTTGGGCCGTTAATCAATCCAGCCAAGCCCAGTATTGAGCTAATGGGCGTGTACGACCAAGCACTGGTGGCGCCAATTGCGCAAACCATGCAAAACCTCAACATGACGCGCGCGGCCGTGGTTCACGGTGACGGCCTGGATGAAGTGGCGATCCATGGCCCTACGACGGTAGCAGAAATCACGCCAACGCAGATTGAGCATTACACCCTGACCCCCAGCGACTTTGGTGTATCCCAATACCCGCTGGACAGCATTGCCGGGGGCACGCCCGAGCAAAACCGCGAGATGATCCGCGCGATTTTGCAAGGTAAAGGCACAGATGCTCAGCAAGCGGCGGTAGCGGTCAATGTCGCCCTATTGCTACGCTTATTCGGACAAGAAGATTTGAAAGCAAATACCCAACAGGCCTTGGACGTGATGGCGTCGGGCAAGCCTTACACCATCATGCAAGCGTTAGCACAAAGGAGCGCAGTATGACCACGTCAGCCCTCAACGACACCATTTTAGGCCGCATTGTCGATGACAAAAAACGCTGGATCGCCGCCCGCAAAAAAGCCCAGCCGTTAGAAAGCTTTGTCGACCAACTGACGCCGAGCGATCGTGATTTTCGTGCTGCGTTAGCCGCACCGGGCTCGCAGTTTATCTTGGAGTGCAAAAAAGCCTCGCCCTCGAAAGGAGTGATTCGAGACGATTTTGATCCAGCAGCCATTGCGCAAGCATACAAGCCATTCGCCACGGCGATTTCGGTACTCACCGATGAAGACTACTTTCAGGGCAGTTTTGATTTTCTCCCCATCGTGCGTGACCAAGTTGATGCTCCAGTGCTGTGTAAAGACTTTATTATCGACCCGTATCAGGTTTACCTCGCGCGTCATTATCAAGCCGATGCGATCTTGTTGATGCTGTCAGTGCTCGACGACGCCGAATACCGTGAGCTAGCCGATTTAGCCGAGTCTTTAAAGCTGGGGGTACTCACCGAAGTGAGTACCGAAGACGAGCTGGCGCGGGCCAATGCCTTAGGGGCGGTGGTGATTGGCATTAACAACCGTAATTTGCGCGATTTAAGTATTGATCGCGATCGCACCAAACGCTTAGCACCGCAAGTGGGGGAAAAAGCGATCGTGATTTCAGAAAGTGGCATTCATAGCCACCGCCATGTGCGCGACCTCGCCGATTACGCCGACGGCTTTTTGATTGGCAGTGCCTTAATGGCAGAGCCCGATCTCACGCTTGCGCTACGTAAAGTGATCTTGGGCGATAACAAAGTGTGCGGGTTAACCTCAGCCGATGATGCCCTCGCCGCCTATGACGCGGGCGCGGTTTATGGCGGGCTCATTTTTGTTGAACACTCGCCGCGCGCGGTAACCCCAGCTGTGGCCGAACGTGTAAAGCTAGGCGCGCCGCTTCGCTATGTGGGCGTGTTCCAAAACCACGCAATAGAGACTGTCGCAGCGCATGCCCATCAGCTCAACCTACACGCGGTGCAATTACATGGCGATGAAGATGCTGCGTACTTACAAGCACTGCGCGAAAGGCTTCCGACCCACTGTGAAATATGGAAAGCGCACGGTGTGTCTGATGTCGCCCCAGCGTTAGACGGCGTCGACGCAGACCGCCACCTCATCGACAGCCGAGTCGGTCAGCAATCTGGCGGCACCGGCAAAACCTTTGATTGGCACCTGATCCCAAAAGCGGCCAAAGACAAAGTGATGATCGCGGGTGGTTTGACGCCCGACAATGCCGCAAAGGCCGCTGCACAAGGCTGCTTAGGGCTCGATTTTAACTCCGGCGTAGAACATGCGCCCGGTGTGAAAGACGCCCACAAGCTTAACGCGGCGTTTCGTGCCCTACGCCGTTATTAATTGTCCAGAGATGAGTGATTACGCCGGGGTGAACGACGCACCTCGGCACCAAATTAAAGACGTAAAAGGATTATTATGAGCAAGCTTAACCCTTATTTTGGTGAATTTGGCGGCCAGTACGTGCCACAAATTTTGGTGCCTGCGCTCGATCAACTCGAGCAAGCGTTTATTGATGCGCAAGAAGATCCCACCTTTAAAGACGACTATATTCGTCTATTGCAAGAATACGCGGGACGCCCCACCGCACTGACGTTATGCCGTAATCTTACCAAGGGCACCAAGACTAAACTCTATCTCAAACGTGAAGATTTACTCCACGGTGGCGCGCACAAAACCAACCAAGTGCTTGGCCAGGCGATGCTCGCTCAGCGCATGGGCAAATCAGAAATTATTGCCGAAACCGGCGCCGGCCAACACGGCGTAGCGACCGCACTCGCATGTGCGCTGCTGGGGCTAAAATGCCGCATTTATATGGGTGCCAAAGATGTTGAACGTCAAAGCCCCAATGTGTTTCGCATGAAGCTGATGGGCGCAACGGTGATCCCCGTGCACGCGGGCTCTTCGACCCTCAAAGATGCCTGTAACGAGGCGATGCGCGACTGGTCTGCCAACTATGATACCGCGCACTACTTGCTCGGCACCGCGGCCGGCCCTCATCCTTTCCCGACCATTGTGCGCGAGTTTCAACGCATTATTGGCGAAGAAACCCGCGAACAAATCCTGCGCGCAGAAGGCCGCTTGCCCGATGCGGTGATCGCCTGTGTCGGCGGCGGCTCAAACGCCATTGGCATGTTTGCGGATTTTATTGAAGACAAAGACGTGCGCTTAATTGGCGTGGAACCGGCCGGTAAAGGACTCGATACCGATCAGCACGGCGCCCCCTTAAAACACGGCAAGCCCGGGATTTTCTTTGGGATGAAATCGCCATTAATGCAAGATGAATATGGCCAAGTAGAAGAGTCGTATTCCGTGTCTGCGGGGTTAGATTTCCCGTCCGTGGGACCTCAACATGCCCACCTAAACGCCATTGGTCGTGCTGAATACCCGGCGGCCACGGATGACGAGGCGCTGGAAGCCTTTCAATCACTGGCGCGTAATGAGGGGATCATTCCCGCATTAGAAACCGCCCACGCCCTGGCACACGCGCAAAAAATGATCGCCGTCGCCCCCAATAAAGAGCAGATATTGGTGGTTAATTTATCGGGCCGAGGCGACAAAGATATTTTTTCGGTTTATGAGATTTTAGAAGGCAAAGGAGAGCTGTAATGACGGCACCATCAACTCGATATCAAGCGATGTTCGCAAACCTGGATGCCAAACAGCAAGGCGCCTTTGTTCCTTTTGTCACCTTAGGGGATCCAAACCCAGAACAATCACTCGCCGTGATCGATGCTTTGATTGAAGGTGGCGCCGATGCGCTGGAGCTTGGCATGCCTTTTTCCGACCCGCTCGCTGATGGGCCGACCATTCAAGATGCCACCATCCGAGCGCGGGCAGCCGGCACCACACCCGATACCTGTTTTGACATGTTAGCGACCATTCGTGCCAAGCACCCCACGATCCCCATTGGGTTATTAATGTACGCCAACTTAGTCTATGCACGGGGTATCGAAACATTTTACACCCGCTGCGCTGAGGTTGGCGTCGACTCGGTGCTTATCGCCGATGCCCCGATTTCTGAATCCGCCCCCTTTCGTGATCACGCCCTAGCGCACGGTATCGATCCGATTTTTATCGCCCCACCCAATGCGGACGATAAAACCCTCGCCAAAGTGGCCGAGCTGGGTCGTGGCTATACCTATTTGGTATCGCGCGCCGGGGTAACAGGTGCGGAAGCCAAAGCCGGCACACCGGTCGAGCACTTGCTAGGCACCCTATTTCATCATCAAGCACCGCGCCCGCTACTTGGGTTTGGTATTTCAACCCCTGAGCAAGTCAAGGCAGCCATTGTGGCCGGAGCCGCCGGTGCAATATCAGGCTCAGCGGTGGTGAAAATTATTGAAACCCATCAGCACGACGTGCCGACTATGCTCAACGCGCTGACTGAGTTTGTCCGAGCCATGAAAGCGGCAACAGCACACGCCTCGTAGCTTTCAGTCGCTTGTCATCATCAGTACCGATAGCAAAAAGCCCACCAGGCAAGTCGTGCCATGGTGGGCTTTTTTTACAACAGCGGACTAAACATATAAAAAAACTGCTCGATAGGTTTGAGGTAAACCGGCCTTTGTTGCCAGCTCTCAGGGTTCACGCGCGAAGACTGAGCCAGATAGTCCTGATGCAATTGGTTAATACCAGCACAAAAATCAGGGTCATCGACAGTCAAGGTCAATTCAAAGTTTAACCATAGGCTGCGCATATCAAGGTTTACC
Organism: Salinivibrio sp. AR640; assembly: GCF_001995405.1. Taxonomy (NCBI): domain Bacteria; kingdom Pseudomonadati; phylum Pseudomonadota; class Gammaproteobacteria; order Vibrionales; family Vibrionaceae; genus Salinivibrio; species Salinivibrio sp. AR640. The sequence continues at coordinate 4,226 of NZ_MUFD01000031.1, read as the reverse complement.
GTTCCCACTAAGCAGTACTGCTCATCGACAAGCACTGACTTGGTATGCAATAAGCCACCGCTGAAGCGATAGATGTCTACCCCCGCTGACATCAAGTCCTCAAAAAATGAGCGACTCGCCCACTCCACCATCAGCGAATCATTTTTTTCCGGCACAATGATCGTCACTTTCACACCGCGTTGCGCCGCGGTTTGCAGGCTGACCATCAGGCCTTCACTGGGGACCAAATAAGGTGTGGTAATCGTAATACTGGTTTCCGCTTGGTGAATGGCCAAGGTGAGCACTTGTTGGATCATTCCCTCAGGCAACCCAGGCCCTGACGGAATCGCTTGTACGGCATGATTGGCATGTTGATGATCTTCTATCATCAAGCATTCGGGCGCACTGGGCAGGTCACGAATGCCGGTTTCAACTTCCCAGTCCCAGGCAAATACGCTGCTAAGCACCGATACCGTCGGCCCCGACACGCGAACCATCACATCGACCCACTGACCAACACCCGCATGTTGCTTGAAAAATCGCGGGTCGACCATATTCATCGAGCCGGTATAAGCCAGTTGGTTATCGATAATAACCGCTTTACGATGCTGGCGAATATCGAGACGCCGAAAGAACATCCTGAACGGGTTCACCGCCAGTGCTTCTATCAGCTCAACCCCGGCCTCGCGCATCGCATGTGGCCATTTACTACGGAAAAAAGCTTTGCTCCCTGCAGAATCCAACATGATCCGCACCGGAATGCCCTGTTTTGCTTTATCGCACGCCGCCTGCGCCACCTCATCAGCGTGCCCGCCCGGATGCCAAATATAGAAGACTATATCCACATTGTGTTGCGCCTGACGGATATCGAAAGCAATAGATTTAAGAATATCGGCAGGCTCGGTTTGCAAAGTCAATTGATTGCCCGAGAGCTCAGGGACACCAATTCGAGCATGACAGAGCCGGTTCACATGGTGGGATTGCTCATTAATATGATGGGGACGGTGTGCGGGACACGCTTGTAAACTCAATAGCCACTGACGATAAGGCTCAAACATCGCTTTCGCCCGCATGGCTCGGGTTTTCCCCAAATTTAATTCGCCAAAAAGCAGGTACGCAATCACCCCCACAATCGGCAGAATATAGATAATCATCAGCCAAGCAATCGACACGCCCAGTGCGCGTCGCTTGAATACCACGCGTATCGTTACACCCGCAATTGTTAACCAGTACAGTAACAACAACAGTACGGTAAGGATTTCGTAGACTTTTTCCATGCCCAAGTGCACACCTTGATAGTCATTAATAAAGGGTTAACCCGCTAGCTCCTCCATTCTGCCTAGGTTATGAGCGGGTGCAAGCAACGTCTTGTCTTTAGGTGACGACACAATCAGACTCGACAGTGAGTTAACGCACATCATTGGCGCTTATCTTAGCGCAGTCAGTCATATTATTGTGACAACTCACCGCAATGTTACTAGATTGTTAAATAAGTAATTGCAGCAGAGAAAGTCACTGTGATACTCACTATAGGTAGCGAATCGCGCTTATCACTGTCGAAGAAGTCATCACGAGCAGGAAGAATATGGGGAAATTATGCTTATTTTAGGCATTACATACGGCAAGATCTTCAAATTCTACGCATAAACTGTTTTACTTACGAGTCTTTGAGCTAGGAATTACTCATCCAAGTTCGTAATAAAAAGTTTACACCTTTGACAGTTTCATCAACGACGACATCTTGAGGTGTCGTTTAAAAAATCAATTAATTATCGCAAACGATAACGAGTAGGTATGGCAAACACACAACGCGCACAATTTTCATCCCGCATTGGGTTTATTTTGGCGGCAGCAGGCTCAGCCATTGGGCTAGGCAACATTTGGGGATTCCCGACCCAAACCGCCTCTAACGGCGGCGCCGTTTTTCTATTCATTTATCTGCTAATGGTTTTTATCCTAGCGTACCCTCTTTTAATAGCAGAACTCACTATTGGCCGTTACGGTAATGCCAACCCTGTTCGCTCGTTATCTTCAGTCGCGGGCGGGCAAAAGTGGTTGGGCCGTTTGCTCGGCTTGGTCGGTATGCTCGGGGCAACCGGTATCCTTAGCTTCTATGCCATCGTTGCCGGTTGGCTGGTCGGCTTTATGGTGTCACCACTGCTCACCGCGCTGGGCTTTGTCGATGCCGCTAACTGGTTAGAGTCATTCAGCGATACCCGAAATCTGGTATTGATGCTGTGTTTTATGGTGCCGACCATCCTGGTTGTGCGCAATGGCATTGCTAACGGCATTGAACGTTGGTCATCCCGCCTTATGCCCGTCCTGTTTTTGTTGTTCGTGGTCATGGTGGTGTACATTTTGTTCCAACCGGGTGCGATCGATGGTTTAGAAATGTACCTGATCCCCGATATGTCACACCTGTCACCTAGCCTGGTTGTGAGTGCCATGGGGCAAGCCTTCTTCTCGTTATCGCTCGGTGTCTGCGTGATGATGGTCTACGGCTCTTACTTATCCAAATCTGCCAGCATTCCTAAAACGGCCGCGCAAGTTGCGCTACTCGATACGGGCATTGCCTTTACCGCGGGGCTACTGATCATGCCCGCCATGTTTGTGGCACAGCACAATGGGGTCGCGATATACAGCGAAGCGGGCGAATTGCTGAGCAGCGACACCCTGGTATTTAGCGTATTACCGGCCATGTTTGACACCATGGGCTCGGCTGGCTTATTCATCGGTTTTGCCTTCTTCCTGCTCATGGTGATTGCGGCACTCACCTCGGCGATTTCCATGCTTGAAGTGCCTGTCGCCTGTGCGACCGAAGAGCTGAAACAATCACGAGAAAAAGCGGTCTGGTGGATAGGAGGCCTGATCACCGCCGCCTCGGCCATCATCGTCTACAACTTTGGCGAGCTGTTTGGCTTGGTCGTCACCGTGACCACCGAATACGCACAGCCAATTCTCGGCCTACTGTTTGCGCTTGTCGCCGGTTGGCTATGGCACCGCAACGAAATATTAAAAGAGTTGGTGCAAGGCAGTCCTGAACTGGGCGACACCTGGTTCTGGAAAATTTGGCCCGGCTATGTGCGTGTTATTTGCCCCATTTTAATGCTGTTGGTCTTCGGCTGGGATTGGGTTTAACGCTTATCGGACCAATAAAAACTTGCCCGAATGCTGTGTTAGCGGTCACAATTCTTATCTTGTACTGTAAAAAAGGGGCGCATTGCCCCTTTTCAATAAGATGTGAAGAGAGCCATGTCTGACAATAAAAACAACTGCCCACGCGGCCAACTGCTGCTTCGTACATTAGCGATGCCTGCGGACACTAACGCCAATGGTGATATTTTTGGTGGCTGGATTATGTCTCAGCTCGATCTGGCCGGCGCCATTTTGGCGAAAGAAATCTCAGGCGGTCGCGTTGTGACTGTCTCAGTCAATGACATTACTTTTAAAGCACCGGTGAGCGTCGGCGATGTGGTCTGCTGCTACGGTACCTGCCAACGTATCGGCAATACGTCGATAACCATTGAACTCGAGGTATGGGTTAAGCCCGTCAGCCATGATGAAATTGGTGATCGTAATAAGGTCAGTCATGCAACATTTAACTATGTTGCCATTGATGAGAACGGCCGCCCTCGCGCGATCAAAAAATAAAAAAGAGGGCCTGTTTACTCAACAGGCCCTCTTTTTTCACGGTGAATCGTAGTTACATGTTTTTACGCTCATCGATGCATTCATCTGAGCCCATTTCAAACTCTCGACAAATCCAAGGCCGATTTTCATAAATCGTGCACATAAACGTGTCTCGATCAACCGCCGAGCACCAACCATCGTCAAGCCGTTTCATTACCTCTCCGCCCCAAGCATCGATTTCAATATGCTCTCTGGGTACACCGGTATCGGTAATCAGCATCACCTCTAAACGACAGCAACATGCTTTACACGTCGCGCAGGTGACATCGGAGGTTGGCACGTTTGTTACTTCAATAGTCATAAACAGCTACATGTGACTGGATTACTGGCATCCTACGCTAAATTGACCGTGTTGACGAGTAAGCGGTTAATAAACCGGTGAACGCCTACTCGACATCACTGAGATCCACACACCATGGCATCAGATCTGACATATCGTCCGATGGCGACCGCTTGGGTAATTCAGCGAACAGGTGCCGGAAGTAATAATAGGGATTGATGTCATTGGCACGGCATGTCATCACCAAGCTATACAGATTAGCACTCGCTTTTGCTCC
>NZ_MUFD01000030.1:0-39422 GCF_001995405.1 Salinivibrio sp. AR640 | reverse complement strand
AGTTGATTGTGGCGAGAACGAAACAGCTTTCTAGATTTGTGTTTTGACTGAAAAGTGAAGACACACCAAATTTTGCTTGGCGACCATAGCGCTTTGGACCCACCTGACTCCATGCCGAACTCAGTAGTGAAACGAAGCAGCGCCGATGGTAGTGTGGGGTCTCCCCATGTGAGAGTAGGACATCGCCAGGCTCTCATTGCTTATCTTGTTGATAGCTCGATGCTTTTGATATCTGCGATGCTCATGTATTGGCATACACTGCGCGTCTCGATTCAAAATCCTCATCGCATCAAACAAGATAATCTAATTAGCGCTTAATATTGGGCTTTAGTTAGCAAAAATTTAATCATCAAAGCAATGATATGTAAGACTTTGATGAGACAGAATTGGTGCGGAGTGGTAGTTCAGTTGGTTAGAATACCGGCCTGTCACGCCGGGGGTCGCGGGTTCGAGTCCCGTCCACTCCGCCACTACTTATAGGGGTATAGCTCCAACTGGCAGAGCAGCGGATTCCAAATCCGCGTGTTGGGGGTTCGAATCCCTCTACCCCTGCCACCTAAAAAGCACCGACTTATGTCGGTGCTTTTTTTTATACAAGTATCACTCGATACACTGGCTTATTGGTGGTTTTGGTGTTTATGAGTAAGAACACTTATTAGTCGTTTTTGGCGACGAATTGGCTTGGCCCAGTCGTATTAGGCTGATGACTAAAACAGAGTTCATAAGTGAAGGCGGTGGTATGCTTGGTGTCTTCTCCGCTTGTATGTTTATATTCCACTTCAACAATCACTCGTTGGTAGCCCGCGCCTTCAAATTGATCGATCTGCGCTAATCTCGTTGAAAGATCGTCAGCTTTAAATAACCAGCCTTTTACTCTGTCCTTTGCGTTATCACTTAACTCGATCCCTGGGTGCCCTGCTGCCGATCCCCAGCCACGGTCGGTGCGTATTGCTTGTATGCTGGCTTTGTGCCAGCTCCCTTTCATATCAGCGAGCAGATGGTGGTTCTCTTCGTCTGGACAAAGAGTACCGTAAACAAATAGATTATTGAGCATAGGCGTCGCTCCATGAATACACCTTGTTATCATTGCTTTTCTATCCTATCCCTGACATCAAGTGTGCGGCAAGTGATAAGGTGTGTTTATCACTTGTATTTAGGCATTAACGATCGCAAAATCGGCGCCCGATGTAGGGGCAACCTATACTTTCAGTGGTGAGCTTTATGGTGGTAATTAAGTCATGAAACGACGTATTGGCAAGGTAGTGGCCTGGGGAAGCGCCATTTTAGTCCCAACGGCCATAGTGGGTGTCAATGGTTACTTTACTGTCCCCGATGGGTCACAGTTACACACTGTCTCTGGTATTTATCGCCAATGTGTTGATTATACCCATTCATTACCGCTGGATGAACAAGGCCATTTCTCTTTGCTGGTTTGGAACATTTACAAACAGCAGCGGCCACAATGGGATACAGCATTGACGCAGTATCGAGATCCGCATCGTCTTATGCTATTACAGGAAGCGAGTTTTGGCCCTCAACTTGCGCGCTGGATTACACAGTCATCACTTCATTATGATCAAGCCTATGCGTTTGCGATGCAAGATGCGGTCGCTGGGGTTATGAATCTTTCTCAGGTTAATCCTCTCCATAGCTGCGCTTATACAGCGGTAGAGCCCTATTTACGCTTGCCCAAAAGTGCACTGTACAGTGAGTATCAGCTTTCCAATGGTCAGCGACTGGCAGTGGTCAATATTCATAGCATTAACTTCACTTACGCGATGGCGGCTTATAAAAAGCAATTAGCAGCGCTTGAGCAAGCCTTGTTACGTGTTGATGGACCGATTATCTTGGCAGGGGATTTTAATACGTGGTCGCAACGGCGATTAGAAGCAGTCAGAGCGATGGTGTCGCGTTTGTCTTTACAAGAAATGCATTTTCAACCGGACCAGCGGATGACTAAGTTTGGGCTGCCTTTGGATCATATATTCTATCGCGGATTGACCGTGGAGCAGGCCAGTGCGATTGATAATGGTGCCTCCGATCATGCGGCGATGGAGGCACAACTTAAGGTGCTAGGGTGAGCGCTCGTCGCGTGTGATGCATTAACCCACAGCCGTAATGGATTAACTCACAGCAATGATGATCGCCCAGCCACCGAAAACAGCTACCCAGGGGAGAGTGGCGACAACAATGGCTTTACCTTGATTTAATGGTGTCCAGGTACCAATAGCGGTAATACTGAGGACCCAGTACCATGGTAGGAGAAAGGGTAAACTGGCTGCCCAGGCTGTCCAGGGTGATGTCAGCGGTAGCTTGATCAGGCCATTCAGACTATTGAGATCAGCATGAGCCGGAAGGATAAAGCTCGGTGCGAGTGTCATATTGGTATAGCTTGCTAAATCACCAATGACTGCCGGCAGGAAAATAAAGCAGGATGCCGCTAACCAGTGACGATAGCCAAAGTTAGGTGCCTCTTGCTTGGTGGATAATCGGAACCAAAGGGCTAAGGCAAAAATTACCGCGGCACGACCAAACCAATCCCCCAATACTTCAGAGGCTAAAAGTGTTTCTCGTTGTAACCACTTTTCCGCTTCTGCTTGAGGCATGGACAGCTGTTGAGCCAGTGCTTGCTGAAGGGTTGATACATCCGTGTGATCAAAATAAGCACTCCAAAATGCAATCGCGCTCAAGCACATTAATAAATAAGCAACCCAGCCCCACGCTGGTCGTTGACTTAGTGCGGCGAAACACGCACTTGGTCGGAGTACGGTGTCACGTAAGGCATAAAATGGATTGGTTGAGGCTTGCATCATGAGCCACTACTCCGTGAAATATCAATATGAAGCGTCAACTGTTGTCCCGGTTGGATATATGCGTTCTGGCGCAGTTGGTTCCATTTGATTAAATCTGACACGGATACCTTATATCGATGTGCAATCGTGCTCAGTGAATCACCTTGGCGAATACGGTAGGTGATTGTGCGAATACGTTGCGTATTGTTTTCTTTATCCCACACAACGAGCTGTTGACCAATGCTTAAAGTGTCGCGAGGACTCATGCCGTTCCACTTCGCGAGCTGGCGATAATCGACGTCATAACGACGCGCAATCGTCCAAAAACTATCTCCCTGACGTACTGTGTGAGTACGCTTATAACCATCACGCTCGGCAGCCTGCAAGGCGGCCAACCGTTGAGGAGCACTTAGCGTGTATTGAGACTCATCTTTGAGCGATACCGGGATCATTAAGCGTTGACCCACACGAATGCGTGATGAGCGTAACTGATTCGCGCGTTTGAGTACTTTTACCGTGGTATTATACTGGTCTGCTATCTCACTTAGGCTATCGCCCGACTTAACCGCATAGCGTTCGACACGAAGTCCCTGATTCTTATTTTTCGCGAGCTCGGTATTGAAGCGCGCCACCTTATCATTCGGCAGTAAAAGGTGAGTTGGGCCCGATGGAGACGTTGCCCAGTGGTTATAGGCTGGATTAAGGCTTTGCAGTTCTGACACAGTCAAACCGGCATAGTTAGCTGCTAACGCGAGATCCATTTGCATACCCGGATCGACCATGGTTAACACTGGCTGGTTAGGGATTTCAGGGAGATCTAAACCGTATTTGTTTTTATTGCGCAGCACGTCACCCAGTGCGATGAGTTTGGGCACATAACTGCTGGTCTCTTTAGGAAGGTCAAGGTGCCAGAAATCGGTCGGTTTTCCGCGCTGCTCGTTACGTCGGATCGCTCTTGATACGCGCCCTTCGCCGGAATTGTACGCCGCGATTGCGTGTAACCAGTTGCCATCAAACATGCCGTGCAAGTACTCGAGGTAATCAAGTGCGGCATCGGTTGATTGGGCCACATCACGTCGGCCGTCATACCACCAGTTTTGTTCTAAGCCAAAGCGTCGCCCCGTAGCAGGAACAAACTGCCATAAGCCCGCGGCTCTACCATGAGAATAGGCAAACTGATCAAACGAGCTTTCAACAACAGGCAGCAGTGCCAGCTCGAGTGGCATATTACGAGCTTCTACTTTTTCAACAATAAGGTGTAAAAAGGGCGTCGCGCGCTCAGTCACGGTTGCGAGGTGATTAGGGTAGTTTAAATACCAATTTCGATACCGCCTCACCGATGCATTATTTGGGACAGGCAAGGAGAGTTGCATACTGATCCGCTGCCAAACATCCTCTTGTTTTTGCGGTGAGAGTACCGTGGGTTGGTTAGGTACCGCTTTCTCTGGTGTTACTGCGGTCTCTGTGGGCGCAGATGAAGCCTTCTGGGCCGCAATAGGAGGCGCTTTGTGGGCGGTATCCGTGTCTTGAGCGTCACCCGTTGACTGACAGCCGCTCAGCAACAGTGTGCTCAATAAAACTAAACGGTACTTCATGGCATAAAAACCTTCGTCCAAAATAGCCGATGATGATAGGGGCTGGTCTCACTGATGACAAGAGACTCAGCTCAAAATTCGTCCTTCCACTGACGTAAGGCGCGGAAAACTTCTAATTCAGTGTTATCTTGCGCACGCCTGCTGACCGCTTGAATTACGCTTGGCTCATGAATGCGCAAAAACGGATTGATACGTTTTTCGCGTCCAATGGTGCTCGGTAGTGTTTGTTTTTCCTGAGCGCGTAATCGGTTGACTTCTTCGCGATACAAATGGAGATCATCGTTTTCAGGTTCGACAGTGAGTGCGAAGGCAACATTGGCAGCGGTATACTCGTGGGCGCAATAGACCTCTGTTTCAATCGGCAAGGAGGCTAGCTTCTTAAGCGAATTTAGCGCTTGTGCTGCGGTGCCCCCAAGCAAGCGGCCACAGCCAGCAGAGAATAGCGCATCACCACAAAACAGCTTCCCATCGCCAACAAAAGCGATGTGATCATCAGTATGACCTTCAACTCCGACCACTAAAAATCGATGATCGAAAACATCAATCTGATCGCCATCTCCCACTGCCATACTTAAGCGCGGGATAGGTTTGATCTCCGGTCCGATAACTTGGGCGCTGGGTGCGAAACGGACAAGCTCCTCAATACCATTCGTATGATCCCAGTGGTGATGTGTGATAAGAATACAAGACAGTGTCAACGTATTTGCTTTGAGATAGTCAATAACCTGACTTGCTTCACCGGGATCGACCACGGCGCATCGATTATCTTCACTAATAATGAGCCATATGTAATTATCGTTAAATGCAGGTATGCTTTTGACGTGAAGCATTGGGTTCTCCAGCGATAGAATGAGCCTTAATAATGAAACCAGCGCGCATTGAACATCAGTTTGACTATCCCTATACATGGGACCAGATTGCCTACGGTGATTGGGCGCGCACCCAATTGCAAACTCGGCTGGATGAGTGCCTGCCTACTTTATTCGGCTACCATTTGCTTAAATTAGGTGGATTAAGCTGCGAGCTAGTCAGTGAACAGTGTAACATTCAACACCAAGTCTGTGTCGATAAACACAATCCGATGCGTAACCTCACGGCTGCCCACTATGCCTTACCGTTTATCCAAAAGTCCTTTGATGTCTGTTTACTCGCACACCAACTTGATTATAGCGACGACCCGCACCGATTACTAAGAGAGGTCGATCGCGTGATGATTGACGATGGTTGTTTGATTCTTTCTGGCGTTAATCCAACCAGTCTCCTGGGGATAAAAAAGCTGATTAGAGGTCGACATCAGCGCCTACCTTGGGGAGGACGAATGTTTTCACCGCTGCGCGTCAAAGATTGGTTAAGTGTCATGAACTATGAAATCATTACCGCACATCAAATGGGTCTATGGCCAACACAACGCCCCAACGCTCGCCATGCGTGGGTTGAAAGTAGCGCCAGTATGATAACGCCCGCGTTAGGATCTATTTATCTTATTATGGCGCGCAAACGCAGTTATCCACTTAAACCGATTAAGCCCCGTTGGAAACTAAAGCAAGCGGTATCGCCGCTAGGGGGAGTTGTACCTAACGGCGGTTAGCGCACCATGCTTTTATGCGGGAGGCTGATAGCCTTCGTCTGTTTCGGTTGGTTGGTTAGCGGCTTGACGCGCGAGCTCATCACAACGTTCATTTTCAGGGTGACCGGCGTGGCCTTTTACCCAGTTCCACGTGATCTGGTGGTTGGCTGCCACCTGATCTAATTGCTGCCACAGGTCGGCATTTTTAACCGGCTTCTTATCCGCCGTTTTCCACTGGCGCTTTTTCCAGTTATGGATCCACTGGGTAATTCCTTGGCGAACGTATTGGCTGTCCGTGGTCAGAACCACTTCGCAGGAATCTTTTAACGCTTGTAACCCGACAATCGCGGCCATCAACTCCATGCGGTTGTTGGTGGTGAGGGTAAACCCAGCACTCAGCGTTTTTTCATGCTGCTTATAGCGCATTACCACACCATACCCCCCAGGACCTGGGTTACCGAGGCATGAACCATCTGTGAAAATTTCTACCTGCTTGGTCATCTTTGATACTATAGGCTATTCATCTGAGCCAAGTTTGACACAGTTATTGCCATGAAAGCGAATTACGATCGTCTCATCGTGTTAGATACCGAAACCACAGGTATGAACCGCGAAGGTGGGCCTCACTACCGAGGTCACAATATTATAGAAATCGGTGCCGTTGAGATTATCAATCGCAAACTCACCGGTCGGCACTTTCATGCCTACATCAAACCCACGCGCGCGATCGACCCTGAAGCGATTTCAGTGCATGGTATTACTGATGCATTTTTAGCAGATAAGCCTGCCTATACGCACGTGCATCAGGCCTTCGTCGACTTTATTCAAGGTGCTGAGTTGATTGCTCATAATGCGCCCTTTGATGTGGGGTTTATGGACCATGAGTTTAAAAACCTCGGGGTATCGGTGCGAACCAATGAGATTTGCACAGTCACAGATACCTTGGCAATGGCGAAGAAAATCTTCCCAGGCAAACGTAATAACTTGGATGTATTGTGTGATCGCTATGGCATTGATAACTCAAGGCGCACATTACACGGGGCTTTACTGGATGCGGAGATACTAGCTGACGTCTATCTGTTAATGACGGGTGGACAAACAGATTTATCCTTTAATGCAGGGACCGATACTGATAATGCAAGCCCAATGGCGCCGAGAACGGTTAAGCGTCAGAAATCGCTAAAGGTCATCCCTGCATCGGCCGATGAAATGAGTGCGCATGAAGCGCGGTTAGACTTTATTGAACAAAACGGCAGCTGTCTTTGGCGGCAGTAGGAGCAGGCATGAGAAAGCGGTGGTGGGCAGTTTGTTTTTGTTTCCCTTTATTGGCACACGCCAACGAGCAAGAAATCCGGCTGCTGGAAAACCGCTTTCGCGTTGACCCCACGATTGAGCGTGCTGCGTTTGTCATTTATCGAGAAAAACCCAGCATGCCCGTGGTCTTGGTTCGGCCTGACGGAAGCAAATATTATGCATGGCGGCATCCCGATAATGTCTCTTGGCATCAAGAGGCTGATATGGACATTGTATCGATTAGCGATCCGATGCCCGGGCCGTGGCAAGCCATTGGTCGCGTTAGCCCTGATAACAAAGTGAAAGTGCTGAGCGACTTGCGCATGAAAGTGGAAGATTTGCCCAGTCGGCTTTATCAAGGTGAAGCGATTAAATTTACCGCACGATTAATGTTAGGTGATGACCCCCTCAATCTGCGAGACTTTATTCGGCGTGTGGATCTCACCGTTAGTTTTTCTGAGTTTGTTGACGATCCTGCCTCGCTTAACCCTGACCAACTTCCTCAGCCAAAATCGCTCGGCCAGTTTAGTGATGATGGAACAGGGCTGGATGAAGCGCCTAATGATGGGGTTTTTACTGTCTCGCTCCCTATTGATGTGATGCCAGGTAAGTATCGAGCGCGCGTGACATCGGGAAATGGGATCTTCTTTCGTACCCTTGAGCAAGAAGTCCTCGTTTACCCGACGCCACTTATGGCGACTTTTAAGCAAAGCCAAATAGATGATGAACCGCATCAGTTAGCTATTCAAACGGAACAAGCTAGCATTGAGCCCGGTAGCGTGTCTGTTCATGCCAAGTTTACTGATACCGAAGGCAAGACAACGGTTTATCAAAAAAATAGTGAGGAAAAGTCAGAGACACTCTCGCTCGATATTCCCTATGCGAGTACGCCTGGGCAATATAAATGGCGCTCAACACTATATGCGACAGACCAATTGTCGGGTCGCTCCCTGGTTTTCCCCTTACCAGAGCAAACTTTTGCTGTTACAGATTACGAAGCGCTAGAACAAGCTGAAGCAGAGCGCGAAGCGCGTGAGCAGGCAATGATGGAGGCCGCCGAGGCACGGAGACGAGAAAGAGAGCAGGCTGAAGCACGTACAACGTCTCTCATTATTATTGGCTTAGGTAATTTGCTTGTCATCTTGATTGGCGCCGCAACCTGGTTTGTGCTGAAAAAGCGTAAAGCACGAAAATTAGCTGAAGCCGCGCAAGAGCTTGAAGCTCCGCCACCAGATAAAGATGCGGAGTCAAAGGAGGCAAGTGAAGAGACGGATGAGCTGGATATCGATGGATCGAATAAAAATGTTTAGCTGTGGTTAATGATAAAAAAAGAGAGGGAAATCCCTCTCTTTTAGCGGTACGCTCAAAATACAGTGCGGTTATGCCGCATTATGCATCTTGTTTTCTTTGACTGACACGGCAGGTAACTCTGCAGGATCAAAGTCATCGACATTGATTGTTTCGAGTCGACCTTGCTCGGCTTCTCGCAGCAAGTCGGCTTCTTGCTCGGAAATGACGCCAGCGTGTAACCCTTTATCGGCTACTTGATCCAGGAACATGAACGGCAACTTCTCGCCAAGACCATCACAGACCTTCTTATGGATAGGCTCAGCCTTGAGGATGTCATGCAACGCTTTCTCGATATTGCCGATCGCATTGCCTGGCTCAAAGAATTGGCCACGACCAATCCGGTCACGCGTCGCACTAGGTGATTGTAAAATCACTGCCAATTTACCATCCAGACGATCACCCGGCTGGCGGCGTCCTCTACCAAGAGGGAACACCAAGGCTCTTACTAACCCGGCAATCACACGATTCGGGAAGTTTGCGAGGAAACCATCCAATGCTTGCTCTGTTTGGTACATCGCGTCTTGCATGCCCCAATGAACCAAAGGAAGATCCTCGGTCTGGTAGCCTTCGTCAGCGTAACGCTTCATGGTCGCGGATGCTAAGTAGAGCTGGCTAAGCACATCCCCCAAGCGCGCCGATAAGCGCTCTTTACGTTTCAGGTTACCGCCCAATACCGCCATAGAGACATCAGCAAGCAGTGCCAGCGCAGAGCTGTAGCGATTCATCTGCTGGTAGTAACGACGTGTCGCGTCTTTGCGTGGTGCTTTCGAGAAACGTCCATCGGTTAAACCAAGCCAAAGGGTGCGAGCAACATTGCTAAATACAAAGCCGACGTGACCGAACAGTGCTTTGTCAAATGCTGCAAGTGCCGCTTGCTGATCGCTATTCTCGCTCGCACGAATCTCATCTAAGACAAATGGATGACAACGAATCGCCCCCTGGCCAAAGATAATCATTGAGCGGGTCAGAATATTCGCACCTTCCACGGTGATAGCAATCGGTGAACCCTGGTAATTCCGGCCCAAATAGTTTTTCGGCCCTAAGCAGATGCCTTTACCACCAATAACATCCATCGCATCAATGACGCTCTGCTGGCTACGGTGAGTACAGTGATATTTGACGATTGCCGAGATAACAGAGGGTTTTTCGCCTGCATCAATCCCTGTCACGGTCAACGCACTCGCGGCATCCATAACATAGGCATTACCCGCGATGCGAGCCAGCGGCTCTTCGATCCCTTCCATTTTGCCAATTGGCAATTTGAACTGACGACGAATACGTGCGTAAGCGCCGGTTGCAAGTGCAGCCGATTTAAGCCCACCCGTGGTATTTGAAGGCAGCGTGATACCGCGACCAATAGACAAGCACTCCATCAACATGCGCCAGCCTTGACCGGCCATTTTTTGCCCGCCAATAATAAAGTCCATCGGAACAAAGACTTCGTTACCTTGAGTCGGGCCATTTTGGAAAGGCACGTTCAATGGGAAATGGCGGCGACCAATTTGCACACCTTCCATATCGGTTGGGATCAATGCGCAAGTGATGCCGAGCTCGTCTTGATCACCGAGTAAATGATCGGGGTCGCGTAGCTTAAATGCCAAGCCTAAGACAGTCGCTACTGGTGCAAGCGTGATATAGCGTTTGTTCCAGGTGATTTTCATTCCCAGGACTTCTTCACCGTTCCAAACGCCTTTGGTCACTACGCCGTAGTCTGGAATAGAGCCCGCATCCGAACCGGCTTCTGGGCTGGTTAATGCAAAACAAGGGATCTCCTTACCCTGGGCAAGGCGAGGGAGGTAGTGGTCTTTCTGATCCTCGGTACCATAATGCTGAAGTAGTTCACCAGGGCCGAGCGAGTTAGGAACACCCACGGTTGACGACAGTACACCAGAAACCCCCGACAGTTTTTGCAGCACTAAAGACTGTGCATATGCGGAAAACTCTAAGCCACCATATTGTTTTTTGATGATCATGGCGAAGAACTTATTGTCCTTCAGATACTGCCACACCTCTTCGGGAAGATCGGCAAGCTCGTGCGTGACCTGGTAGTCATCAACCATGCGACAGACCTCATTGACAGGTCCATCGAGGAAGGCTTGTTCTTCAGCACTAAGTGTGGGGGCCGGAATATCATGCAATTTGTTCCAATCCGGGGCGCCGCGGAATAAATCGGCTTCCCACCAGACGGTGCCTGCGTCGATCGCTTCTTTCTCCGTTGCTGACATTTCTGGCATCACGGATTTAAAAGCTTTAAATGCAGGCTTACTCAGCCAATTGCGACGAAATGTCACAATATTTAGTGGTAGAGCAATGACGGCAAAAATTAACCAAGTAATTTGCCCCACACTCCCTATGACTGTCCCTACAACTAATCCGGCTGCCAGTACGGCAGTCGATACCAGCAACTTAGCACGATGGTATGCGAGTACGCCGGCCAGTATTAGCATGGCGACGATATATAACCCTGTTGCCATCACGTCATCTCCTTCGGTTTAATTAGGCTCTTACGCGTCGTGGTAAGAGGTCGTACCACTCAATGTAACCAAAAAATTAAATAATTGTAAAATCATACGGTGTGACCTGGCCTGCAAGGTCAGAAAATCTTCACTGCAGTTATTGCACAAATGGAAAGATAGGTTGCCATTCAAGCAAACGTGACCGAGCTCGCTTGCTGGATGATAACGGTAGTCGACAGCCCTAAAACGATACGGGTACACTGACAGTTGAACTGACTGATGCCTAACGGGCGTGATATTTGTTAACAGTGGGAAGGTGCCATGTACCAAGATCTTATTCGCGGTGAGCTTTCAGAAGCAGCCGATGTGTTAACCGCATTTTTGAGTGATGATAATAACATCCAGCAGATTGAAAAAGCGGCGACACTCCTTGCTGATAGTTTTAAGGCCAGCGGCAAGGTGTTGTCTTGTGGTAATGGTGGCTCACATTGTGATGCGATGCATTTTGCTGAAGAACTCACCGGGCGTTACCGCGAAAACCGTCCAGGCTACCCGGCGATTGCCATTTCCGATCCGAGTCATATTTCCTGTGTCTCCAACGACTTTGGCTACGAGTATGTTTTCTCCCGTTATGTTGAAGCCGTGGGTATGAAGGGGGACGTTCTGTTTGGCCTATCGACCTCGGGGAATTCAGGAAACATCTTAAACGCGATGGAAGCGGCTCAGAAAAAGGGCATGAAAACAATCATGCTAACGGGAAAAGATGGCGGCAAAATGGCCGGGCTAGCGGACATCGAAATTCGGGTTCCACACTTTGGTTATGCTGATCGCATTCAAGAAGTTCATATCAAAATTATCCATATTCTGATCCAATTGGTGGAAAAGGAAATGGCAGCATAATTCGCAGAGGTAGACGAAAGAATGTGTGAGTTACTTGGCATGAGTGCCAACGTCCCTACGGATATCTGTTTTAGTTTTACCGGCTTAATTCAACGGGGCGGAAAAACAGGTCCGCATCGTGATGGTTGGGGGATTACTTTTTATGAGGGTAAAGGATTTCGTACCTTTAAAGATCCGGCCCCCAGCAGTCAATCTAAAGTCGCGGAGCTTGTAACCAGTTATCCGATCAAAAGCTGTTCGGTCGTTAGTCATATTCGTCAAGCGAACCGAGGCGGCGTGAGCTTGGAAAACACACATCCTTTTACGCGAGAAATTTGGGGACGCCATTGGACCTTTGCCCATAATGGCCAACTCTCTGGGTTTGAAAGTCTCGAGACGGGACATTTCAAACCCGTGGGAGAGACTGATAGTGAAAAGGCCTTTTGTTGGTTGTTGAACGAGCTGTTTAAGCATTATCCAAAGCAACCGGACAACATGTGTGAGGTGTTTGATTTTATTGCTTCACGCTGTGACCGACTGCGCGCGCTTGGCGTATATAACATGCTGTTTAGCGATGGCGATTATGTGATGGCGTATTGCACCAATAATCTGCATTGGATTACACGTCGTGCGCCATTTGGTCGAGCGAGTTTGATCGATCAAGAAATGACAGTTGATTTTCACGAGCAGACAACGCCGGATGATATTGTTTCAGTGATTGCGACGCAGCCGCTGACCAATAATGAGAGCTGGCATAAGATGCAAGAAGGGGAGTACTGCGTGTTCCACTTTGGCGAGGTCTATTGCTCGAACCAAGCGAGCGTCGCCACATCATGATCGAACAGGCGCCGAGGCGCCTGTTCATCGCAATGCCGGTCAATCGTCAGCTGCATGGCCTGAAGGACCGAGTGGTTGATTGTCCAACCAAGCTTTCCCAGCTTCCATTTTAAGCCGTCCATCAATAAACCATTTAACCACTAATGGATAGATTCGGTGTTCTTGTTGTTGAACACGGGCGGCGACGGAATCAATCTCATCATCGGCAAAGATAGGGACGCGAGCTTGTAATATCACAGGCCCACCATCAAGTTCTTCCGTGACAAAATGTACCGACGTCCCATGCTCTTTGTCGCCAGCATCAATCGCGCGCTGGTGGGTATGTAGTCCCGTGTATTTAGGGAGCAGTGATGGGTGAATATTTAGCATCCGCCCTGCGTAATGGCTGACAAAACCTGGGGTTAAAATACGCATAAAGCCAGCCAATACCACTAAGTCGGGTTGATGAACATCGATAGCCCGAACCAAAGCCGCGTCATAGTCTTCGCGGCTGGCATACGCTGTATTAGCAACGACCTGAGCGGGAATATCGGCTTGCTCGGCACGTGTTAGGCCATACACGTTTGCTTTATTGGCGATAACAGCAACGATGCGTGCCTGATGCCCCTGATGAAACTGATCAATGAGCGCTTGCAGGTTTGAGCCACTACCAGAAATTAACACAACAATGCGTTTCATTCTGTGAGCTCCACTTGCGCTTCATTAGCGTTTGCATGGGCAATATGACCCAGTTGCCAAGCGGTTTCTCCTGCTTCATTGAGTAAAGCAATTGCTTTCTCTGCTTCGGTTTGTGGTAGCGCAATGACCAAGCCAACACCACAATTAAACGTACGTAGCATTTCGTAATCGCTGACATTGCCTTTTTCTTGCAGCCAGTCAAAAATTGCAGGCCACTGCCAGCTGTTATTGTCGATCACTGCTTTTGTCCCTGCAGGTAATACGCGGGGAATGTTCTCCCAAAAACCGCCACCTGTGATATGCGACACCGCGTGAATTGAGGTTTGCTCCTGCAGCGCTAAGACAGATTTGACGTAAATACGGGTCGGTGCCAACAAATGTTCGATAAGCGGTTGACCGGCCAATGGCGTGCTGAGATCCGCTTGGCTCACATCGAGGATTTTACGGATCAGGGAATAACCGTTTGAGTGCGGACCACTGGACGCAAGGCCAATCAGTGCATCGCCATCGCCGACATTGCTGCCATCAATCAGCGCCGACTTTTCCGCCACCCCGACACAAAAGCCAGCGACATCATAATCGTCGCCACTATACATTCCCGGCATTTCAGCGGTTTCGCCGCCGATCAAGGCACAGCCGGCTTGTTGGCAGCCGTGTGCGATTCCGGTCACGACATTGGCAGCGACGTCGACGTCGAGCTTTCCTGTGGCATAGTAATCAAGAAAAAATAACGGCTCTGCGCCTTGCACAATCAGATCGTTGACACACATCGCCACCAAATCGATGCCAATTGTGTCATGTTTATTCGCGTCCAATGCAAGGCGTAGCTTGGTTCCAACGCCATCCGTACCAGACACCAGTACGGGCTCTTTGTATTTGGTTGGCAATGAACAAAGTGCACCAAAACCGCCTAGTCCTCCCATCACTTCAGGGCGATGTGTTTGTTTCACCACACCTTTAATACGATCGACCAGTGCGTTGCCGGCATCAATGTCGACACCTGCATCTTTATAGCTAAGAGATGATTGTTTACCGCTCACTGCAATTCCTCGCCGGAGTTGGAAATCAAAAGTCGGCGCTATTCTATCAGCGCATTCAGTGAAAGGAAAACGTTTGCGTAAGCAGTTTGGTGAGATTCTAAACGATATATCAAGCGCTATCTCTACGCTAGCAAATTACTTTCATGTATACTACCGAGAATTTGTTTTTTGTAAGGAGTCTAAGATGAAGGTCGTGGAAGTAAGGCACCCGTTAGTCAAACATAAAATCGGCTTGATGCGTGAACGTGATATCAGCACCAAGCGGTTTCGTGAGCTTGCCACCGAAGTAGGTAGCCTGTTGACTTATGAAGCCACCTCAGACTTCGATACAGAAAAAGTGACGATCGATGGCTGGGATGGCCCGGTTGATGTCGACCAAATTAAAGGTAAAAAAGTGACTGTGGTGCCTATCCTTCGTGCTGGACTCGGTATGATGGATGGTGTCTTAGAGCACGTTCCTGGCGCGCGGATCAGTGTCGTGGGTGTCTATCGTGACGAAGAAACCCTTGAACCTGTGCCTTATTTTCATAAGCTGGCGAGCAACATCGATGAGCGAATGGCCTTGGTCGTGGATCCGATGTTAGCAACCGGTGGCTCTATGATTGCGACGATCGATTTGTTGAAAGAGCAGGGCTGTCAGCAAATTAAGGTTTTGGTTTTGGTCTCAGCGCCTGAAGGGATCGAAGCACTGAAAAAAGCACATCCTGATGTGGAGCTTTATACTGCTGCCATTGATGAGAAGTTAGATGATAACGGCTATATTGTTCCTGGTTTGGGCGATGCTGGCGATAAGATTTTTGGCACTAAGTAACTTTTTGGCACTAAGTAACTAAGTAACTAGGTCATTAAGTAACCAAGCCATTAAGTCGTCAGAAGCCAAGTAGCCAGACGCCAAGTCATCAAATTAATCGTTTGGAAAAACAAAAAAACCGCTAAGTACTAGCGGTTTTTTTAGTTTCAGGGGCTTAGCTTAACCTAGCTTAGCGAGGTAGCGCCGGATTTGGGCTTCAATGCCGGTGCTGTCTAATTCGATATCGGCATGGATTTCTTGTTGTGTGCCTTGCGAAATAAAACGATCGGGTAAGCCTATTTGCAGGACGGGTTTCACCGTGCCTTGCGCCATCAATGTTTCAATGACGCCAGAGCCAGCGCCGCCCGCTACCGCATTCTCTTCCACGGTTACCAAGCAGTCATGGGCTTTTGCCATCTCCTCGATCAGTGTGTGATCAAGAGGCTTAGCAAAGCGCATATCGACAACCGTTGCATTGAGCGCTTCTGCCGCTTCTAATGCGCTTGGCAGCAAGGTACCAAAGTTAAGGATCGCGATGCACTCGCCTTGACGTTTGACCACACCCTTACCCACGGGGATAGCTTGCATTTTATCTTCAATAACAGCGCCCATCCCGCTGCCTCGTGGGTATCGCACTGCGGCGGGACCATCATGAGTATGACCGGTATACAGCATTTGACGGCATTCGTTTTCATCACTGGGCGTCATGACAACCAAATTTGGGATGCATCGTAAGTAACTTAAATCAAACGCACCTTGGTGAGTTTGACCGTCGGCGCCGACAATACCACCGCGATCAATCGCAAATAACACCGGAAGATTCATGATCGCGACATCATGAATGAGCTGATCATAAGCGCGTTGTAGAAAGGTCGAATAAATCGCGACCACCGGATGATAGGTTCCAATCGCCATACCCGCGGCAAGCGTTACCGAGTGTTGTTCCGCGATAGCGACATCAAAATATTTATCTGGGTGTGCCTTAGAAAAGCGGACCATGCCAGACCCTTCTCGCATGGCTGGCGTGATGGCTAACAATTTGTCATCTTGTTCGGCCATATCACAAAGCCAATCACCAAACACATTGGAAAAGCTGGGGCTGGAAGGCTTAGACTTAGGTAACGTATGCACGCTCGGATCAAACTTGGGGACAGCATGATAGCCAATCGGATCGTTTTCTGCCGGCGCGTAACCTTTGCCTTTTTTGGTCATCACATGTAAAAATTGCGGACCTTTTAGGTGGCGCATATTTTTAAGGGTTTTGACCAGCTCTTCGACATCGTGCCCATCAATCGGACCAATGTAATTAAAGCCTAACTCTTCAAACATGGTGCCAGGCACGACCATGCCTTTGAGGTGTTCTTCCGCACGACGTACCAATTCTTTAATCGGGGGGGCGCCGGAGAGCACTTTTTTGCCGCCTTCGCGAATGCTGGTATAGACATTGCCAGAAAGCAATTGCGCAAAATGATTATTCAAGGCGCCGACATTTTCTGAGATAGACATCTCATTGTCATTCAGTACGACCAACATATCGGGCTTCACATCCCCAGCGTGGTTCATGGCTTCAAAAGCCATCCCCGCGGTGATGGCGCCGTCGCCAATCACACTGACTACGCGCCGGTTTTGCCCTTCTTTTTCCGCGCAGATAGCCATCCCGAGAGCTGCGCTGATTGAGGTCGAAGAGTGCCCGACTGACAGCACATCGTAAGGGCTTTCTTCTCGCCAAGGGAAGGGGTGAAGGCCATCTTTTTTCCGGATCGTGGGCATCTGCTCCCGCCGTCCGGTTAAGATTTTATGGGGGTAAGCTTGATGCCCTACATCCCAAACAAGATGGTCAAACGGCGTATTATAGACATAATGCAGCGCCACAGTGAGTTCCACCGTTCCCAGCCCTGAGGCAAAATGGCCGCTGGAATGGCTCACTGTGTTAAGTAAATAGGTACGTAACTCCTCGCACAACTGAGGCAAGTGGTCACGCGGTAAGGTGCGTAACTCTTCAGGCGTATCAGCAAGCGCGAGGGTTGGGTATTTTGATATATCCAATGTCATAATGGTTCGGCGCTTTTATTAATCATGCTAGTTGTTGCGCTCGATGATATATCGGGCAAAAACTTCCAGTTGCTCGGTATTGTAGGGGATCGCCTCCAAGGCGTGTAGTGCTTCTTGGTAAAGTTGCGCCGCTTTTTCTTGCGCGCCAGCCAGCCCCAGTAAAGCAGGGTAGGTGCTCTTCTCCGCATTCACATCGGAACCTTGAGGCTTTCCAAGCGTTTGCGTATCGCTGGTGATGTCCAAAATATCATCCTGAACTTGGAATGCGAGCCCGATAGCATCCGCAAATCGGTCTAACGATCCGAGGTGTTTCACCCCAGTCTCCCCAGCCGCATAGGCCCCCAATCGTACCGCCGCTTTAATGAGTGCACCGGTTTTATTACGATGAATTTGCTTCAAGGCATATAAATCAACGGCTCGGCCTTCTGCGGCTAAATCAAGTGATTGACCCAGACACATCCCGGATGCGCCGCTTGCATTGGCCAATACTTTCACCATATCGATACGGTATGGTTGGGCATTTGGATTGAGTTCACCTTCAGCAAGCACGGTAAAAGCCAGTGTTTGTAGCGCATCACCGGCGAGAATCGCCGTCGCTTCATCGAATGCAACATGACAAGTCGGCTGACCACGGCGCAAACTGTCGTTGTCCATCGCCGGTAAATCGTCATGGATTAATGAATAAGCATGAATACATTCTACGGCTACTGCGGGTGTGTCGAGCTGCGCAAGCGGTATACCGAAAAGTTGCCCCGTCGCATAGGTTAAAAACGGGCGAATCCGTTTTCCTCCCAACAACAAGCCATGGCGCATCGCTTGAATAAGAGGTTGTTCCTGATGGTCTAGGGTATAAAGCCAGGATTCAAGTTGTCGGTTACTTCGCGTTTGCGTCTCGCGCAGAGTCTCTTTTGCAACAGTACTAGTCATCGTCTTGGGGGGAAAACTCAGTCAGTGGCCCATCGTCTTCTTGCGAAAGCAAGATCTCGACCCGTTGCTCGGCGTCCGCCAAGGTTTTTTGCCCTTGACGGGTTAAGGTGATACCACGCTCGAAGCGTTTCATTGCCGTATCAAGCGGCAGTTCGCCGGACTCTAACGCGCCAACGATACTGTCTAACTCTTTGAGCGTGTCCTCAAAGGTCATATTTTCTGGTTTCTTCACAGCCATGATGCCATAAAATTAGAAAAGAAAGGCTAGACGGTAACTCAGCGGTGAAAAGTGGTCAAACCGCAGAGGCCGATTTTGTGTTCTTACCCCAAGCGGTAAATGGCATGTTATCCTTATTAATATTGACGGATTTACGCTAAACCTAAAGGATTGGTTGCCGATATAACCAATACCCTGAAAGTGAACAACAATGACTTAATGGTAGTTAAGGGAGACTGACGTGGATATAGCGACGGTGCTAGGCCTTATAGGAGCATTAGCCTTCATTGCGATGGCGATGCTACTGGGCGGTAATTTTGGAATGTATGTTGATCTACCGTCGGTATTGATTGTATTTGGCGGTAGTACTTTCGTTGTTCTCATGCAATACCCGATGAGACAGTTCTTCTCCTCATTCAAAATTGCGGGCAAGGCTTTTATGTTCAAAGCTGATGATCCGGAAGATTTGATTGCTAAAATTATCGAAATGGCCGATGCGGCGCGTAAAGGCGGGTTTCTCGCTCTCGAAGAAATGGAAGTGACTAACTCGTTTATGCAAAAAGGCGTAGACTTGCTCGTTGATGGCCATGATGCGGATGTGGTGCGAACGGCACTAAATAAAGACATTTCGCTCACTGACGAGCGTCACGAGAGTGGCATTGGCTTTTTCAAAGCGATGGCGGATATCGGCCCTGCTATGGGGATGATCGGTACCTTGATCGGCTTAGTGGCCATGTTGTCGAATATGGATGACCCGAAAGCGATCGGGCCAGCGATGGCGGTGGCGTTGTTAACCACTATGTATGGCGCATTACTAGCGAATGTGTTTGCCATTCCTATCGCGAATAAGCTGACGTTGCGGAAAGAGCAAGAAAAACTGAATCGGCGACTAATAACGGACGGCTTACTCTCAATTCAGGATGGACAAAATCCAAGAGTGATTGATGGTTTCTTGAAAAACTATCTCAATGAGAAAAAACGTGAAGTAGATGTTGAGAGTTAATCATTGATTATCAACACTGTTATAGTCTTCGGTAAGGAATCGAGATGGCACAACAAGAAGAAGAGGAATGTAAATGCCCGCCCCCCGGTTTACCACCGTGGATGGGGACGTTTGCGGATTTAATGTCGTTGCTTGTTGCATTTTTCGTCCTTCTGTTGTCCTTTTCAGAAATGGACGTGCTTAAGTTTAAGCAAATCGCTGGCTCGATGAAATTTGCGTTTGGGGTACAAAACGTCCTTGAGGTGAAAGATATTCCTAAAGGGACCAGTGTGATTGCACAAGAGTTTCGCCCTGGCCGCCCAGAGCCGACGCCCATTGAAGTGATCATGCAGCAAACCATTGACATGACGCAGCGCACCTTGGACTTTCAAGAGGGGCAAGATGATCGCTCTGGCGGATCTCAGCGGACAACCTCTGACAAAGAAGGTGGATCGAGTGCTCAGGTTGCATCACAGCTTGAACAACAACGGATGCAAGAGCAACTTGAGCAGTTACAAAAAGCCTTGATGCAGGCGTTGCAGCGCGAGATAGAAGAAGGCGCTATCGAGGTTGAAAACCTAGGTCAGCAGCTGGTTATCCGCGTTCAAGAAAAGGGGGCGTTTCCTCCCAATTCTGCGTTTTTGCAGCCTAAGTTCCGCCCCATGGTGCGCCAAATTGCGCAGCTGGTAAAAGATGTTCCTGGAGAAATTAAAGTGTCAGGCCATACCGACAGCACACCGCTGGAGTCTGAGCTATATCGATCTAACTGGGACATTTCCGCACAGCGTGCGGTCTCAGTGGCACAGGAAATGGAAAAAGTGCCCGGCTTTAACCATTTGCGGATGAAGGTAGAAGGCTTGGCCGACACCCAGCCACGAGCTCCGAATAGCTCTCCCGACAACCGAGCCGCCAACCGGCGTGTAGAAATCGCTGTGATGCAAGGGAAACCGAGCTTTTCAGATGAGATTTCTGCTGATGATGTGGCTGATCCTCCCCCTTAACATCCTCTGCGACGGTCACGACTTATCGATTCCGGTGCGTGAGCGTCGCCTTATTGCCGTTTAATAGATATAAAAATAGCCGGTTTCAGCGGCGCCTTGGTTATTGTATAATCCGCGGCTTTATTTCCAGCTGTATCGAACCGGTTATGAAGTTTATTGTTAAAATTCACCCTGAGGTGATCGTCAAAAGCGAGTCAGTCAGAAAGCGTTTTACTAAAATCCTCGAATGCAATATTCGTAATATTCTAAAGCGTCGGACTGGTAATACGGCGGTATATAACCGTCGGGATCACATTGAGGTGACATTAAAACAACCGGACGAGCGTCAGCTGGTGCTGGATGTGCTAACTAACACGCCTGGCGTCCAAACTGTGCTTGAGGTAGAGCAGACACTGTTTAACGATTTGCATCATATTTATACACTCACTTTAGAGGGGGTGCGTGATCAAATTGAAGGAAAAACGTTTTGTGTCCGAGCCAAACGCCGCGGCAAGCATGACTTTAGTTCTATTGAGCTTGAACGCTATGTGGGCGGTGGGTTAAACCAAGCTGTTCCGTCGGCAAGCGTACAGCTGAAAAAGCCTGACGTAACCGTGATGATGGAAGTTGACCACGATAAGCTGAACTTGGTGAAGCATCGTCATACCGGCTTAGGCGGCTTCCCGCTGGGTACGCAAGAAGACGTACTGAGCTTGATATCGGGCGGCTTCGACTCAGGGGTGTCGAGTTACCTGCATATAAAACGTGGTAGTAAGGTTCACTATTGCTTTTTTAATCTTGGCGGCAGATCTCATGAAACGGGTGTGCAGCAGGTTTCTCACTATCTTTGGAATAAATTTGGTTCCTCGGCCAAAGTGAAGTTTATTTCGATTGATTTCGAGCCGGTGGTTAATAGCATTCTCGAAAACGTTGATAACGGTCAGATGGGCGTGGTGTTGAAACGCATGTTTGTGCGTGCGGCGAGCATGGTTGCAGAGCGCTTCGGTATTCAGGCCTTGGTAACCGGCGAGGCTTTGGGTCAAGTATCTAGTCAGACACTCACTAACTTGCGCATGATTGATAACGTCACTGATAGCCTGATTTTGCGCCCGCTGATCAACTGGGACAAAGAAGATATTATTGATACAGCACGCAAAATTGGCACCGAAGATTTTGCCAAAACCATGCCTGAGTACTGTGGGGTGATTTCGAAAAAGCCCACGGTCAAAGCGGAAAAAGCCAAGTTGGAACATGAGGAATCAAAGTTTGACTTTAGCTTGTTAGAACAAGCGGTTGATCAGGCGACGATCATGGATATCCGTGCCATTGAAGCGCTAAGCAAAGAGAAAGCGCCAGAAGCGGAATGGGTCAACGAGGTTGATAAAGATTCCGTCGTTTTAGATATTCGCAGCCGCGAAGAGCAAGAAGACAAACCACTTAAGGTTGAAGGTGCGAACGTCGCTCATATTCCCTTCTTTAAGTTGGCGACGCAGTTCGGTGATCTTGACCAAAGTAAAACCTATTTGCTCTATTGTGAACGTGGCGTAATGAGTCGACTGCAAGCCCTGTACCTCAAAGATATGGGCTTTGAGAATGTGAAAGTCTATCGGGTTTAATCATTGTGAACGTAAAAAACAGGCAGCCCAATCGGCTGCCTGTTTGCGATTAGGCGCTGAGCCGATTTATCCTTCGCTGAATTTTTTCTCATAATGCAATTGAGGCAACGGCATCATAGGCTCAGCGACCTGCCAGGCCAGCTTTTTGCCGCCAAGTACATGCACGATTTCAATCGCGAACTCCATCGCTGAGCCGGGTCCCTGACTAGTAATTAAACGGTGATCATAATCGGTCATCACTCGGCGCCGACTGAGCCATTGTTCGGGGATCTGCTCACTGACACTCGGATGGCAGCTCATATGAGATCGAGGGAACAGCTGGTGGCGTTGCAGAACTAAAGCCGGCGCCGCACAAATCGCCGCGACCCAAGCCTGATCGCTTTGCTGCTGCTTAATGATCTCTGTTACCAGCGTGCTGTCACCTAAACATTGTGCGCCGTCGATGCCACCCGGTAAAACCACGCAATCAAATGGTTGATCGGCCACCGCAGCGAGTGTGGTGTCACAGACGATCACCACCCCACGAGAGCCGGTGAGGGTGAGCGTTCCATCAGGTGCCGCACTGGCGACAGTCACGTCAAACCCCGCTCGTCGCATCACGTCAATCACGGTGACTGCTTCTATTTCTTCGCTGCCGGGGGCCATACAAATGAGGAGACGTTGTTGACTCATGAGGATTCCTTATGCCGTTGACCTTGTTGTACCGCCTGATAGAGCTGCTGATGATGCGGGGCCGATATGTGGTGTTCGGCCGCGCGCTGCAACACATAACCGGTAATGTATTCGAGCTCTGTCGGACGTTGATAGAAGACATCACGATTCATGGATGAATAGTTGTTTGCGGTTGCTTTTACCACGGTATCAATCTGTTGGCGGATCTCTGTCACAGAGGTGTGGACGCCTTCAGCGCGCATCACATTGGCTAACTCTTGGCACAGTTCGCGAATGATAGGATCGTAGTCAACTTTGAGCAACTCACCATTTTGAATGCCATGCACCGCGGTCAGTGGGTTAATTACGCTGTTGATCGCCAGTTTATACCAAAGTGACTGAAAAATGTCGCGCTTCCACGTCGCGGTGGGAAGGGCATGATCAAAAACCTCGGCAATAAAGGTGCAGGCATGGCCGGCTTGATTGCCTGGTCCAATAGCGGTTGGTCCATGCCCGGTGTGCTGACAATCACCGGTACGGGTGCGACAGACACCATGAGATGTGGTAGCAAGCAGCAGAGGTTGAGCGTCAGGTAACTGTGTTGCCAGCCATTGATGCGGTCCCATTCCATTATGCATAAGTACAACCAGAGTCTCTGGGTGTAAATAGGATAGATAGGGAAGCAATGCGGCTTGGATATCATAGACTTTGGTGCAGACTAACCAGAGATCGCTTTGTTGCATCAAAGCGGTTTGGTTGGCGGGCAAGGTGAACGATGTGCCGTCTAAAGAAAGGGTGCGTTCACTTGCGTGGTCTCGCGTGACCAGATTAACGCTATGTCCTGCTTGGGTTAGTTTCACCGCCCATAATGTGCCAATGGCGCCAGCACCAATTAGGGTAATCCTCATCACATCGCCTGCTTGGTTAAAACCTCAGTGTATCATAACCATAGAGGATGAAGGGCAAAGCAGGAAAGCAGCGCGCCGACGAGGGCCGACGCGCTAGTCAGTTAGAATTTGTAGGTGGCGTTTAGGTAGTGAGAAATGCCTGAGCTATCTACGTTTAAACTCGGTTTGCCACCATCCTTGAGTAAGTACACATCGTTGTAAGCTTTTAGGCCATAACCAAGGGCGTAATTATCTGAATGCCAGTACAGGCCGTTAAACATCGCGCCGCCATGAGTCGTCTCGATATCATTGCCTTTAAAGTTTTCGTCACCACCAAATTGGTAATCGATATAACCTTGGTAAGACAGGAAGCTACCATTATCAAAGAAGTGGAAAGGCTTAAACCAGTTGGTGGAGAATTGATAGCCATTCCAATCTTTTTTGTTGATGTCATACAAGCCATAAAGGTTCATGCCCACTTTGCCAAACCAAGGTAGCTCAACATCGGCACCAATACCCCAAAATGAGTTGTTAGTACTATCAAGTGGCTTCCCATTACCTCCTCCCCAGTTAAATAGGGTCGAGAAGTACACTTCTTGTACGGGACCAAATGACAAGTCTTGCCCAGTGATGCCGTCAATTGAGAAGCGGGGTGCCAACTTCATAAAAGTTTTATCTTCACCTTTTTTGTTGTTGTTGTCGCTGTCGCTTTCTGCCAAGTCAAAAATATCGACGTAACCATAAAGATCGACCACGCCTTTGCGGCCGCCGAATTCCATTTCTAGGTAGTTATGGTCCTTGTCAGTATCGGTACCGAACTGTGGCTTTTCATTAATGGCATACATAGCATTAAACTGAAGCCATTTGTGATCATTTTTGTAAATGTCATCGGAGTAATCGGCGGCGTTGGCAACAGATACGCTGCTTGCGGCGATAACGGCGAGTGCGAGTAGGGATTTTTTCATAGTGACTGCCTCTGCTGGGTGTTAATTACGCGGTGTGCGTTCATTAAGAGCAGTATATGGGGAAAGTTCACTATAAAGAATGTAATAAACATAGGCACACAAATGGATTGTGATTGGTGACAAGTTGTAACGGTTTACATGGCCGTTTTATGTGATCTTTGTTAATAATCAGACGACAGTGGAGAGCAAAACTTTGCACTCCACTGTGATACGTGGGGTCAGTTGCGACGTGAATCTGGGCAGTGTTCAGGTGTTTGATTGTTTTGTGACGAGGATTGGCGGAATTGCCTGCCAATATAGATCAGCATGACTAGCCCAGGAATCACCATTAGAGCGGTTATTACGAAAAATGTTGACCAGCTATCCAACCAGTCTACCATCATGCCACTAAAGGAGGCGACCGTGGTGCGGCCTAGATTCCCCAACGACGCTAAGAGGGCGTACTGAGTGGCTGAAAACGCACGACCCGTTAAGAAGGTTAAAAATGACACGAACGCAATGGTTGCAAACGCTGACGTAAAGTTATCGACTAAGATTGCGCCCAGCAGCAGGTGCTCGTTGGGCCCAACCATCGCCAGCCAGGCAAACATCAGGTTGCTGGACGCCATGGCCACGCCACCAATAAACAGCCCTTTAATCACGCCGAAACGCAAATTGATATAACTACCAATCAGGGTGTAGACCACGGTGAGGCCCCAACCGACAAGTTTGGAGTAGTAACCAATTTGTTCATTGGTAAAGCCGACATCTTTATAAAACACGATCGACATCCGTCCGAGGAAGGCTTCACCCAGCTTGAATAAAAATACAAACAGCAACAGGGTTAATGCTACTTTCACCCCATTGCGACGGAAAAACTCGGCAAAGGGCTCGACCACGGTGACCGCCAGCCACGCACGCAAGCCACTGTATCCTTGCGCCAAATAGTGGCGAGTGGCGGCATCTTGGCGCTGTTCGCGGTCACTTTCTGGTTCTTTCACATACAGCGTCGCCAATGCCATTAAGCCGATAAAGCCTGCCATGATCACATAAACATGATTCCAACCGATGGCATCGGCGTTAACAAAGCCAACATAACCTGGCACCGAATAGCCGGTCCACCAACCAATCACAGACATCGCTGATGCCAGCGGAAACTTATCAGTCTCATGTTCAGCAAAGTTATCAATCCGAAAGGCGTCAATGGCAATATCCTGGGTGGAAGAGGCCAATGCAATCGCAAAGATAAGTGAGGATAACACCACGGTAGTAACCCAAGGATCGACCGCTTTAAGCCCTTGTAAATCAAGTTGTGACAACGCCAAGGTGGCAATCAACATAATAGCTTGAGTCGAAAAAATCCAACTGCGGCGCTGACCCAAGCGCTGAGATAGAAAAGGGATCTTAATGCGGTCGAGTAATGGCGCCCATAAAAAGTTGACTGCATACAGGACGAAAACCGAACCAAATAGACCAATCGCGGTGCGTGATAGGCCTTCGTCGGCCAACCAACCATTTAAGTTGGAGCCAATCAACACCCAGGGAAAGCCACTACAGCAACCCATTAAGAAAACAAAAAGTAAACGACGATCGGCGTAGGGCGCCAATGTCGTTTTGAACTTGGATGACAGCATAGTGGTTAGCCTACTTGTCGCTATTGAGAGGACATCCGGTAGATATTGGTGATAACAATCGGCTGTTGCGGTACATCTTGCATGCGTTTGCTCGGGACGGTCACTGTGGGTTGCTCGGTCATCGTTTGGAGCGTATTAAAGCCCTCCACGACTCGACCAAAAACCGTATATCCCACTTTATTGGGCGTGGCGTCTAAAAAGCCATTATCACGGATGTTGATATAAAACTGCCGGGTGGCGGAGTCGGGCTCTTGCGTACGTGCCATGGCGATTGTCGCTCGCCGATTCTTCAAACCGTTAGATGATTCATTGTCTACCGGCTCGTAGCTTGGTCGGCGATTCAGGGCTTTATCAAACCCGCCGCCTTGCACGACAAATCGTGGGATCACGCGATGAAACTGCGTCCCGACATAACTGCCATCGTCAACATAACGCAAAAAGTTGGCCACGGTTTTCGGCGCTTTTTGTGGGTTTAGTTTTACCGCAAAATCACCCAAGGTGGTTTCGACTTTAATCATGACACTGGCTTGCACTGGCGTGATGACCAGCACAAGAATCCAGAGAAGCGAACGACATACCATGCTTAAAAGTGTGCTTTCATATGATCAAGGAGTTGCTCGTCGTCGGCAATGTCTTGTAACACCGCTTCAAGCAAGTTATTCAGCGCCAGTTCGATATCATCAGGTGATGCACTGCTTACACCGCTTTGCGTCGATTTCCCGGTATAACGCTTAACAAAGCGACCCTCAGGGGATTCAGCAACGAGCTGTAATTGGACCGATGCTTCCATGTCATGTTTAAACACGGTGTGTTTGACTCGGACTAAGGCATCAAGAATGTCGAGGCGCAACACTCCCGGGCCATTGGCAACCACTCGAAACCCTTGTGATGACAGTTGACGAGACAGCGTGTCTTCTAATACCACACGCAAATTCTGGCTGGCGTGCAGCGGTTTGACATTGGAGCGACCGCTATCGATAACCGCAACGAATTGTGCGGTACGTAAGTCTTTACTCTTCACCACGACCGGAAGATTGTTGACTTGCTGCTGATTGGATGACGCCGGAGAGGGTGCGATAGTCAGCTGTGGCTCACGGGGTGTCGAACAGCCAGCAAGGACTAATACAGCGATAGCAATAATCAGTTTTTTCATGGGGTTCGGCTTCCTTTTCTTAATATTAGGCATTGACTGCCTTGAGAATAACGAATTTTTTATTCGACGCAACGACAGTGACATGACCAAAAAGACGTTTAAGCTTAGTATGATAGCCGAGATGACGATTGCCAATGACTAAAAGCTCGCCATTCGTGGTCAGAACACGTTTTGCGTCACAAAACATTTGCCAAGCAATATGATCGGTAATGGTTTGCTGCTGGTGGAAGGGTGGGTTACAGAGCACAAGATCGATATCTGTATGCTCAAAACCGGTGAGGCAATCTCTGGCCTCACAGAGAAAACGGCGTGAGTCGATATCATGGCGATTCAGATTGTGTTTTGCGCTGGCGACGGCCATATGGCTTTCATCGACCGCATAAATGAACGCCGCTGGATTATTTCGTGCCGCTTGTAATGCCAATACGCCGTTACCGCAGCCTAAATCGATAATGCGTTTTAAATGTGCCTGACTCGGAATGTGCGGCAGCATTAAATACGCGGCAATGTCGAGTTTCTTGGCCGAGAAAACATTGGGCCAGTTAGCCAGTCGCATCGAGAATTCTGGTACGTCGACATCGTTGACCGGATCGGGCTGCGGTCCTGGTTGCTTGGTCGGTGTGGTAAAAATCAAACGCGCTTTTTTCTTCGCCAGCGAGGTGGTTGTTGCCCCCAGCCAATGCTCAAACTGATTAAGGGTCGAGGTATGGATCTCTTTCGCTTTAGCACTCGCTAACACAAGCGTATGCGCATCAGTGACACTGGCGAGTTGCTGAAGTTGCCAAGTGAGCATTTTACTGCTTTTCGGTACGCGTAACATCACCGCATCGATATCCGCCGGTAAGGTATCTAAGCTGGTAAGCTGAGTGATACCCGCGAGATCATTGTGTGCCAAATTCTCAATCGTCGCTTGCTGCGAAATAACCGAATCGCTGACTTGAAAAACATCAAATCCTTGCTGGCTGGCCCAGCAACTGAGTGCGCCAAATTGATCATTAATGATCAATATTCGCGCATTTTTACGTACTGACCATGTGCTCGCGTGCGCAATCATATACTCATCGGCGGCATCGAAGGCTTGTAGCGTCTCATTTTTTCGCTGCGGGTAACGGTGTAGTGTCAAGGCTGATTCGCTACCTGGAATCGGAAGTAGTGTTTTCATTGGCGCGTTTGCATCGGGGGTTACGGACTGCGTATATTGTCGCACTCAAGCGATAACTGCAATGTAAACGAGGGCAAACTGCCTGTCGTTACTTGATCCATCACTCGATTCGCAATTTTATCAATAACGGCTAAAATCTGGGCAGGTCGCCCGGAGATTTTGGGGACGTCATGAAAATTGAAACAGAAATAACAGAAAAACTGACGCGGGCTTTCACGCCGGCCCACCTTGAGGTACACAACGAAAGTTACATGCACAATGTGCCTGAAGGCGCGGAAAGTCATTTTAAGGTGGTGGTTGTCTCGGAGCTATTCAGCGACCAGCGGCTTATTCAGCGCCATAGAGCGGTGAATAGCACACTCGCGGATGAATTGGCGGGTGAGGTTCACGCGCTTGCGATTCACGCCTATTCACCGCAAGAATGGCAAGCGCAGACCCAAGCGCCTGACTCTCCGGCATGTCGAGGGGGTGGCGTGAATGCGTCTTAGACGAGTGAGAGTGGGCATGATTTTATCTTTTACCTCATGGCAACAATTTCTTACATAAAGGCCTGGTGTCTGCTTGGTATTGATTACGGCCAGACAAGTGTTAATCCGTGACTGTCTCGGTCAACAGCTGTCTGCAATGCGTAAAAAAACAACAGTAAAACTGTGAAGTTACAACGCGCATTGTTTGTACAGGTATGGATAATTGCCACGCCCTAGTGACAATATCCATAGAATCAGTGCTGGGGTTAGTGATAGAATATCGTGCTTAAAGACTAACCTAGGTTGCCTTTGTGTGATGAAATGGTTAGCAGGATGTTGCGACGGTGTGCCTGTAGGCCGCCATTCAGTCGAAAGTCGTGTCTTTAACTGCGCAATAACAGAATTCTTTTTCCCGTTAATGTAGTGCAAGTGCGTATGATTACAATAAAAAAGGGTTTGGATATCCCCATCGCAGGGACTCCTACTCAGGTGATAAGTGATGGTCCAGCCATCAAGAAAGTCGCCTTGCTTGGCGAAGAGTACGTTGGAATGCGCCCCACTATGCATGCGCGAGTGGGTGATGTAGTGAAGAAAGGCCAAGTGGTTTTCGAAGATAAGAAAAACCCTGGCGTCAAATTTACTGCGCCCGCAGCTGGTAAAGTGGTTGAAGTCAATCGCGGTGCCAAGCGTGTTCTTCAGTCTGTCGTCATTGAAGTCGATGGAAATGAGCAAGTTACCTTCAATAAGTACGAAGCGTCGCAATTAGCCTCGCTAGACCGTCAAGCCGTTGTTGATCAACTGGTTGAGTCTGGGATGTGGACCGCGCTCCGCACCCGACCGTTCAGCCGTTCTCCAGCGATTGATGCTGAACCCGAAGCTGTTTTTGTTAACGCAATGGACACCAATCCGCTCGCCGCGGATCCTAAAGTGATCATTGGTGAACAAAAAGAGGCCTTTGTGGCTGGTTTAGACGTCGTGTCGCGCCTCACGGACAAATCTGTCTTTGTGTGCAAAGCAGACGTTGAGCTTCCAACCAGCAAGCAATCTAATGTTGAACAACACGTGTTTGCTGGTCCTCACCCAGCAGGACTGGTGGGTACCCATATCCATCATTTGCGTTCTGTGAATATGGAAAAGCAGGTGTGGCATCTCAACTATCAAGATGTGATTGCTTTTGGGCACCTATTCCTGACAGGTGAGCTGCAAACCGATCGTGTTGTGTCTATTGCGGGTCCTATGGTCAGTCAACCACGCCTTATCCGTACTCAACTAGGCGCTAACCTCGATGAGCTGGTAGATGGCGAGCTAATGGCTGGCGAAAGCCGTGTGATTTCTGGCTCTGTGCTATCTGGTACCAAAGCTACTGGCCCACATGCCTATCTAGGTCGTTTCCATATGCAGGTCTCGGTACTTCGCGAAGGTAACGAGAAAGAACTGTTTGGTTGGCTAGCACCCGGTAAAAATCGCTTCTCAGTGACGCGCGCTTATCTTGGCCATTTGTTTAAAGGTCAGCTTTTCAATTTAACCACCTCCACCAATGGCAGTGATCGTTCCATGGTGCCGATCGGTAATTATGAGCGAGTGATGCCGCTAGATATCGAGCCAACCATGTTGCTGCGTGATATCTGTGCCGGCGATACAGATAGCATGCAACAGCTAGGCGCGCTGGAGTTAGATCCTGAAGATTTGGCCCTTTGTACCTTTGTCTGCCCAGGCAAGTACGAATTTGGTCCAATGCTCCGCGAGAGCCTGGAAAAAATTGAGAAGGAAGGGTAACAGATGAGCCTGAAAAACTTTTTAGAGCAAATCGAGCCACACTTTGAGCCAGGCGGTAAACACGAAAAGTGGTTTGCCTTGTATGAAGCGGTTGCGACCATTTTATACACGCCAGGTATGGTGACCAAAGCCGGCGCGCATGTGCGTGACAGTATCGATTTGAAACGCATCATGATCATGGTTTGGCTTGCGGTGTTCCCAGCGATGTTCTGGGGGATGTACAACACAGGTAACCAAGCGATTATGGGCTTGATGGACTTGTATTCAGGCGATCAGCTTGCGCAGGTCATTAGTGGAAACTGGCATTATTGGTTAACCGAGTCCATCGCTGGGCCGCTAGCGGCTGCAAGCTGGGGGACCAAAACCATTCTCGGTGCCACCTACTTCCTGCCTATTTATGCCACCGTCTTTATTGTAGGTGGTTTCTGGGAAGTACTTTTCTGCATCGTGCGTAAACACGAAGTAAACGAAGGGTTCTTTGTTACATCCATTTTGTTTGCCCTCATCGTGCCGCCGACATTGCCATTATGGCAAGCCGCGCTCGGTATCACCTTTGGTGTGGTCGTTGCAAAAGAGATCTTTGGCGGAACGGGACGTAACTTCTTGAACCCAGCATTGGCCGGTCGTGCGTTCTTGTTCTTTGCCTATCCAGCACAGATCTCGGGTGATTTGGTATGGACCGCAGCCGATGGTTACTCAGGTGCAACCGCGCTCAGCCAATGGTATACCGGTGGCCAATCAGCACTGATGCACAATGTGAGTGGTCAAACCATGACTTGGATGGATGCCTTTATTGGTAATATCCCAGGTTCAATTGGTGAAGTCTCGACCATTGCCATCTTAATTGGCGGTGCAGCCTTGGTATACATGCGGATCGCGTCATGGCGCATCATCTTGGGTACCTTTTTGGGCATGGCCGTTGCGGCGACCTTGTTTAATCTGATTGGATCAGATACCAACCCGATGTTCAGCATGCCGTTCTACTGGCACTTGGTGCTGGGTGGTTTTGCATTCGGTATGATGTTCATGGCAACAGACCCGGTATCTGCTGCGTTTACCAATAAAGCGAAATGGTGGTATGGCGCATTGATCGGTGCCATGGCAGTGATCATTCGTGTGGTAAACCCAGCATATCCAGAAGGTATGATGCTGGCGATCTTGTTCGCTAACCTGTTTGCACCTCTCTTTGATAACTTGGTGATTCAGGGCAACATCAAACGGAGACTGGCTCGTAATGGCAAGTAGTAACGATAGTATTAAAAAGACGCTGATCGTTGTTATCGCGTTGAGCTTGGTGTGCTCAATCGTGGTGTCTGGTGCAGCGGTGGCGTTACGTCCTTTGCAACAAATGAACGCAAAATTAGACGTACAAAAGAACATCCTTTCGGTCGCAGGTGTCGATGTGGCGGGTGGTAAGAGCGCGATTAACGATGCTTACAACAAGTATATTGAAACGCGCTTAGTCAGCCTTGAAAAGGGCGACTATGTCAGCCCGGATGCTGTCAATGTTGCTGATGCAGCTGATTATGATCAGCGCGCAGCCGCGAAAGATCCTAGCCTCTCGAAAAAGCTAAGTAGCGAAGAGAATGTAGCAGACATTGGCCGTCGTGCTGATGTCGCTAAAGTCTACGTCGTGAAAAATGATTCGGGTGATATACAGCGCCTCATTCTCCCCGTAAAAGGCTCAGGCCTATGGAGTATGATGTACGCGTTTGTCGCGGTTGAGCCGGATGGTAACACTGTTGCTGATATCGTTTACTATGAGCAAGGTGAAACCCCTGGCTTAGGTGGCGAGGTCGAAAACCCGAAATGGCGCGCGAAGTGGGATGGTAAAAAACTGTTCAACGAGCAAGGCGAGCCAGCCATTCGAATCGTTAAAGGCGGCGCACCTGAAGGAAGTGAGCACGGCATTGACGCGCTTTCTGGTGCAACGCTGACCAGTAACGGTGTTCAGAATCAATTTAATTTCTGGCTAGGTGAGCAGGGTTTCGGCCCGTTCTTAGCAAAAGTTCGTGAGGGAGGCCTGACCAATGGCTGAAGCGAAAGAACTGAAGAAAAATCTGCTATCGCCGGTGCTAGACAACAACCCGATTGCCTTACAGGTTCTCGGGGTGTGTTCGGCACTAGCGGTGACTACGCAGATGCAGACAGCCTTTGTCATGACACTGGCGGTGATGTTCGTCACCGCAATGTCTAACTTTTTCGTGTCGCTGATTCGCAACCACATTCCTAATAGTGTACGTATCATCGTTCAAATGGCGATCATCGCTTCATTAGTTATTGTGGTTGACGAAACGCTGAAAGCGTTTGTTTATGACATCTCTAAACAGCTTTCGGTCTTCGTGGGGCTGATCATCACTAACTGTATCGTGATGGGACGCGCTGAAGCCTATGCAATGAAGTCATCGCCACTACCGTCGTTCATGGATGGTATCGGTAACGCATTGGGTTATGGTTTTGTTCTGATGACAGTGGCTTTCTTCCGCGAGCTTCTTGGCTCTGGCTCTGTCTTTGGCGTATCAATCCTGCCGGTTGTCAGCGAAGGTGGTTGGTATCAGCCTAACGGCATGATGCTGTTAGCCCCCTCTGCATTCTTCCTCATCGGCTTTTTGATTTGGATTGTGCGTACCTTCAAACCAGAACAAGTTGAAGCGAAGGAGTAACAGCACATGGAACACTATCTAAGCCTGCTGGTGCGCTCAATCTTTATTGAGAACATGGCGTTGGCATTCTTCCTCGGCATGTGTACTTTCTTGGCGGTGTCTAAGAAAGTGAAAACGGCGTTCGGCCTCGGTGTCGCTGTTGTGGTGGTACTGACTATTTCGGTACCGGTTAACAACCTGGTTTACAACCTTATCCTACGTGAAGATGCGTTGGTTAAAGGGGTGGATCTGAGCTTTCTGAACTTTGTGACCTTTATCGGTGTTATTGCTGCTTTGGTACAAATCTTGGAAATGGTATTGGATCGGTTCTTCCCGCCGCTCTACAACGCACTCGGTATTTTCCTACCGTTGATTACAGTGAACTGTGCCATCTTTGGTGGCGTATCATTTATGGTACAACGTGATTACAACTTCGCCGAGTCGGTCGTTTATGGCTTTGGTTCGGGTGTAGGCTGGATGTTAGCCATCGTCGCGCTGGCGGGGATCCGCGAGAAAATGAAGTATTCAGATGTGCCACCTGCACTACGAGGATTAGGGATCACCTTTATCTCAGTAGGTCTGATGGCATTGGGCTTTATGTCTTTCTCTGGTGTGCAACTGTAAGCCGGGTAAACTGCGAGGAAAGGAATAGTCAATGGACATTATTCTTGGTGTGGTGATGTTTACTCTGATAATACTGGCGTTGGTGATGGTGATTTTATTCGCCAAATCGAAGCTGGTACCAACCGGAGACATCACAATCGATATTAATGACGATCCTGAAAAAGCGATCGTCACTCAGCCAGGCGGAAAACTGCTTGGCGCACTGGCTGGTGCTGGTGTATTTGTGTCTTCTGCCTGTGGTGGCGGTGGTTCATGCGGTCAATGTCGTGTGAAGATTAAAGAAGGCGGTGGTGACATTCTACCGACCGAGCTTGATCACATTACCAAAGGTGAAGCGCGTGAAGGTGAGCGTCTATCGTGTCAAGTTGCTATTAAGCAAGATATGAAGATTGAGCTGCCAGAAGAGATCTTTGGTGTGAAGAAGTGGGATTGTGAAGTTATTTCTAACGATAACCAAGCCACGTTTATCAAAGAGCTTAAATTACGTATTCCAGATGGTGAATCGGTACCTTTCCGTGCCGGTGGTTATATTCAAATTGAGGCGCCACCACACCACATTAAGTACTCGGATTTTGATATTCCTGAGGAATACCGTGAAGACTGGGAGAAGTTCAACCTTTTCCGTTACGAGTCTAAGGTAGATGAAGACATTATTCGTGCGTACTCCATGGCTAACTACCCTGAAGAAGAGGGTATCATCATGCTTAACGTACGTGTGGCGACGCCACCACCGCGTAACCCAGACGTGCCACCGGGCCAGATGTCTTCTTACATTTGGTCATTAAAGCCTGGTGACAAGTGTACTATCTCGGGTCCATTTGGGGAGTTTTTCGCCAAAGACACTGACGCGGAGATGGTCTTTATCGGCGGTGGTGCAGGTATGGCGCCAATGCGCTCACATATCTTTGACCAGCTCAAACGCCTTAACACGGATCGTAAGATTACGTTCTGGTATGGCGCGCGGTCTAAACGTGAAATGTTCTACGTTGAAGATTTCGATATGCTCCAAGAGCAAAATGAGAACTTCAACTGGTATTGCGCACTGTCCGACCCGCTACCAGAAGATAACTGGGAGGGTGATACTGGCTTTATCCATAATGTGCTTTATGAAAACTATCTGAAAGACCACGAAGCACCGGAAGACTGCGAGTATTACATGTGTGGGCCACCAATGATGAACGCTGCCGTGATTGGTTTGCTTAAAGATCTTGGTGTTGAAGACGAAAACATCATGTTGGATGATTTCGGCGGATAGGCACTGATTGTTCGTCTGACCTTGTAATGGCTGGCCCAAGGGCCAGCCATTTTACGTATAAACCTGATGTCGAAGGACACCACTATGAAGAAGTTTTGGTTACGCTGTGCAACAGTCGTTGCCGTGGTTGCAGGTCTTGTCGGTTGTGAGCGCGCCCCTGAGCTTGTGCATCTTACGGGCGAGACGATGGGGACTTATTATTCGATCAAATATATCGCGACGGACGCTACTCCCTCGCAGGATGTCGTTCAAGCGGCTATCGATCAGCGTTTAGAAACAGTCAACGATCAGATGTCGACTTACCGAACAGACTCCGAACTGAGTCAATTCAACCAGCACCAAGCGAACTCACCTGTTTCTGTCTCTCCAGCGACAATCACCGTGA
This sequence comes from Salinivibrio sp. AR640, assembly GCF_001995405.1. NCBI lineage: Bacteria > Pseudomonadati > Pseudomonadota > Gammaproteobacteria > Vibrionales > Vibrionaceae > Salinivibrio > Salinivibrio sp. AR640. The sequence continues at coordinate 3,791 of NZ_MUFD01000030.1, read as the reverse complement.
TTAATGAGGCGATTCGGCTGAATCAATTTACCCAAGGCGCGCTTGATGTCACAGTGGGACCATTGGTTAATCTTTGGAGTTTTGGGCCAGAAAAGCGGCCGGAGACTATTCCCAGTGATGAAGAGATAGCGTCACGGATGGCGATGACGGGCTTAGAACACCTTAGTGTAGATGGGCGTCGACTCACAAAAACCAACCCTGACTTGTATGTTGACTTATCAACCATTGCGAAAGGGTACGGAGTGGATGTTGTGGCAAACTACCTTGGCGATTTAGGACTCGATAACTATTTGGTTGAGATTGGTGGTGAGTTACAATTAAAAGGTGTGAACCAAGATCAAGTGCCTTGGCGTATCGCGATTGAGAAACCGAGTGCGGGAGCGCAGTCAGTACAAGAGATCGTCGAGCCAGGCGATATGGCGGTTGCTACATCTGGCGACTATCGCAACTACTTTGAAAGTGATGGTATGCGTTATTCGCACATTATCGATCCTGCGACAGGACGTCCGATCAATCATCACTTGGTCTCAGTAACCGTGCTTGATCCGTCTTGTATGACGGCTGATGGCTTAGCCACGGGCTTTATGGTACTTGGGCCAGATAAAGCGATGGAATTAGCCAACAAAGCGAATATTCCTGTATTTATGGTAGTAAAAACAGACGATGGGTTTGAAGAAATCGCGTCAGAGGCGTTTAAACCTTATTTGCAGCGTTAGTGTCTTTATGTACAGCGTCAGTGCCGTTGAGGCAGTACGATTAAAGCACGCGTAATGCGTGTTACTCGCTCAGCGCATCACATGGCGCTGAGCATCACGACCAATAATAGGTGAGCAATTATGTCAGTCTTTCTTATCACCTTCGCAGTCTTTCTCCTTGTCATTGCGGGTATGGCGATCGGTTATATCGTTCAGCAAAAAACCATCAGCGGCAGCTGTGGTGGCTTGGGGGCGATCGGTATTGAAAAAGAGTGTGACTGCCCAGAGCCGTGCGATGCACGAAAAAAACGCGAAGCGCGGGCGGAGAAAACGCGTGAGTGGAAAAAAAATCAAATCATCTAACGTGTTTTGCCAACGCGTCATTTTATAAAGCGCGTGGCTAACCCGTCTGAACTCTGATGAAAAGGCCGGAGCATGAGCAGAAAAATCATTCATATTGATATGGATTGTTTTTATGCCGCAGTAGAAATGCGCGATAATCCGGCCTTACAGTCTATTCCTTTAGCCATTGGTGGCTCTGCCGATGGACGTGGTGTCATTGCCACCTGTAATTATCCCGCGCGGCGGTTTGGCATACGTTCTGCGATGGCCACCGCTCAAGCATTAAAGCTGTGTCCCGGCTTGACAGTGATGCGTGGCGACATGGCGAAATATCGTCGCATCTCTCAACAGTTGCATGCTATTTTTCATCGCTATACCGATACCATAGAACCGCTTTCCCTTGACGAAGCCTACCTCGATGTCTCTGAGACTCAATGTTATCAAAATTCTGCAACCTTAATAGCCGAAGCAATTCGGCGAGACATTCGCCATGAGTTAGGATTAACGGCCTCGGCGGGCGTGGCGCCGATTAAATTTATCGCCAAAGTAGCGTCGGATAAAAACAAACCCGATGGTATTTGCGTGGTGTCACCCGACCAAGTTGAACACTTTGTTCGCGATCTCCCTTTACAGTCTATTCCTGGTGTGGGACGGGTCACCTTGACCAAGTTGCATGAATGGAATTTGTTTACCTGCCATGATATTCAAACCGCGGATCCATCAATGCTTGTCCAGCGCTTTGGTAAATTTGGTTCCGTGCTTTGGCAGCGTGCTCATGGCATTGATCGACGTGAGGTGCAAGTTGAGCGTATACGGAAATCCGTTGGGGTCGAAAAAACCTTGTCTGAGGATCTAAACTTGCTTGATGCCTGTTTGCCGTGGATTGATCGTTTATACGATGAATTGCTGACGCGATTAGAAAAAGCTGATGCAGGGGGACGAATTTGCCGGCAAGGGATCAAAATGAAGTTTAATGACTTTCAAACCACCACGGTCGCACACCGATGTGAGTCCTTGGACCGCGCCTTGTTTGATACCTTGTTACACGAAGCCTTTTATCGAGGGGAAGGGCGAGGTATTCGCCTGATTGGTTTGTCGGTTGGGTTGGGAGACGATACCGCCCCCCAACTGAGTCTACTCGACTAGGCCGTTTTAACTGGAATCTCTTTTAAAATCGCCTGCATTTGTTGCCAATAGTGCCCAACACTATCGATATTTACTTTCTCATCGGGAGAATGCGGAAACTTGATAGTCGGACCAAATGAAATCATATCCATGTTGGGATAGGGCTGTTTAAATAGGCCACACTCTAGCCCCGCATGAATGACCATGATGTCAGGTTTACGCTGATAGATTCCTTCATAGGTATCGCGGAAAATATGCATAATCTCTGAATCGGGATCCGGTTTCCAACCTGGGTAGGCGCCTGAAAACTCGACATTAACATTCGCTAAGCTTGCCAGTGATTGCAGCATGCTTTGCACGTTTTCACGGCCTGAGTCGATCAATGAACGGATCAGAAATAAGGCGGTAATTTTATCTTCCTCAGTATTAATCACGCCGAGGTTAAGTGATGTTTCGACCACGCCAGGGACATCATCACTCATTCTCACTACCCCGTTAGGCGCAGCATTTAAGGCCGCTAATAAACGTGATTGGACGGCGCGTGTGAGGGGATCAGTTGCATTGTCAGTGGATTCCATTACCAAGGTCACTTGCTCTTCCAAGCGGCCTAACTCGTCTTGTAGCAGCGTCGCGAACCGGTCAACAGCGCCAGCCAGTGCGTCTTTTTGCGATGCAGGCACGGCAATATCGGCAAACGCTTCACGAGGAATGGCATTGCGTAATGTACCACCACGTATCGCGAGTAGGCTCATGTCGACGTCATCAAGATGATGGCTCAGTAAACGGGCTAATAATTTATTGGCATTCGCTCGGCCCGTGTGAATATCCACGCCCGAGTGACCCCCTTTTAATCCTTTAATGCCAATCGTAAAGCGTGCCAGATCTCCCTCTATCGCTTGTCGCTCGAGTGGAAAATGCATACTGGCATCCACGCCACCCGCGCAGCCCATGTACACTTCCCCTTCTTGCTCTGAGTCGGTATTAAGCAGTATGTCACCTGTTAGCCAGCCTGCTTCAAGCCCAAACGCGCCATCCATACCTGCTTCTTCGTTGGTGGTGAGTAATACTTCAAGTGGACCGTGCTCGATATCATCGGCATCGAGAACAGCAAGGCAGGATGCCATCCCCATACCGTTATCCGCACCTAACGTGGTGCCATCGGCAGTGACCCACTCCCCATCCACATAGGGACGAATAGGATCGCGGGTAAAATCGTGATCGGTATTTTCATTCTTCTGAGGCACCATATCGAGGTGGGCTTGTAAGACTACGCCCTTGCGATTCTCCATGCCGGGAGTGGCTGGTTTACGAATGAATAGGTTACCGGCGTTATCTTGACGAACCGCTAAACCACGTCCCTTTGCCCAATCGATAATAAACTGGGCTAACTGTGACTCATGATAAGAAGGATGAGGTATAGCACAGATTTGGTCGAAAAACGCCCAAACAGGGCGCGGTGATAATTGGCTAATGTCAGACACGATAAACTCCATTATATTTTATGGTTGACCTTTTATGCAGCAGGTCTCACTGAAATGGAAAAACAAACCCAAGCATATCACTGTCGCTATCACGGCAACAGACATGGATAAAAACCCGCTATGCCAATCAAACTAGGCGTTATTATTG
>NZ_MUFD01000002.1:0-227139 GCF_001995405.1 Salinivibrio sp. AR640 | reverse complement strand
GTTCTTTAAAGGACTCGTCAATCGACGCTTAGAAAAAGAAAAGGCGTGCCAAATCAATCAACAATGGACTGCGGATGTTACCTACATAAAAGTAGGAAACCGATGGGGCTACTTAGCGGTAGTGATTGATGTTTACTCAAAAAAGGTACTTAGCTGGGCGCTAAGCGACAGACTTGATTCAAACTTGACGATGTTCACCATTGTTAAAGCACTCGCTAGTCGAAAGCCTAAACGGGGGCTGCTATTTCATACTGATAGAGGACGCGAGTATTGTGCGGATAGGGTGCGACATTTACTGGCGGAACACGGTGTTGAGCAGAGCATGAATCGGCCAGGGAAATGTACGGATAATGCAGAAGTCGAGTCGTTCTTTAAATCGCTTAAGGGCGAGTTAATCAAAGATGCACCGATTGCTAACTTAAGGCACTTACGAGAGAAGCTCAGAAAATATATTCAGTACTTTTATAATCGAACACGGTTACACAGTAGCATTGGCTATATGTCGCCGATAGCGTTTGAAAAACAATGTACTTAACGAAAGACGTGTCCGTTAAAGTGGATCAACATCANTTAAATCGCTTAAGGGCGAGTTAATCAAAGATGCACCGATTGCTAACTTAAGGCACTTACGAGAGAAGCTCAGAAAATATATTCAGTACTTTTATAATCGAACACGGTTACACAGTAGCATTGGCTATATGTCGCCGATAGCGTTTGAAAAACAATGTACTTAACGAAAGACGTGTCCGTTAAAGTGGATCAACATCACAGAGATGAATGTCGCTGACATGAAAAAACTCTCTATGAGTGCTGAATTTAGCGGAAATATATTGTCTTTGCACAATGGTAACCCAAAAGATAGCCTGAAACTTCATGTTATGAATGATGGTCACACACTTCAGTGCAATATATGTGAACAGGTAGGCCTGCCTAAAATATGGGAAAAACAATCATAACCTAACAAACGAGAATCGCTTGGCGTTCGAGTGACTTAACAGGAATGAACCGGTTGTTTGGGCGCTGGATAGCGTCACAAATGGCAACGGCATCGTTCAGGTTATGCGATAAGGACCGACATACTTTGCGCCCATGATGCGGGTATCGTGGCCGAGCTTGTTGAATTCTCTGGCCCAATAATGTGCCCCACCACAGGCCTCAATACCTATGCACATCGTAGGCATATTTACTAATGTAGCCAGTAGTTTAGCGCGTGAAACGGATTTATGGAGAATGACTTTTCCATGGTCATCCACCGCGTGAAGAGAAAAGTGGTGCTTGGCGAGATCAACGCCACAAAAGAATTGAGTAGACATGGTTACCTCCGGTATTACAGGCTGCACCTAAGTGTGGCAGATCTTCAAGAGGAGGAATCCATGTCATTCGTTATACCGTTTTTAGGCTCAGGAGGGCATTTGGATATTTTTAATAATCGAGAGTTAGCTACAGCTACTCTGGTCATTGTTGTCTTCATTTGGGCTTCCATAAAAAGTAAGGAAGTTCTACCGGCTATAGAGTTAGTCCTAAAATCTTTTTGCCAAAAAGCCATACTGATAACCATAGGCACTCTGCTTTTATATATTTTAATTGTCGTATATTTACTTTATAGCATGGATGTTTGGAATGTAGGACAACTTAAAAATACGATACTGTGGTTTGTGTTTATTGGCTTTGTTCAGCTTATGAATACGACTAAGATCACCGAGCCCAAAGAGTACTTGAAAGCATCGTTAAATTCTCAGGTTAAGCTGATTGTACTAATCGAGTTCCTAGTAGCATTTCATTCCTACGGTTTTATAACTGAATTATTTCTAGTAACGACAGGTACACTATTTGCGTGTTGTAGTGCTTTTGCTAGAGGTAAACCAGAGTATAAGCAAGCACAAAAAATATCTGACTATATTTTAGCCATAATGGGAGCTTTTATTTTCATCGACTCCATCTTAAATATATATAATGAGCCAGGTAAGTTTGTCAGTGTTGATACATTCCGGGATTTCTTGGTTCCTATGTTGCTGTCTGTATCTTTACTACCATATGTGTATGTATTTTATTATCTTTTGGCTTACGAGAGAGCGTTTGTTATAACCCATATCTATACTGACTCTAAACGACTTCAACGGTACGCAAAAATACGCTCATTTGTTGCCTTCAAAGGGAAGCCTAGTCTTATCCATAAGTGGGCGATCTACTCTTGTACTCCAGAGTTTGAGTCAAAAAAAACGATCCGAACTTCAATAGATAAATTCAAAGAGCAGCAGCGTGAATCAACGGTATAACAAGTAAGAATAAGTGTCGCGCAGTCGACACTTTATTTGGGTGCTGAACAAGCCTGTTTCTTTATTAAGTAAATAGTTTAAGTTCGCATAGGTAGGCGCTGCGTCTGGCACTTTTTTCAGCGCGAACGCAGCCAAGAAACAAGCGGATACATTGTTACTTAAAAAGTGATGATTGGCGAAATAAACACCACAAAAGAATTGAGTAGACATGTTTGCTTCCGGTATTAAAAGCCGCACCTAAGTGTGGCAAATCCTCAAGAGGGGGAATCCATGTCATTCGTTATACCGCTCATCACGTGAGAGTGGAGTTTCTATAATATTTTAGTGAACAATATATGCTAGCTTTTGCCTAAGCTATCAATTGTTTACATCAAATATGAGATATTCCCATGAAATGTTTATTAAGTTTTCTGAAATTGAGGAAAGCTGCATTTAAAGAGAAAAAAGATATAGTCATTGAGTACCTTGATGAGTGTATATTTCACGCTCAGAATATTTTATTGTCAGAAGATCTTACGAGTATTTATACACGACAATCTCGGTTGTTCATAATGATACTTTAACAATTGATATGTCAGGTTACTTGACAGATCTAGAAATGGAAAAGATTAGACTTGCTTTTGTAGCTCTACGAGTTTATTTCCATGCAGCATCGCATGAAAGTGAATTGGATAAGCAATTAGAACAGGATTACCAATTGAGATTAGATGCTTTTAATAACTATCTATACCCTAGTGAAATGTGGCATCGCAGTTCTTATGAGGCTTATATGAAAAAGCTTGTGGTTGATAAAGAATCGGAAGCAACAATGAATAAGCAACAAATTGAGAGCCGTATTAGGGCAATTAAAGAAGTGTGCTTAGACGAAGTTCAGTGTTTACATGATTCTCGTATTAACTGGCTTGCAAGACGTCATACAATACTAAATACAGCGGTATAACAAACGAGTATGTCATCAATTACTAAATTTTGGCGAGGTTTTTTTATTTCATATCACGCCGTCTCTGATCATTAAATTTAAGATTGCCACCATCTTACGCAAACAGAAATTTATGGCGATTTTTTTAGTCATTCATCGCGTGAGTCTAAAAGTAGTGCTTAGCGAGATTAACGCTAAAAAAGAATGAGTAAATATAGCTACCTCCGGTATTAAAAGTCGCACCTCAGTGTGGAAGATATTCAAGAGGGTAACCCTGTCATTCGTTATACATTTAGATAGAGTAGTGCTAATGAAGTTTAAAATAGCAGATAAAAGAACAAGAAATTTGTATCTAGGGCCGCTTAGTGTTTTTATGTTTTGGCCTTCTTTGATATTTTTTGGTTCATGGTTTATGGGTAATGTAATTAGTCTTGAGTATCTCCTTTATGTTTGCCTTTTTTGCTCTGTTCCTGCGCTATTAAACTATAAAGGAAGATGCGATTTTAAAAACTACGCTGAAAATCATACCATTGAAGTTTCAGGCAAGGGATTAATTTCTTATGAGCCTGACACACAAGAAATCATGGAGTGGGAAAGCGTTAAAACGATCAAGGTTAAGCGTTCAAAGGGAAAGGTAAAATCTATAAAAATCTTTGGTAACCATGGGTTAACGGCTGATTTGTCAAGATACGAAGATTTAGATAGGCTCTATGATGAACTGAAAAATGTGATAGAGGCAGGGCGTTGGAGATAGGTGTATAGTGGGTTAATTGGACTCCCGCTCTAAACAAACCACTCTTTAGCTGACTGATTAGTAGCGGGGATAACAAGAGTCGCAATACGATTGTCGGGTTTTATTTAGCTACCGAAACTGCTGATTATTCTTTGGTTTTGATCGTATTATTGCCCGAGGTATTATCTCTACGGCTATTCATTGCTATTCTGAAATTCAGGATATTGCTCAAGGAACTCAATCATATCGAAAGGCATAACTGTTGATTGTCGGTTGTACCATTTTACAAGCGATTTTACGTTGAGTGCATCAAATTCATGCTTAAAGTCGTCACTGCGATATACATTCGATAGCTCGAGCCACTCGTCTAAGTACTGTGTATCTTTCGATTCAGAAGTATATGCTAACAATGCAGAGTTGTAGGAGGATAGCTCTTTTCCCCAGCAATCAATTTCTGCTAGATGTTTAATATAACCAGCTGCTGCTACTTTTTCGCTTCGACTAAGATTAACAAACCAGCTTTCCTTGATAGGCTCTAATGGTTGACGATTTTTACGGCAATTACTTGCTTTTTCTTCTAGTGCAGAATAAGTGCTATCCATTTCGGACTTTAAAAATTCTTCCCATGTAAGGGCATGGCCTACAATAGGAAGGCTTATCAGTAAAAGTAAGGTGACTTTTCTACAGTGCATTAGAAACACATCTCCAAAATTCATAATCTTTTCCTGTTGCATTTAATGCTGTCATATCAGCGTGATCTTGCAGTCTACGGCGCCGAATAATTCCTACACTTTTAAATGCATCAGCGAAACCTTTCCAGTTATATATACTAATATTAATACCTGTGGATACTACTGATGCTGAACCCTCAATAATAACTGAACCATTTGCACTTCTTGATGCAAATAGTTGAAATAGTGGAACACCAGATAAGACTGCTTCAAGTACATGGGCAGTATCGATTATCCTGTTCATTTCCTTGATTCCATCAAAGCTATCTATTATTGCAAAAATCACCTTTAAAGCTTGATACTGGCATACCTGTTCCCTGTGAGTCATTATCTCGGTATTTAAAAGTAAATACTTACAATAGTCGCAGAAAGCCTTATGATATTGGAGCATCATCACGTAAATATCAATTTTGGGGATACACCCATGCACCTAACTTTCCGTCCTATCAATCTTGAAACCGATTTTGCTTATTGCGTGGCTGCACGTCGGGACGCTTTTGTGTGTAGCTTTGGTTCCGATGAGGGGGGAGAAGATTTTTATCAGTATTGGTTGCCGGCGTAGATACTTATTCGCGCCAATATGCGATTATGGCGCGATAGAACGTTTCAGTAGGCGAGTGGTTTATGACACTGATATGCCGATCAAAAAGGCTCAATGTGCGACAGTTTATACTCGACGATGCGCCGTTTATTGTGGAGCTGCTTAATGATGCGTCGTTCATTCGCTATATCGCGGATAAAAAGGTGCGTACTGAGCAAGACGCGATCGAGTATCTCCGTCACGGGCCGCTCACAAGTTATCAAGCACATGGCTTTGGCCTGAATCTGGTAGAACGGCGGGAAGATGGTGAGCCCATCGGCATGTGCGGTGTGCTCAAGCGCGATGAGTTAGCATATCCAGATTTAGGCTACGCGTTGTTATCGCGTTATACCGGGAAAGGATATGCCACAGAAGCCGCCGAGGCAGTGCTTGAAGCAACCTTGTTAGCGAGCGGACTGAGTACCGTTCAAGCAGTGACCTTACCGGACAACCAACCCTCAAACCGTTTGCTCGAAAAGCTCGGGTTTCAGCGACAACACCCAATCATGCTTTATGGGCATCGCAACAATCTGTATGAATATACCCGTACCTGAGCGCCGTCAGGTGTTACTGAGCACTGTCACCCTGAACCGTGACGCGGTGCAATCGTCTGGGCGCGTCGCCATAATCGGTTACTGCGTAGTGTTGGGTGGCGCGATTATCCCAGATTGCCACCGAGTGTTTTTGCCAGCGAAAACGAACGTGATATTTCGATTGGCGTGCTTGGTACAGCACCGCAAACTCAGTGTCTGACAGCTGGGATAAATCGACATTATCGACTTGCGCCCCTAACGTATTGCCTAAAGGGGTTATCTTCATTTGAACCATACCTTACCGCCAATAAATTTGTAGGCTGGTGTGCCTCGCATCAGGGTGTCACGCGCAAAGGGCTGTTCGCACTGAGGGCAGTGACACGGCGTGGTGGTGGCATCCTCAACAATCCTTTCTTTAAAGCACTTCACCAAAGCGCCTTTACCACCTTTGCGATATTTAAACAGTGGCGCATTACAACGTTTACAGAAAATATCGATGGTTTTGGTGGGGCCTTTTTTATTCGGTTTTGCCATTTTTACTGCTCGATCTTCACCACATGCCGAAAGCTTGATAGTGACGAGTCGAGCGTAGGCTGTCAATCAGCTATGGTTTGGTGACGCTTTACGTTATTAACGCTCTGCGTTACTATTGGGTTTATGATTCGAACGTTTAAGTGCAAAGATACTGAAAAGCTAGCACAGGGAAAGCGGGTAAAGCGCTTCGCCAATTTTGAGCGAGTCGCGCTTAGAAAATTGCGCCAGCTACAAATCTCAAGCGATTTAGATGATCTCAAAATACCGCCTGGCAACAAACTAGAGCCGCTAAAGGGTGGTCGTAAAGGGCAATTTAGCATTCGAATCAATAATCAGTTCCGCATTTGCTTTCGTTGGGTTCAAGGTGGTGCGGAAGATGTCGAAATTGTTGATTATCACTAGGAGGTCGCTCATGCGTACTGTAGAAGCTGTCACACCGGGCGAGTTGCTAAAAGAGGAATTCCTGACTCCCATGGGGATTTCGCAATATCGTTTGGCTAAAGAAATCGGAGTGCCCGCACAGCGTATTGGTCAAATTATTGCTGGTAAACGGGCTATAACGGCTGATACAGACCTGCGTTTATGCCGTTTTTTTGGATTATCGAAGGGCTATTGGCTGCGTGCTCAAATCGCCTATGATACTGAAATTACTGAACATGAGCTCGAAGATCAGCTGAATAGTATTCGCCCATGGACAGAAGTCTCGACCATAAACAAAAGCCAACACGGGTGATCGTGTTGGCTATCGTTCCCGCCTCACAGCCAATGTAAGTGCAAAGGGCTTTTTTTGCTTAGTTCGCGATTTTCACGCGGATTTTGCTCTTTGCAACGCTGGCCAGGTTCAGTGCGGCAATTGCAGCGTTGGCCTGGGCATCGTCAGGCATGGTCACGAAAGCAAAGCCTTTGGATTCGCCAGTCTCTTGGTCCAGCACCAGGTTACATTCGGTGACATCACCATACTCAGAAAATAGCTGACGGAGTTCGTGTTCGGTGATGGTGCGAGCAAGGTTGCGGGCTAATAGTTTCATTGTTGTCCGTTAATATCGAGGTAACAGCACCGATTGTGTCAGTAAAGGGGGCAACGACCAAGTAATAGTTTGGCTTTCTTATCGATACGTTAGCCTTGAGTGCTGCTCAGCCGACGTTTATGCGTCGCTTTCTCCTAAGTCATGATTGATTTTATCCAGCAGCGCAATAAGTTGCTGGGCTTGCTGATCATCAATGCTAGGAAACTTACAACGAATCTTTTCAGGAATTTCTGCTGCTTGGTGCTGCAGCTCAATGCCTTTGCCCGTCAATGTTACCCACCGCTTTCGCTTATCGTCTTCGTCTTTCTCGATGGTGAGCAAGCCTTTATCGCTCATCTTTTTCAAAATCTGCGTCATCGCGCCACCATCAATGCCGGTTTTCTCAACCAGATTTGCGATCGCGAGTCGGTTAGTTTCCCACAGCGCCATCATCACTACATATTGCGGATAGGTGAGATCAAGCTCGGTCAGCCAGGTTCGGTAGGCGCGCGAAATACCGTTGGAGGCCTTGTATAAGCGGTGACAAATTTGGCTATTGAGCTTCAATTGGGGATAGGTCATGGCTTGTCATTGTCCGTGTGTCTAGTGAGTATTTTATTTTGTACGCAAAGTATTTGCAATGCTGGGTTATGCGATCTAGTATTTTGCATGCAAAATAAATAACACAAGCCGTCTTCACCGTGTTTGCTCAGTGCGATAGAGCAAGCCGCAAGTGGACTGAAACACAGGAGAGTGAAATGAAAGAGCTACAAAGTGTTGCCTATACAGCAAAAGCCACCGCTACTGGAGGCCGCGAAGGGTCTGCAAAATCTGATGACGGACGTTTAGATGTGGCGCTTTCCACGCCTAAAGGTTTGGGCGGAAACGATGGCGAAGGCACTAACCCTGAGCAGCTTTTTGCTGCCGGCTATGCGGCGTGTTTTATTGGTGCGCTGCGTTTGGTGGCGGGTAAAGCAGGCGTCACCTTGCCGGAAGACACCCACATTAACTCAGAAGTGTCGATTGGCCCCATTGATGGTGGTTTTGGTATTGCCGTGAAGCTGGCAGTGTCTGTTGGCGATCTAGATAAAGACACCGCGCAGTCATTGGTTGAGCAAGCGCACCAAGTATGCCCGTATTCCAATGCGACACGTGGCAATATTAGGGTTGAATTGTCAGTGATTTAACCTAACTGGCACGCTATGATAGGGAGCGCTGTGTAGCAGGGCTCCCTTTTTTATGCCTGTCTTTTAACGGAGCAGCGCGTTGTTTGGTGCTCCCTAACCTCGGGTGCTCAGCATTGACCGCTCAGACTATTGACCACTACAACTAGCGCACAGCCCTATACCAATAACAAGGATGATGAGAACTGGTATGTCAGAAACCACCACAAGTCAGCTCACCAAGATAAGCGTCGCTCCACTGACTGATGAGGATATCGACGGTGTTCGCCAGGTATCGTTACCTGACCAACAAGTAAAGTTTGCGGGGACCGCTGACGAATTTCTTGCTGAGACCAGCGAGGCTATTCACCGCCATGGGATCAAGCGATCGGGCGAGACGGTAGGCTTTTTTAAACTCGATACTGACTATGCGTCTCAGTATGACTTTTGCCCGCCAAAGACGTTGGGTCTGCGCATGTTTGTAGTGGATGCGCGTTATCAAGGGCAAGGTCTAGGCACCGGTGCGGTTAAAGCCTTGCTTGAGTATTTGCCCGTTGCTTACCGTGATTTCAATTGGGTGTATCTAACTGTGAACTGTCAAAACCCGGCCGCTAAAGCCTGTTACCAAAAAGGCGGCTTTACTGATACAGGTGAGCTGTATTGGGGCGGCGCGGCAGGGCCTCAGCATATTATGTATGCTGCGATTGACGCCGATAATAAGGGCAAAGCGCAATGAGAAAGGGCAGAACCACAACGTTTGGTCATACGCGACAATGGCTTAGGGCAGGCTTAGACTTGCACACGATTTGCCAACAGACAGCTCGAATCATGAGTGTGTTGTTTGTCGGGGGGCTATCAACGGGGGCCTATGCGCAAGGGTTGGATTTTCGCGTTGAAACCGGCGGGGTGACGTTTAGCAAAAATGATGTCAGCATCCCCGGAGATACTGGCACTCGCTTTGATATGACCGATTTAACCGGCCGATCCGCAACGCCTTACTTGCGTTTGTATGGCACGTATCAGTTCAATCCCCAGCACGCGGTACGCCTAACCTTTGCGCCTCTCTCTGTCGATGGTCGTGGCACGCTGTCAAAAAGCATCCAGTTTCAGGATCAGCGCTTTGCCGATGGGCAAGCGATTGACGCGGATTATCAATTCAATACCTATCGTGCGACATACCGCTGGACGTTTTACGATCAAGGCCCTTGGCAGTGGGGCGTCGGTGCTGCCGCCTTGGTGAGAGATGCTGAAATCACCCTCGCGCAAGGTGAAACAAAAGCAACGAAGTCCAACGTTGGCGTGGTGCCCTTGTTGCATGGGTATGGTCAATATCGTCTATCCGATCGCGCGGCGTTGATCTTGGATGTGGAAGGCGCGTGGTCACCCATGGGACGAGCGGTTGATGCGGCGCTGATGTTGGAGTATCACCTTGGCGATGGCTGGTATGGCGCTCTGGGTTATCGCACCCTAGAAGGCGGGGCGGACAACGATGAAGTCTATAACTTTTCTTGGCTTCACTATGGCCTAGCCAGCCTCCGGTACCGGTTTTAAAGATTCAAGCCTGATTGTGGGCACGAGTGGGCTATGTCTGGTAGTTTAATGATCATGAGGCTGGCTGAAAAGTAAGCGTGAAGGTCAGGCCGCCTTGGGCGTTGGCTGCAGCTCGTATTTTACCATTTATATCCCGCACGTTATTGGCTGTGATTGCTAATCCTAACCCAAGTCCCTCACCGATTTTCTTCGAGGTGACAAACGGCTCGAACATGGTCTCCAAAGCCTCTTCTGACGCCCCGCAGCCGTTGTCACTCACCGTCAGTTCGACTGCCTTTTTGGTGGGCGTGACCACAAACACCAAAGTCGGCGAAGCGGTATTTGCCATCGCATCGCATGCGTTAGATATCAAGTTTCCTAGGATTTGTAATAACCTTTGTCCTTCACCGAGTATCATGGGGGTGTCGTGAGGCATACGCACCCGCACATCAATGTCTGCCAACTGAGCTTGATACACACGCAAGGTTTCGTTGAGGGCATCGGGTAAAGAAACGGCATGCAGGTGGTGCGGTTTGTTGTAGGCGAAGGTTTTGAGTTGGCTGGTCATATTAGTCATACGATCAAGCAGCTTTTGCACCAGCTGGTTATTGGCTTTAACTTTTTCCGTCTCGCCGCGTTCAGCGAGCAAGGTATTGGTGGTAAGTAAGGTGCGAAGGCCGGTGAGTGGCTGATTAAGCTCATGAGTAATAGCACTGGACATTCTCCCTAAGGCGGCCATTTTGCTGGTCTCAATCAGTTGCGCTTGTGCTTGTTGCAGCGCTTGGGTGCGCTCTTCCACGCGCTCGGTGAGTGCTTGGTTCATCTGCTGGAGTGACTGTTCGGCTTTTTTGCGTTTGCTAATGTCAATCAACGTCGCTAGGTAGTATTGCTCATCATGCCAAGGGAAACGGGTGAGTGAGAAAAGCGCAGGAAAGACGCTACCGTCGCTGCGACGTGCCATGGTTTCAACCGCATTGAGCTCAGCCAATTCATCGTGCTTGTCGAGATTTTTCAGCAAGGTGAGGGTGGTGGAGTGTGGATTGCCGGTATCAAACAACTCCCAAGCAAAAATGCGGTGATGATTGTTTTCTGGCAAGCCAAATAGCCGCTTGGCCATCGGGTTAAGATCATACAGCGAGCCTTGTTCGTCAATGAGCAATAAACCGACTTGGGTTTTATCAATCATTTGTTTCAGTCGGCGCTGCGACTCTTGTAATAGGCTTTGAATTCGCTGCTGGTGACGGTGTTTCTGCCGTCGTTGTTGGCCGATGATCAACAATAGAATGACGACAAGTAAGACGGTTGCCACTCCCCATGCGAACAAGTTTGCGGTGTCTTTTATCGGTTTATAGGGGGTCAGGTAACTCACTGACCATTTAAGATCGTCCAATTTTACCGTGTGGCCCAAAAAAGGGGTGGCATTGAAGCGCCACTGGCTAATGGCGGTACTGTCGTAGAGGTAGCGCGTTTGTCTCTTCACTGTTTGTTTATTGTCTTGCGTTGATGCTTGTGACCCGTTCAGTCGGGCTGCGTTCAGTCGGGCTGCGTTCAGCTGGGCTGCATTCAGCCAGTCTGCACTGTACTGGCTGCTGCTTGAGAGGAAAAACCGCTGTTGCCGATTTTGCAGCAGAATGAGGTCATCACTGGCGATGGGTTGCTCAGTAAGGAAGCTAAGGTCAATTTGTACTACCACAATGCCGGCGATGTTGAGGTCATCAAAAACAGGGGCAGAGAGGTAATAAAGCGGCCCATAGCCTTTGGTTTTATTCACCAATGACACACCTTCACCTTGACGTAGCACTTGCTCGACGATTGCCAACCGGTCGGGACGGCTAAAGCGCTCATCAATTAGGCTAGAAGCGAGCACGTCACCTGATGTTGAGAGCAGTGTCCAGCCTTCGGTATTGGCCGCTTTATCGAGCTGTGTCAGTTTCACTTGAAAGGCGGCGGTCTCGCGGCGCTCTCCTTTCACAATTGCCAAGGTATCAGGGTGGTTGGTAAGCAAATAAGGCAGGTGATAAAAGCGCCTTAAGGCACGGCGAACGTCACCGATATAGTTTAAAAGTTTGTTCTGTACCTCGGCGTGTGTTTGCACACTTAATCCTTGATAGGCTGCTTCGCGGCTGATCCCATAAAAGAAAAGCACCAACACCCCAGAGAGAAACAGTATTGCCCAGGTTTTCTTGCTGTCTTGGTGGGTACGGTGATGATTCTGCATAGTGTGCTCTGCTCTGACGTCCGTTTTAGACTGCGGTGAATAGCAAAAATGTTAAAGCGGTGTGATGAGAAAGTGAGAGCTAGATCCTTTTCTGCTGCGTGGCTTTTGCTACCGTAATGAGTCACTTATCACGGATGGTTTTCTCATGACGGTACAGACACTCCCGCGCATTGCCTTGATTGAAGATGACGATATTGTTCGTCACACCACCTGCCAGTGGTTAGAGTTGGCAGGCTTTGAGGTTGAGCCATTCAGCACGGGCCAAACAGGGCTACAAGCTGTATTACAGTATCCGTTTGATGCCGTGGTCAGTGACGTCAAGTTACCGGATGTTGACGGCTTATCTATTCTTACCGAGCTAGACCAGCATCAGGTCGCGACACCTGTGCTGTTTATTACAGGACACGGCGATGTGGATATGGCCGTGGGAGCGCTGCAAAACGGGGCGTTTGATTTTATTGAAAAGCCTTTTGAGCCCGAGCGTTTGTCTCAGCGCGTGACTGAGGCCGTCGACAGCTACCGCCAACATGCCTCGACACAAGAGCGACAAGCCTATTTATCGCGTATTAGTGGATTGGAGAAGGTACTGATTGGCCAAAGCCGAGTGATGCAACAACTTCGTGAGCAGGTGGTAAAGCTGGCGCGTATCGACACCAATGTGATCATTTATGGGGAAACGGGGTGTGGCAAAGAGCTGGTGGCAACCAGTTTACACAATGAAAGTGCGCGACAAGCCCAGCGTTTTGTGCCGATAAACTGCGGCGCGATCCCGGAAAACTTATTTGAAAGTGAGCTGTTTGGCCATGAGTCAGGGGCATTTACCGGCGCCAATCAGCGTCGTATTGGTAAGTTCGAATATGCGCACAAAGGGACCTTGTTTTTTGATGAAGTCGAGAGCATGCCGGCAAGTATGCAGGTGAAAGTGTTGCGCGCGCTTCAAGAGCACACCATTGAAAGAGTGGGAGGGAACCAGTCGATAGCGATCGATACGCGGGTGATTGCGGCCGCTAAAGCCGACCTCAATGACCATGAAACCTTCCGACAAGATTTGTACTACCGTTTGAATGTGGCACAAATTCACCTTCCATCCCTAAGAGAACGTGAAGATGATGCGTTGATCTTGTTTGAGCACTTTACCCGTCAGACCAATCCGGAGACACGCCTGGCCAGTGAGGCGGATCGGCACGCCATTTTGTCTTATTCATGGCCGGGTAATATTCGTGAGCTGCGCAACGTCGCAGTACGGTTTGCCTTGGATGATGGTATTTCAGTGATGGAAATACTGTCCAATCGCCCTTCATCGACCATGGAAGCCGTTCAATCGGATGTTCCGCTTTTAATCCAGCTACATAACTTTGAACGCAAGATACTACACGAATGCTTGGTGGCACATCAAGGGCGTATTCATGAAGTGATGTTGGCGCTCGATTTACCTCGCCGTACCTTGAACCAAAAGATGAAGAAGTTTGGGCTCAACCGCGCAGATTACACTTAGTGCGTCGGCAAAAAATTGCTCAGTACTATTTCGCCAGCAAGCGCTCCGCGATCACACTTTGTTTACGTTTTGTGACGGTCAACTGCTTATTGAAGCGGCACTGTGAGCAAGATTTTGCTTACTAGCTGAGCGGGAAATAAGAAAAATCTTGCTCATTATCGATGAGCTCTCCTAATAATTCTAATATTAACAATAACTTAACTGTTGGCACTCTCTTTGCTATCCATGTGTTGCTGTTAACAAACCGTTTAGTTTTTGTAAACCAATAACGCAGCCCTACATGGAGAGTAACAATGAAAATCAATAAGCTATTTAAAGCACTGACGTTTGCCGTGGCCTCATTTAGCGTCGCCTCCACCGCGGTCGCAGAAGACCGAAGCTACATCCTCGCAACAGCCTCTACTGGTGGCACTTACTATCCTGTTGGTGTCGCGCTGGCGACGCTGAGTAAGGTCAAGCTGGCGCCTAAGCATCATTTTTCGCTATCGGCAATCAGCTCTGCTGGTTCAGGTGAGAACGTGAAACTGCTCAATGAAGACGAAGCGCAATTTGCGATTTTACAGGGATTGTATGGTGCGTGGGCCTGGTCCGGCGAGGGGCCGTATGCAGAAAGTGGCCGCCAAGATCAACTGCGCTCAGTGTCTATGCTTTGGCAAAACGTTGAGCACTTTATTGTGCGCAGTGAGCTGGCAGAAACCGGTACCGTGAGTGATTTAAACAACCTTGCGGGTGAGAAGTTTTCTATCGGTAAGAAAAACTCAGGGACCGAGAACTCAGGTCGTCAGATTATGAAAGGACTAGGCGTGGAGCCGGAATCCTTTAATTTGGCTTACATGGGTTATGGCGGCAGTGCCAGTGCACTACAAAATGGCACCATTGATGGTATGAACACCCCAGCCGGTGTGCCGGTTGGTGCGGTTACTCAAGCGTTCGCGGCATTGGGGAATGACATTTCCATCTTGTCTTTTACTGACGAACAAATCAAAGCGGCCAACGGTAAATACAACCTTTGGACTAAGTACGAAATTCCTGCCAACACGTACCCTGAGCTAGATAAGCCGGTCACCACCATTGCCCAACCTAACTTCTTGGCCGTGCGCAAAGATCTCTCCGATGAGGATGTGTATCAGCTCACCAAGGCTATTTATGAGAATCTGTCTTTCCTTCAGGGCATTCATAAGGCCACTAAAGCCATGGCCATTGAGAAAGCCATCGCCGGTTTGCCTGTGCCGCTCCATCCAGGTGCAGCACGTTACTATCAAGAAGTGGGTATCGACATCCCGTCTGAACTGGTAATGGAATAACGCGATAGCGCTCCGGGGTTGCTCGGAGCGCTTATCGAGATCAAAGGTTGCATGGAAAAACAGACACTGCTTGGAGTAAAGGGATGAGCGAGCCAGTTGAGCAAGAGCCAGATGAAACAGCGTTGGAGAAATTTGAATTGCCCACACGCGATGACTTTCCGTGGGTGACCACCACCATCACTGTGCTGGGCGTGGTGTTGTCTGTATTGCACATTTGGTTTAACACCTTATCAACGCTTCCCGAGTTATGGATTTCGGCGACCCACTTTGCGGGGTTTGCGGTGATTTGTGCGCTTTGGTACCCGGCACATATCTCTTTGAAGCGGAGTAAAATAGCGCTGGCGGTCGATATTTTTATCGCGTTAGGTGCAGTGGCTTGTCTGCTGTATATCCCTTATGCCGAAGATGCGTTATACGCGCGTGGGGTAAAATTTGTTACTGCTGATTGGGTATTCGCCAGCTTAGCGATCATCATCGTGGTGGAGCTGATTCGTCGTACCATGGGATGGTTTATTCCCATTCTGATTATGGTGTGTTTGAGCTATGTCGTGCTGTGGGGCGAGTGGGCGTCGGGGATCTTCCATTTTCCCGGACTGAGTCTAGAAACCCTGTTATATCGCAGTTACTACTCTTCGGAAGGCATGTTTGGCGCGATTACCCGGATTAGCTGGACGTTCGTGTTTATGTTCATTTTATTTGGCGCCTTTCTTGTCCGCTCTGGGGTTGGAGATTATATCATCAACGTGGCCCGTGCGGCGGCGGGTAAGATTATTGGCGGGCCGGGCTTTATTGCGGTGATTGGCTCTGGGTTAATGGGGTCAGTGTCAGGCTCGAGCGTGGCGAATACCGTATCGACCGGGGTGATCAGTATTCCTTTAATGCAAAAAGCCGGTTTTCCGTCGCGCTTTGCCGCTGGGGTCGAAGCATCGGCTTCAACTGGGGGGCAATTAATGCCGCCCGTAATGGGGGCTGGAGCGTTTATTATGGCCTCATACACCCAAATTCCTTACGTTGACATTATTGCTGTATCACTGGTTCCTGCGCTGATCTACTTTCTCTCGGTGGGCTTTTTTGTGCGCATTGAAGCAAAGCGCAGCGGCGTGCAAAAGATTGTCACCACCGAAGACTCATTATTGATGGTGCTTCTCCGCGGTTGGCATAATCTAATCCCGCTTGCGGTGCTTGTCACCTTACTGATTAAAGGTTTCACACCCACTTATGCCGCCGGCATTTCGATTATTTCTGTGATTTTCGCTTCCTGGTTTTCCAAAGAGTACCGGATGGGGCCGAAAGCGATCATCGAGGCCTTGTCGCAAGGGGCAAAAAATATGGCCACCACCGCTATCTTGCTCGTGGGCATTGGTTTGGTGGTGAATGTGATCAGCACCACGGGTATCGGTAATACTTTCTCGTTGATGATTGATGGTTGGGCAAACGGTGATCTGTTTATGATGCTGGTGCTAATTGCTGTCGCCTCGTTAGTGTTAGGGATGGGATTACCAGTGACCGCTGCCTATATCGTACTGGGCACCTTATCGGCACCTGCTCTGTATAAGCTGATTGCTGAAAACCAATTGTTGGAGCTTTTAGTATCAGGCCAGCTTCCCGAGCAAGCCAAGGCGATATTTATGTTGGCAGCCCCAGACAAACTCGATCTTTTAAATGCGCCGATGACCATGGAAACCGCCAAGCAAATGGTCGCTTTAGTGCCAGCTGACTTTATGGAAACCTTGTTAGAGCAAAGCTTAGGGTTGGAGGCGGTCAGTTTGGCTCTGCTAGCTGCGCACTTGATTATCTTTTGGTTATCGCAAGACAGTAACGTGACCCCGCCGTTTTGTTTGACGGCATTTGCGGCGGCCACCATTGCCAAAACGCCGCCGATGCGCACCGGGCTGATGGCGTGGAAAATTGCCAAAGGCTTGTATCTTGTTCCTTTGCTGATTGCTTATACTAGCCTAGTTAGCTGGGATATCGCCTCGGTGTTAGAGGTTGGCTTTTTTGCCATTATTGGCACATATGCCTTAATTGGCGCGATTGAAGGATATCTTGAAGGGCCGATTAACTGGCTAAGCCGCCTTTGCTTATTAATGATTGGTGCCTTGTTAGTGTGGCACGATATTCCGCTATGGCTTCGTTTGTTGAGCGTCGTTGGGTTTGTTGGCCTGTTTGTATACAGTGGGCGCAAGTATCAGTTGCAACAATCTCAACTGCCAGTGTCATGAGGCGTGTATGAAATATGTTTATGATTATGTAGTTGTCGGTGGTGGTATTGTTGGCGCGTCTACGGCTTGGCAGTTAAAGCAGCGATACCCAGACTGCTCCGTGTTGCTGGTGGAAAAAGAGGCAAGCGTTGCCCAACATCAAACCGGGCATAACAGCGGCGTGATCCACGCGGGTGTCTATTATCCACCAGGCAGTTTAAAAGCCGATTTCTGTAAACGAGGAGCGGCGCTGACCGTTGAATTTTGTGCCAAGCACGATATTGCGGTCGAAAACTGCGGCAAGTTATTGGTCGCTACCAACGAGCAAGAGATGGCTCGGATGCAGGCGCTCTATGAACGTTGCTTAACCAATGATATCGACGTGCGCTGGCTGGATGCGGCGGAGCTTCATTCGCAAGAGCCCAATGTTAAAGGTTTAGGTGCCATTGCGGTGCGCGCGACCAGCATTGTTGACTATCGGCGGGTGACTGAGCAAATGGTGTGTGAATTTGAAGCGCTCGGTGGTGTCACCCAACTCAGTACAGAAGTGATTGGAGCCAGCGAAGCGGCTGAGCAAGTGACCTTGCACTGCCAAGCAAGCGGGGAGCCGCTAACGATTCATTGTCAGTTTGTGGTGACATGCAGTGGGTTGATGGCAGATAGAATGACCCAAATGATGGGGATCCCAACCGCGTTTCAAATTATCCCTTACCGCGGTGAGTACTATCAACTTGCGAGCCAGTACCAAGGCTTTGTGAATCACCTTATCTATCCGATTCCCGATCCCGACTTACCTTTTTTAGGCGTCCATCTCACGCGGATGATAGACGGCTCCATTACGGTGGGACCTAACGCGGTGCAAGGCTGGAAGCGAGAAGGCTATGGCAAGGTCAATCTCAGTCTAGAAGATACCTGGCAAATGCTAACGTTTGCGGGCTTTTGGAAAGTGACCATCAATAACTTAAAGACTGGCTTGGTCGAGCTGAAAAACTCGTGGTGGAAGCCGGGCTACGTCAAACAAGTAAATAAATACTGCCCGACAATCAAAGCTAAGGATTTGAAGCCTTATCCAGCGGGGATCCGAGCTCAAGCCGTGCTAAATGACGGCACCTTGGTACACGACTTTCTGTTTGCCGAAAGTGCGCGGAGTTTACACGTGTGCAATGCGCCATCGCCAGCCGCGACCTCTGCGATGCCGATTGGTGAATACATTTGTGACAAGGTGACGCAAAAACAGCAGTGGCTCAGTAGTGAGGCTGATTAGCGTTACATACTGGAAAGTGAAAGCCAGCGCCTACTCGTGGCCGCTGGCTCTTACTTTGATTATTGGTAACCCACAGTAAATGCTTGTTGCAAATGCTTAGGGATTTCGGCTTCATCAAGCATGGCGACCGCGAAGTCTTCCATCGAAATGCGAGATTGTCCGTCACTATCTGTCACTAAGGTGTCTGTCCCCAATGTGTACTGACCGGTGCGTGTGCCAGGTGCGATCATGGCGGCAGGTGAGAGGTAACTCCAAATCACATCTTGGCTGGTGAGGCACTGCTCATATTGCACTTGGCACGCGCGCGCAATCTCAACCGCTGAAGCAGGGAGAAATCCTTCGGCGTTTAACACGGTTTCACCGTCAGTGCCCGGAATCATCAGTCGAGCGGCACCGCCGACAATCAGAACGCGCATTTGATGGTGGGCTGCGCCTTGAACGACTGCTTGGGTTAACACAGGTAATTGCGCTTCTTCGCCTGTCGGTGGACGTAACGCCGTAATGGCAAGATCATGACCAGTCATCACCGATGCCACCTTGTCCGCATCGCTCAAATTGGCGGCGACAGGTTTTACGCCGTCGGGTAGCCTGCTTAATGCTGCCTCGTTACGTGTCACTGCCGTGACCTTATGGCCGCGTTGCAACGCTTCCGACACAATTCGACTGCCAATATCGCCCGTGGCACCAAATACGATTATATTCATTGCGTTAGTCTCCATGTTATGAGTCCTGTGTGTCCTTTTGCCGCGCAATAGCCAGTAAAAAGGTGGCTGTCATACGCTTTTGGTTAAACCATGCTGAACTGATTAAGTTGTGATTAATTATTTATCTTGATGTAAAGATAAATACCAAAAGTCTTCACGTCAAGATAAATATGTGGATGTTTTTTTATTGAAGAAGACAGAGGGGAGCCAATGGAGATAGCGATCCGGCAAGGATGGCCGCTTGAGCAAGCACAAAACGTCGCTGAGTTATATGAGCAGGCGTTTGGGATGAAGTTCGCACGGGCAATTCCTAATCAGGCAGCACGCGTGGCGGTGTTGTCTCAGTGTTTTGTCCCAGACTTTTCGTTTGCCGCTATGCAAAACGGCAAGGTGGTGGGGTTGGCTGGGTTTCAAACTCAAACCGGCGCACTGACACAGGGCATGGGCGCGAAACAGTTGATCGATAGTTTGGGGACCATCAAAGGCATTTGGGCCTGCGCGATATTGGCGCTGTTTGAGCGTAAAGCGGCACACAATGAATTGGTGATGGATGGCATTGCTGTTGATAGCGCGATACGTGGTCAGGGGGTTGGCTCCCAATTATTGGATGCCATTATGGATTATGCCCAAGCGCATGGCTTTGAAAGCGTTCGATTAGATGTCATTAATAGCAACCCCAGAGCCCGCAAGCTTTATCAAGCCAAAGGCTTTGTCGCCACTAAAGAAGAGCGTTTTCCGCACCTAAAATGGCTGGTTGGCTTTTCAGGCGCCACCACCATGGTCAAGGCGCTGAACTAAAACAACAAGAGAGACAAGGATGTTTATTTCTCAATATCAATGAGATAGCCTAGTTCTATGATAGGAATAGGAACAAGCACATGGAATTAGTCGTCCCCACACTCAATCACCAAGCAGCCTTTACGCGCTTTTATGATGATTTTGCTCAGTTTGATCCCGAGAATGCCGATTACTATCGGCCGGGAAAAGATGATTTCGCCACTTACGTGACGCGGTTATCGGATGAGGCATTGGGTAAAAACCTTCGTAAAGGTTATGTGCCGTGTAGTCATTTTTGGCTGCTTGATGCTGAGCAACAAATCATTGGCGCGATTCGGATCCGCCATCACATTAATACGCCATTCCTATCTCAAGAAGCCGGACACATTGGTTACGATATTGCGCCGTCATATCGTGGACGCGGATGCGGCAAGCAAATGTTAGCCTTAGCGCTGCCCAAGGCAAGAGAGCTGGGGATCACTCGCGCTCTAATTACCGCGAATGAAGACAATATGGCATCGCGCAAAGTAATTGAAGCCAATGGCGGCACGTTGGAAAACATCATCAATGGTGAAGTGTTCAATGAATCATTGGCGCGGTACTGGGTGGATATTAATGGATGATTCCCCGCGCGTAGACCAACTCGACAGCGATCGTCTGTTGCTGGTGGCACCCAATATGACCCATCAGCCTTTCATCTTAGAAGCCGTGTTGGAAAGCCAGCACACCCTTGCTCCTTTTATGGATTGGCTGCCGCACGCGCTGACCGAATCGAGCTCGATTGAAAACACCCAACAAGCGATTGATAACTTTGATATGTTTATTAATGAGCTACGCTACTCGATTTTTGAAAAGTCGACGGGGCAATTGGTGGGTGTGATCAGCTTAATCATCCGCAACATCGCGATTCCTTATTTTGAAATAGGCTATTGGCTGCGGAGCTCCAAAGAAGGCCTTGGCTATATGAGCGAAGCGGTGAGGACGCTAGAGCGGTATGCGTTTAATGACCTTAATGCCAAGCGTGTCGAAATCAAAACCGCCTACGAAAACACCCGCAGCCGCGCGGTAGCCGAGCGTTGTGGGTATCATCAAGAAGCGATGCTTACCAACGACCGTATCCTACCTAGCGGCACGATTTCTAGTACTGTGGTATACGCCAAAGTGGCGGCATGCAATAAGACTGAGTGAGTCAGTTAATCTCGCCTTTTTTTTCATCGTCACGTAAAGTAGCGCTTTTATTGGCTAGCGAGGCTAGTCGTGTACGTTGTGCGCCCAACCAAAACGTGAGAACGAGTATGCAAGAACAACCGAATAACCCACTTCACGGACTTAGCTTACAAACCATTTTAACGCGACTGGTAGAACACTATAGCTGGTCCGGTCTTTATCAGCGTATTCGTGTGAATTGCTTTCATAATGACCCATCTATTAAATCATCGCTTAAATTTTTGCGCAAAACGCAGTGGGCGCGAGATAAGGTCGAAGGCTTGTATATTGATACCTTTTGCTAAGGATAAAATACACGGATTGGTTATCAGGCGGGTTCACGGTAAATGATTGATTTTAAATAACTGTCGTTAAGGTGTCGGGGCGCTGTCGTGGTAATGTCGCCCCCATTTTGCATAGTGTCGATAGGGAAGAGCACAAAGGAGCAAGGATGAACGTGAAAGCACTCAGAGTTCAAAAAGGGTGGTCGCAAGACCAATTAGCACAATTCAGTGGGCTCAGTGTTCGAACGATTCAACGTATCGAGCGCGGCCACAAACCCGGATTGGAGTCGCTGAAATCGTTGGCTGCTGTGTTTGATATCGACATTACTGATTTGCAAAAGGAGACAGACATGCAGGCAGATACTTCAATGAGTCCAGAAGAAAAAGCAATCACCAATCGCGTGCGCGCCCTGGGTGGGTTCTATTCTCACCTGACTCGCTATGTGGTCGTGATGGCGATTTTGTTTATTATCAACTGGCAAGTCAGCCCTGGCTATTACTGGGCTTGGTGGGCCGCAATGGGATGGGGGATTGCAGTGGTCAGCCACGGTGTGAATGCACTGGGCATTGTCGATCTCTTTGGTGACAAGTGGGAAAAGCGTCAAATAGAGAAACGCATGAACGCGCGGTCAAAGCGCTAACCCTTCCCTGATAACGCCGAGTGAATGTGCCTCGGCGTTTTTGTTTATCGCCCGATAACGGGTATGCTCATTAAGATGCCGCTTGTCGCTGCTGGAAGCGCGTTGCGTGCTCGACTAGGCCCTTAAACAGCGCACGCTGACAGCCAAGATAAAGCAAAAATTCTGGATGCCACTGTACCCCCAGTGTATAAGGGCGGTTGGGCGACTCTATCGCTTGTACAATACCATCTAAATCACGTGCGCTTACCGTTAAATCCTCGCCTAACGCGTTAATCGCTTGGTTGTGTAGGCTGTTTATTTTGCGTCTGCCTTGCCCCAATCGTTGCTGTATATGGCCGTTAACATCACGCAATATACACAAGGTTTTCATCGGGAATATTGTCCAGCGATGAGAGGTTTTCTTGCGCTGTTCGCGTAAGCTTTGGTGCAAGGTGCCGCCTAAACAGATGTTGAGAAGTTGCGCACCACGGCAAATGCCCAACAGCGGCTTTTGACTGGCTAACGCGCTTTTGATTACTGCGCTCTCTAGTTCATCACGTTCGGGATCGTAGTTTGGTTTCACTTCGGGCTCAGCAGCATACAGCACAGGTTCAACATCGTGGCCGCCTGTGATCACCACACCGTGATAATCATCAGGCTTAAATATTGAACCTGGCCGCAACTGCAAGGGCTGCCCGCCATAAAGACGCACCGCGGTGGCAACGAAAAAACGCGGTAAGAAGGCACCTTTGTCGGGGCCGGTTATTGCGATAACGGGTCTACCCATAGCGTATTCACTTTCTCCGCCCAGTTATTGGTAATACGTGATAATGGATCGTTTAAGTGAGCAAGATAAGCATCACAGCAAGCTGTCAGTCGTTCTGGATCTGCGGCAAGTTTCTCTACTTCTACCCAATCATTCCATGCCTCATGGATCCCCCATTGTGGACGACTTACTTTGCTATCCGGTAAACGATAGTGAAACGTGGGGCGCGCTTTTGTCAGGCCATCATTGAGCGCCTGATTCACTTGTTTCTCATCGAGGTGAGTGAAGAGTGGCAGCATATCTAGCGCACGATTACGCGTCGGATTATCAGCAAGGTAATCGGCAATCAAGGTGTCGCGATCGGGCCAATAATCGTGCGCGAGAACACGCGTGATATACGCTTTTGGAAACGGATCGACATAGCTTGTGAGACGACGGGATAAATCAATATCGGCACGTTTAATTAGCCAATCATACAAGCATAAAAATGCTTTCAGATGCGCGTTAATAGTGTGAGCGGATAAGTCGGGCAGTTCGGGATTAAGCTGCATCCCAAATGCATAGACAGGGCTGTCCTCTGTGCCTTCTGCACCTTGTTGTCGCAGAAACTCAATCAGTCTATCGACGTCTTGAAGTCGATCAAGCGGAAGCGGTGGGCTGACTATTTCGACCGGTACGACCATTTTAGCTGCCCAAGCTAAAACTTCTTCCGCGGATTGGTCAATTTGATTGGCGAGAGTCTTCTCACTTCGATCGTTCCGTCCAAGGCGTTTTAGCTTGGCGTAATCAAGCTCTATGATCCAATCACCCGCATTGTCACCGGTTAGTTTTCGGTCGTAACGGCCGCCATGCTCAACCGTCAGGGATAAATGTTTTGCAACGAGCTGTGCAATGGTGTCTAGCTCCATACCACTCAATTCAAGTTCAACACCGACGCAGCGCGTTTCTCCCTCTGCATTGGTGGTATGAGGGGGTGTTTTTAACGGTGAAGGGGACGCATTCATCAATGGAGCCTCACTTATCGGATAAACATATGAAATACATGGGGGTCACGATGCGCTGATTAAAGGGAAATCGCCTCGATTTGTTCGGGAATTAGCCTAAACAAATCGCAAATATAATGCTCTTTGGCTTTCATCAGCCAATACGATCTGCCGCCCAGCTTGTTAAAGCCATTCGTTTTACATCGGCAATGGCTTCATCTGGCAGTGAGCTTTTTATCCCGACTTGAATGGTGTCGTCATGATAAAGATAAAGCCGAGAGAGAAACTGCTCAAAAGGTAGCGACGCTTCGCCGTATTGTTCGCCTTTTCCTTGGGTGGAAACAACCACTTCATTCCCCCAATCTTGGCCACTGTCGTTATTCGGGTTATAAAAATAGACCCGCATCACGTTGTCTTGGTCGAATGCGACACGAATCAAAGTAACAGCGTGCCATCCAATAAATCGCCCCTGACTGCTTGTCACTGCAATTCCAACGGGTTGAGGATGAATGACAGGAATGTTGCCATTGTATAAAGGATGATAGCTACGATAAAAACGCTCGATAAAGCAATCGAAATCTTTGAGTAGGCCTGTTTTAACGTCAACCGCAATCATAAATTCGCGCCCGACATACCAGCCGTGAAATTCGGGGTTTATCCATTTGTGGGGATCTTGCTCTCGACTGACGCAGCAACGGCCCATTTCAATATAAAGCTTGTCGAGATGAGGGACGAGGACCACGGACACAGGATCGGTGTCAAACGGCAATGCTGTGCTTAGGCCTTGTAGCAACGTGTGTGAGTCCAATGTTTTACCTTCAAAGTGCATGCGTAAGCTTGTATTACAGGCGACTTGAACGATACAGTTGAGTAGATAATCGGGATCATTATAGGCCCACATTGAGATGGCTCGAGCAGATTGGCAAGTTGGATTGTTTCCTTGTGCCACACCAAGCGGTTGACCAAGCACTGACATCACGCCTGCAAGAAGATGTACCCGCGCCGGCAGTTGATCGCCAAACGCGAGGGTTAGGCTGGCGGCAACATCCGGATGTAAATTTAAATAAATTTGCCGCCATAGACTCGGTGCGACGGGCGCGTCAAACAATACCCCACGCTCAAGCAGCATCGCCAGCCCATAGACTGCTTGTGCGGTCTGCGGATAGACAGCTTCTTGAATTAATGTGTGGACCAATTGACGATAGGTCACGAGACAATCTACCCCTATATTACTGAGCCCTAGCGCGGTGGGGAGTATGTCACTGCCTTGGTTGTCGAGTAGCCAGCGTAAGAAGGTGGCGTGATAGTCAGACGCCAAGCCGACATCGTGCATCGCGCGTGCAAAGCCCATCGCCTCCTGTTGGAGGGAGTTGTTATCCATGGCGTTTAGTCGTTGGCAATAGGCATCGAGCCCCGGATCGTCATAGCAACCTTGAGTCGGGCCATATAGCGCGCTTACCAGACGGTCAATCCCGAGTTTTGCTTCACCAAGGTTGACTTGCTCTTGAGACACGAGAATGGATATCTGGGTGATCATCGCTTTTATCGGATTGACCTGAATAGGGCGTTGGGCTAGAACGCGCCAGACTTCATCAACTAACTCACTAAGAATGGTTTCGTAGCCTAAATGCGTGAGAAGAAACCGGTATAGTGAACTGATAGCGGGTGCCATCTCACCAAGGCGGATACGACTAGTTTCGTCGGTGATCCCCATGATGAGTGACAAATTAAGACTGAGTACTTTGGCAAGAAACTGATGAGCCTCTTGGGCTGAGAAAGTCGAAGGGGGGCTCTTACCCTCAACAATAGCTAGCATTCTTAATTGGCTGAGGCAATCTAGTAGAACGGTGGCTTTGTCCGCATGTGCGAGTGTTGCCGGCACTAAATTGGGTAATAGGTATTCTGGGTGATCCCAGTCTGTACCTTCAAAGAGACCAGCTGCATTGAGCGTATGGATACGCGTATATAGAGCGCTAATGCCGTCCTCTTGCGTCAGGACTTGCTCACAGATATCAATCACGTGAAACTGGCAGCTTGGTTTATCAATTGAACTTGCCTGATCAAGCTGCACCACAGCATGATCAAGGTTTTTTAGTAAGCTCGACATATCAATGATGTTCTTTCCTGCGCTGTATCAGTGGCGCTTGCCAGCCCATGGATAGGCATGTGTTAACTACCTTCACCTGGGTTGGTCGTCAGCCTACAACGTCCTTTTGTGCCTGATTATAGTCAAACTACTATTACACACTTCAGAGAAAATAGTAACCATAAGCCCCCTTGACCACTATCGCTACTGGCGCAAAGCTTGTAACTTAAGGGTGAAAATTCAACAGTTTTAACAACAAAACAAAAAATAACATCATTCAGGGAGTGAAGTATGACGAAGCAGGTCGTGGTGTTAGGGGCCGGAATGGTCGGTGTGTCCGTGGCTTGGCATTTACTTAAACGAGGGTATGCCGTCACCTTGATCGATCGCGTGCCTCCAGGGCAAGAAACATCGTTTGGCAATGCAGGCATTATTCAACGTGAAGCCGTTCGGCCCTATGCCTTTCCGCGTGATCTCACCACTTTGCTGCGGGTGTTGCCGAACCGTGCGGTGGATATTCGCTATCGTCCTAGCAGTGTGATTCGAGCGGCTCGCGCGTTATTGCAATATTGGCATTACTCCAGTGATAAGCATTATCGAAAGCTTGTCCCTGAATACGCAGCCTTGATAATGCAATCACTCGATACGCATGATGAGATGATACGGTCTGCGGGGGCGGAAGCGTTAATTCGCAAAGCCGGTTACCTTAAACTGTTCCGTACCCAAAAAGCGCTTGATGAAGAACTGACAAAAACAGCGTCTGACAGCACGCTATTCGGTGTTGAGTTTGATGTGTTAAATCGTCAACAGCTTGCACAGCGAGAGCCGAGTTTGTCTCCGTCTATGGTGGGGGCGATTCATTGGAAGCAGCCTTGGACCGTCACAGATCCCGGCGCCCTGGTCGAAGCTTACGCCGCGGATGTAAAATGCAAAGGAGGAGCCATTAAACATGCTTCGTTAACAGGCTTAACACGGCAAGGCTCGGGATGGCTCATTCAAACCACCAAAGAAAGCCTACACGCTGACCAGGTGGTAATGGCGATGGGACCTTGGTCATCGTATTGGTTGGATCAACTGGGAATTCAGGTGCCTTTGTTTGCTAAACGCGGCTACCACATGCACTATGCATGTAATAAAAAAGCACCACTGAACCATTGGCTTATGGATGCGGAAATCGGGTACCTCTTGGCGCCGATGCGCGCCGGCGTTCGCCTGACGACAGGCGCGGAACTGACAGCAGTGGATGCGCCGGTTAATGAGAGCCAACTTAATGCCGCTGAACAGGTTGCGCGTTCGCTTTATCCGCTTGGTCAGCGTCTTGATGCATGCCCTTGGAAAGGTGGGCGTCCTTGCCTACCCGATATGAAGCCCATGATCGGCCCGGCGCCAGACCAAAAGGGATTGTGGTTGGCATGCGGTCATGGTCATCAAGGTTTTACCTTGGGCCCTGTGACCGGAAAATTGTTGGGACAAATGATAGATGAGGAGCACACGGATATTGATATGCATCCGTATCGTATCGATCGCTTTTAGTGGTCGGCTGCTGAGTTTGTCATCATTCCCACGCTATGAGGGATCGAAAACGCTGAAGTCGACGTAAACCCGTTTGCTTTACAGGCTAATACTGTAAGACAATGAATAGCTTGGCGAATCCTTTTTTGAGTGACAATGACGATAAATAGGGTTCAGCCATTGATGTGACGTGAACGTTTAGATAGGACCACTGATGCACCAGGCGTTTTTCTCCAAAACTAAGCCCGCCATTGTCGTGCGCGGCCCAGAAGATCAGTCATTTATCGCGCTACTCGAAGCTCGGCTGCGAGATCACGGCTGCGATGTGACTGTGATTGGCCCTGATGATCCAATGCCCGATTGGGATGCTGTGCAATTGATTAGCTGGGTGCCTGAGGGAGAGGCGCAAATGACAACCTTGCGCTGGTTGAGCGAGCAGTGCCCGTTTATTGCTTTAATGGCAAGTCAAGCGGCGGCTGATCGCGTGGCCGCGCTGAATGCCGGAGCGGAAGATGTGCTATCTGCCCCTATTGATATTGATGAGTGTATGCTGCGCACCGCGATTACGATGCATCGCCGCCATGCGATGGTGGTGATCAAAGAGTCATCAGGCCAGCTGCAAGTTGATAATCTCTGGATGCACCAAGACACACACCAAGTCAGAGTGGATGACCAAGCGGTCAAATTAACACCCATACAATTCGAACTCTTGTGGCTTCTTGCGCAGCATAAAGATACTACGTTGAGTAAGTCACTCCTTTATCGTCAGGTGCTTAAAAAAACGTTTACGCCTGATGATCGCAGTCTCGATATGCATTTAAGCCGTGTTCGGAAAAAACTCGCTGACGCTGGACTGCCGCCTGAGCGCTTGCAAACCGACCACGGCAAAGGCTATTGCTTTATTTAATGGCGTTTAAGCTGAGCGTGACAGCGCAAGTCGCCAGCGACCAGGATGGGGTA
This sequence comes from Salinivibrio sp. AR640, assembly GCF_001995405.1. NCBI lineage: Bacteria > Pseudomonadati > Pseudomonadota > Gammaproteobacteria > Vibrionales > Vibrionaceae > Salinivibrio > Salinivibrio sp. AR640. The sequence goes on along the minus strand of NZ_MUFD01000002.1, from coordinate 198,753 downwards.
AGCGAGGCAACAGCAAGCCGGCAACAACAATCGCAATCCCTAAAACTTGGATTTGGCTGACCGCTTGTCCCATCAAGAACGCGGTGAGTACTGCAAACACCGGTACAAAGTTAAAGAATAGGGCAGCATTGGCTGAGCCAAGGTGGCGTACACCGTTAAGCCAGAGCAAATAGCCCGCGACGGTGCCTAGCACACCGATATAAAGTAACTCTGAAACCGTGATTGGGCTGGCGGTTATCACCTCACCAAAGGGATGTACATTAGGTGTCATCGCACACATCACGCCGATGACCGTGGCGCCACTGAGCATACCCAAAAAGGTATAGGGGATGACAGGCATCCAACGACCAATCCCTTGGCTGAAAAAGGTATAGGCACTCCACGCGAACATGCCGGTGAAAATCATCTGATCGCCTTGATTAAAGTTGAGGTTGCGTAAAACATCCCACTGTCCGTCGGTGATCACCAATAATACCCCCGATAAACTGACCACCAAACTGAAAACTTGCCCTTTGCGCGGAAGTGCGCGTATTGCTACGCAGGCAATGAAAGAGGTGACTAACGGGCTGAGCGCCATAATTAATGAGCCGTTGGTGGCTTGGGTATATTCAAGCCCGGTAAACAAGCAAAGATTTAACCCTCCAATGCCTACAGCACTGACGGTAGTTGCCCATAGCCATTGTTTGCCACTGAGATGGGGGATCTTGGCTCGGGTTGCTTTGAGATACAGAGCCAGACAAATGGCCGCGATCCCAAATCGCCAAAAAACAAGCGTGAGTGCACTGACCTCATTCAGGGCATCTTTACCGATGGGAAAGGTGCTGCCCCAAAAAAACGCACATAAAATGAGTAGGGCGATGGCTTTCCAAATCGACGTTGTATTCATATCAATACCTGACTTATTAAACGATGTGCGCTAGTGTATAAGTTTCAAAATTTGAATAAACCGGCAATATCAGAACGGTAAATGCCAATAATGAAACTTAACTATTCGCTAGACGATTTGCGTTACTTTTGTACTGTTGCCCAGTTAGGCAGCTTTAAAGCCGCAGCGCAACAGCTGTCGATGCCTCAATCGACCTTAAGCCGGCGAATTCGTCAACTTGAGCGGGATCTGGCCTTGCGGTTACTCAACCGTGATGCCCATCGTATCTCGCTCACGCAAACGGGTCATCGCTATTTCGAACGCGCTGCGAGTCTTTTTGATGAACTGAACGCGGTCAGTGATGAACTCTTGAGCGAAAAGCAGCATCCTAAAGGTAAGATCCGTGTTAGCGCCCCTATTAATGCCGGTAAACAGTTTTTACGCGCTGTTTTGTTTGATTTTATGCGCGCCTACCCAGAGATTCAGCTTGATCTGAGTTTTTCTAACACACTGGTTGATATTGAAGGCGAAGGAATGGATGTGGTGTTTCGGGTCGGTAATCCGGTCGTGGAAGATTGGATCGCACGGCCATTAACCGATATTCACTTTATTGTCTGCGCGAGTCCAGGTAGTGATTATGGTCAGCTTCAATCACCAAAAGAGCTGGTGGGCAAACCTGTCGTGCTGTGTCACCCAATGACCGTTTGGCAGCTAGAGCACGACACAACCGGTGACGCTTATGACTATCAAGCCACGACGGGTATTCGGGCTGAAGTTGACGAAATTCAAATGCTGACCCATGCCGTGCAGGCAGGCTTTGGGATGGGCTACATTCCTGACTACTCCGCATTACCGTTGATTGAACAAGGAGCGCTACAACGGGTGTTGCCATCATGGCGGAGCCAAGCACGAACGCTGTTTTTGTTGTATCGCGATCGGGAGCACGTGCCGCTGCGGGTGCGGTTGCTGGTGGAGTTCGTGCTCGCGCGGTTTGTTGGATAATGAAATCAGGCCACAGTGTTTTGCGCTGTGGCCTGATGTGGGAAGGTTAGGCGTCGTGGTTTGTTTCCGTTGATACCATATGTTCAGTTGGCGTCGGCGTAATCGCTTTGGCTAAGAACAAGTACATCGCGGGTACCACGAACAGGGTGAACAAGGTGCCCAGTGTCATCCCACTGGCAATCACTAACCCCATGGCAAAACGCGCGCCTGCACCGGCTCCTGAGGCAATCAAGAGCGGGATCATGGCGAGAACCGTCGCGGCCGTTGTCATCAAGATAGGGCGTAAACGGATCGCTGTCGCTTCTTCAATCGCCTCGCGCTTCGTGCGCCCATCTTGCTGTAACTGATTGGCGAACTCGACGATTAAGATACCATGTTTTGCAATTAGCCCCACCAAGGTGAGCAAACCGACCTGGGTATAGATATTCAGCGTGGTAAAACCAAGGCTGATAAATATCAACGCCCCACACACACTCATGGGGACCGTGACCAAAATAATGATCGCGTTTTTAAACGACTCAAACTGCGCCGCCAAGATTAAGAAAATCACCACCAGGGCAAAGAAAAAGGTGACGACCAGTTGTTGGCCTTCGCTCATAAATTGCCGCGATTGCCCTGCATAATCGACACTGAATCCAGCCGGTAATTCGGTTGCGGCGATCTCTTGTAATACACCTAGCGCTTCGCCTAAGGGGACACCTGGACGCGGGACGCCCGAGATTTTAACCGCATTGAGTTGTTGAAAGCCTCGCAGCGCTTGTGGCTGAACGCTTTCTTCCAAGGTCACTAAGGTCGAAAGTTGGATCAGCTCACCTTCTTGGTTGCGGGTATAAAACTGACGCAGTTGATCTGGCGTAAGACGCTCACTACGCGCCACTTGGGGGATCACCCGGTATGAGCGGTTATCCAGTGAAAACCGTCCAGCGTCGGCGCCGGATAACAGTGAGCCCATGTCGGCCGCGAGCTGTTGCATGCTCACACCCATCAAGGCGGCCTTTTCACGGTCGATGTTGACCGTTTGCTTTGGACGGTCGATACTTAGATCGGTATCCACAAAGATAAATCGCCCACTTTGCATCGCTTTACCAACGATATTATTAGCGACTTCATTGATGGCTTCATAAGGCTGGGTTGAGCCAATAATAAACTCAACCGGTGTCCCACCGCCTGGAGACGGTAATGAAGGTGGCACCAATGCAAAGCTACTTAAGCCTGGCTGGCTCTCCATAAAGGGCTGAATCTCGTTTTCTAAGATGGCTTGGGTACTGCGCTCACGCTCATCCCAAGGGGCAAGCACAATACCAGCGATGGCATTATTGGTGCCGCCTGAGCCATTAATAATAAAGACATTATCAATTTCTGGCACATCATCAATGAGCCGGTTTAACTCGTCTGTGCTGGCAGATAGCGCGTCCAGTGTGGTTTGGCTATCGGCCTCCAAAATAGAGAAGACGAACCCTTGATCCTCTGCCGGTTCTAATTCAGAGGGGCTGGTGATAAACAAAAAGTAGCAGGATACCAACACAATTGCGCCAAAAGTAAGCACAACGCCGTTAGTATTTAGCAAACTATGTAGGGTACGTTTATAGCGACGGTATAAACGATCAAATTGTTTATCTAACCAATGTTCAAGAGAATTCTCTTTCGCCGCTTTATCGGCTTGATAAGGTTTGAGTACATAGGCACACATCATCGGTGAAAGTGTTAGTGCGACCACTCCCGACAAAATCACCGAGGCGGCGAGGGTAAACGCAAATTCGACAAACAAGACACCGGTTAACCCGCCGACAAAGCCAATGGGCAAAAATACCGCGACGAGCGTCGTCGACATGGTAATAATCGGCCAAGCTAGCTCACGTGCCCCCTCAATAGCGGCCTCTGTTCGACTCTTTCCTTCTTCAATATGGCGGTGGACATTCTCCAGCATGATAATCGCATCATCGACCACCACGCCAATCGCGAGAACCATTGCCAACAAGGTGAGTAGGTTGATGGAAAAGCCTAATAGAAACATCAAGAAGAAGGTGCCGATTAATGACACCGGAATGGCGACCGCCGGAATAATCACCGAGCGCAATGATCCTAAAAAGCCATAAATAACGAAGACCACAATCGCTAAGGCGAGAATAATCGATATCACCACCTCATCAATGGCATTATCAATATACTCGGTGGAATCATAAGCGATATAGGCCGATAAGCCTTGCGGTAGTTGGGGGATAATATCCGCGTCCCAAACCTCATTAACTGATTCAATAACATCAAGGGCATTGGCATCCGGGGACACTTCAATGCCGATAAAGGTGGCATCTAATCCGTTAAAGTTAACGGACGTTTGATAACTTTCTGCACCTAATTCAACCGTCGCGACATCCTCTAAACGTACTACCGATTGGCCATCGCTGCTGATCACCAGATCTTCAAATTGTCTGACGTCATGAATGTCTGTGGCAGCGTTTAAATCTATCGCGACATCTTGGCCTTTGGTGCGTCCAAGCGTTGCCAGAACATTATTATTGCGCAGTGCAGCAACGACATCCGTGCCGGTAAGATCGTATGCAGCGAGCTTGACCGAATCGAGCCAAACCCGCATCGCAAAGCTGCTAGCACCGAGTACATTGGCGCGTTGTACGCCGGGAATTGTAGAAAGTTGCGGCTCAACCACACGCACCAAGTAGTCGGTAATTTGGTTATCACTGAGTACCTCAGAGTAAAAGGCGAGATACATCGCCGCCACGGTTTCACCGACTTGCAAGGTGACCACGGGTTCACGCGCATCTTCAGGCAGCTCAGACCGTACCTTGTTGACCTGTGCGGCAATTTGCGTGAGTGCTTCATTAGGGTCGTAATCAAGACGCAAATAGGCCTCGATAGTGCTGACGCCTGCCGTCGACGTCGAAACCAAGTAATCAATCCCTTCTGATGCGGCAATTTCACGCTCCAGCGGTGTGGTAATAAATCCTTGAATCAAATCGGCATCGGCACCGATATAGGTGGTCGACACGCTGATAACCGCATTCTTAATTTCCGGGAACTGGCGCACATTCATGTCGGTGATGGCGCGTAAACCTAGCAAGATAATGAACAGGCTAACGACGGACGCTAATACGGGTTTCTTGATAAATACGTCGGTAAATCGCATCGAATAGCTCCTATTGATTCACAACGTTGGGATCAAGATCTTCGCTGGGCTGAACACGCGGATTATCACTGATCTTCACGTTACTGCCGTTGCGCAGCTTGAGCAGTCCCGAAGTCACGATGCGATCGCCGCTTTCCAGGCCATCCTCTATCACAATCATGTCACCGCGGCGTGCGCCGGTTTGAACAAAACGCTGTTGCACCGTCAGTGCATCATCTTGTTCTTGGATCACGAAAACGGCGTTGCCATAGGGGTTAAATTGAATCGCGGTTTGTGGCGCCAGTAAGACATTTTGCGTTTCTTCACCTTGATCAAGACTCACGCGTGCAAACATGCCCGAGCGTAAAATGGCGTCTGGATTGTCAAAGGTGGCCTGAATGTCGACACTGCGGCTCGATTGGGTAACGACAGGAGAAATAGCGGTGACTGTGCCAGTAAACGTTTGTTCAGGTCGCGCCGTAATAGTCGCTGAGACTGTTTGGCCATCTTGCAGGGTACTAAGCTGTTGCTCGGGCAGGGTAAAATTAAGATGAATCGGATTCACTGAGGTCAGGGTTGCGACCACTGAACCTGGAGCAATTAATTGACCAAGACTGACTTTACGGATGCCAATAATGCCATCGAAAGGGGCGGTTAGCGACTTTTGTGCAATGCGCGCTTGTTGGCTATCAACTGCTGCATTTGCTTGTTTAGCCTCACTTTCTTTACGTTTGAGTTCCGACTCTGATACGTTTTTGTCTCTGTAAAGGCGTTGGTAACGTCGCATCTCTAATTGTGCTAGTTCAGCCACAGATTCGAGTCGGCGCAACTCTGCTTGATCAACACTGGCATCGAGTGTCAGCAGCCGTTGCCCTTTTTTTACTGGGGTCGCATTATCAAAGAAAATATCATCGACAATGCCGTTTGCTTCGGTGGTCAACTGGGTTTCATTAATCGCGGCAAAACTACCAATGGTAGTTTGTTGTTCACGCCATGGGTGCGTCGACACTGTGGTGGCTGTGACAGTCGCCGTCGGGGCAGGCATATTGTCAAAAAATTGATTCATAAAATGATCACCTACTATTTTGTAGGCAAAAATCCCACCAAATACGAGCGCACACGCGACTAACATCAGAATTAAACGCTTTGTCATAAAAAGTCCCTGAAAAAAATCCATCACCGACCGTGGTCAGCGCATAAAACGCAAACGCAAAAAAGGGGAGGGCTCCCTTAATAGCGTCGCGTAAGTTGACGTATACAAACCATATCACTGTTTGGTTCATTGGTTGGGAGTAAATTGATGATTTTGTGGAGCTGTTCAGGCTAGAGTCATAAACCTTGGCCTATAAGAAGGAATCGTTGCAACTCAACATCAAACCCACCTGTTTTCATCCGTTTTGATGCCTTCGCTGACTAAAATAAAAGCAAACAGTTCCCTGAATTTGAAAATAAATAGAAATGAGACTGGTTATCGTTTATGTTCCGGTGTGTTCAAATAATCGTTAGCTACAGGAAGTCTCATGTTGAAGAAACACCCCCTTGCCGTTTTTGTGGCTGTCGCTCTGTCACCCCTAGCCAGTACAGCAGCGACCAATACCACGGAACAGGTTGATGAAATTTACGTTATTGAAGGCCAGCAGGCCCGTTTTAAAGCTAATAGCAATGAAACTGCAATGCGTATGGATGTCAGTCAACTCGAAACAGCCGGTCAAGTGGCGGTCATGGATCAAACCTTGATTCAAGAGCAAAACGCCACGACGTTAGGGGATGTGTTGGTGAATGACGCCAGCATTGGTGTGGGCGGTACGGACCGTAATCGTGAGATTTTCATGCTTCGCGGTTTTGAACTTGATACCGGAACAGGCTACCTGCGTAATGGTCAGCAGCAGTGGTCTTATTACCGCCATCCTGTTGAGTTGATGGAACGTGTTGAGGTACTAAAAGGCCCAGCCGGTTTACTCTACGGCAAGTCCGCACCGGGCGGTCTGGTGAATATGGTCACCAAACGTCCGACCGCGGCGTTTCAAGCCTCGATAAGCCAAAAACTTGGCAGCGATGATTATCAACACACAGTGGCAGACGCTTCTGGCTCCTTAAACGAAAGCGGCACCTTGCGCGGGCGTGTGGTGCTGTCGAAACAAAGCGAGGGCTCATCACGTCGCTATGTAGATGGCAGTGAACCTGAGCTCGATCGCCAAGTCGCAGGCTTGATGCTTGACTATGACATCACCCCCGATACCCAACTTTCTCTTCATTATGATCGCGTGGTTGATGACAGTAACAGCGATAACGGCGCCAACATTATTAATGGTAAACCGCAACTGGGTAGCCAATTTATCTGGGAAGCGCCTTGGTCGTTCATGGACATTGATGTCGAGAACTATGGTCTTGATCTCGTTAGCCAATTAACGCCGGATTGGAAAGTCAAAGCAGGCTACAATCGCCAAGACTACAAACGTCATTACCATGAAGGATTCGGACAGCGTGAAACCTATGACGCCAATACCCAATCGTTCAAATACTTTGCCATGGACCGTCACGACAATTGGGTACTAGATACGGCTTATATTGATGTCACCGGTGCATTTCAGTTCGGGAATATCGATCACCAAGTGCTGATTGGCTCCAATGCGCTGCGTAATGACTATGTCGGTCAGCGTGTGATGGAGAAAAACCAAACCGCCGTGATTGGTGGTACGTATCCAGAGCCGGACATCCAGTATGGCACAGCAACTCCGCGTGATCCTGAACCTACTGATTCAATTGGCTTTTATGCGCAAGACTTAATGACATTGAATCCGCAGTGGCAGCTGCTTGCAGGGCTTCGCTACGATCGCGAAGAAAACGAAACCGATACTTACTATAACTTGCTACCGAAAGCGGCGGTGATGTATCACCCAGCCCCCGAACAAACCCTGTACGTCACTTATTCCGAGAGCTTTGAGCCGAAAAACCCGGTTGATAGTGATACCGATATTAATAACGGCATGGCGCTGGATCCGGTAAAAGGTAAGTTGTACGAGCTCGGTTACAAGCAAACGTTGCTAAACGACCAAGCTTTGTTTAGCGCGGCCGTGTTCCAAATTGAGCAAGAAAATAAGGTGGTTAAAGAAGCGATTACCGGATCAGACGATTATAACGCACGCACCACACAATTAGGTAAACAAACCCATAAAGGGGTAGAGCTAAACTTGGGCGGCCAGGTGACCGATAGCTGGTCACTGCATAGCTCTGCAACCTACTTGCATGCACGGACCGAAGATCCGTTTGACCCTAAGCATGACGGTAAACAGCCTGCTGATACACCCGAGTGGGGCGCCAGTATTTGGTCTCGCTATGATGTCGATAACCAAACCTATGTGAACGTGGGTGCGCGTTACGTCGGTGATCGTTATGGCGATACTAAAAATACCTATCATAAGCCAGGTTACACCACAGTGAATGCAGGTGTCGGCCACACGGTACAAACCAGTGAACGATCTGATCTAAAACTCACGGTGAATGTTAAAAACCTCTTCAACGAAAGCTATCTCGCCGGTGGTGTCCAAAATAAAACCACGCTGGGCGAAGAGCGCAAAGTCGTCCTCGGCGCGTCACTGCACTTTTAACTTAAACGGAACATTAATCACCAAGGCTCAGCATCGCTGGGCCTTTTTGTGTTGTCGCCGCCATATCGACTTAAGTTGAATAGCGCATGCTCGATGACATGCTAACGTGATCTAATTATCTAGACACAGTCAGCAAGGAGTGCGTTATGTCATCTAATAATATCTACGATCTTGGCTTGGACAAAAGTCCAGCCAATTATCAAACACTGAGCCCGCTTTCTTTCCTCGAGCGAGCCGCCAGCGTCTATCCAGATTATCCGGCCAGCGTTCATGGCCATTTATGTTGGAGTTGGCAGCAAGTCGATCAGCGTTGTCGTCAATTTGCATCGGCATTGACTCAAGCCGGCATCGGGCTGGGTGATACGGTATCGGTGATGGCCCCCAATCTTCCCGAAGTCTTTGAGTTGCATTTTAGTGTGCCGATGACAGGCGCCGTACTCAATACCATTAATACTCGGTTAGAAGCGGAAACCGTCGCCTTTATCCTCGAACACGCGGAAAGCAAAGTGTTTATCGTCGACAAGGAAATGACGGAAGTGGCTAAGCGGGCGTTAAAGATGATTAAACACCGTCCGTTAGTGATTGCGATTGATGATCCCTTGTATCCGCATGGCGAATGCATCAGTGAAACTACCTACGAGACGTTTTTAGCAAAAGGGGATGGTGATTATCAGTACGCATTGCCAGACGATGAATGGCAAGCCATTTCTCTTAATTATACATCGGGCACCACGGGCAATCCCAAAGGGGTGGTGTATCATCACCGTGGCGCCCATCTGAATGCCGTGAGTAATGTGCTGTCTTGGAACATGGATGCGCATCCAGTGTATCTTTGGACGCTACCCATGTTCCACTGTAATGGTTGGTGTTTCCCATGGACGGTGGCCGCAACGGCGGGGGTGAGTGTCAGCCTACGGCATGTGCGGGCCGAGCCTATCTTTGATGCGATAAAAAACCATAAAGTCACTCATTTCTGCGGTGCGCCCATTGTCCTTAATATGATCAACAGTGCTGATCCGGCGTTAAAATCTGGCATTAAGCATACCATCAAGGTCATGACCGCAGGCGCCGCGCCACCTGCCTCTGTGATTGAGGGCATGGAAGCGATGGGCATTGCTGTGACCCATGTTTATGGGCTCACCGAAACCTACGGTCCTTGCGTGGTGTGTGATTGGCAGCATCATTGGGATCACCTCTCCCAACAAGAAAAAGCGCGGATGAAAGCGCGCCAAGGCGTACGCGCGCCGATGCAAGGGGATCTGATGGTCGCCGATCCGGTGACGTTTAAACCGGTTGCAAAAGATGGTGGCACACTTGGCGAGATTTTTGTCCGCGGTAACATCGTAATGAAAGGCTACTTAAAGAACCCCAGCGCGACGGAAGATGCCATGAGTAACGGCTGGTTTAGAACGGGCGATTTAGCGGTGTGGCATGCCGATAATTACATCGAAATCAAAGATAGACTGAAAGATATCATTATTAGTGGTGGAGAGAATATTTCCAGCATTGAAATTGAAGATGTCTTGTATCGTCACCCCGAGATTGATGAAGTCGCGGTGATAGCGATGCCCGATGAAAAATGGGGGGAGGTTCCCTGTGCGTTTGTCAAAACGACCGAAGCATCAGCCGTGACCGAAGCAGACATTATTGCTTTCTGTCGTGACCAAATGGCTCACTTTAAAGCGCCTAAAAAAGTGATCTTTACAACACTCCCAAAAACGTCGACAGGGAAAGTGCAAAAATATGTACTGCGTCGTAACGTGAGTGAAAAGTCAGTGTAATAAAAAACGGTGGCGTCATCCCGTCACCGCTTATTAAATCACGTTCAGGCCGTCAGTTGGGCGAGTTATCGCCTAACATCTGGCAAACCTATAGCTGCTTGAGTACGGCCTCAGCACTGGAAACGTCAAAGCTTTTCGGCGGCTCAACATTAAGCTGGGTGACGGTGCCATTTTCAATGATCATGGCATAGCGCTGTGAGCGAACACCGCCAAACTTACCTGAATCCATTTCTAGTCCTAGCGCCTTGGTAAAGCTCGCATCACCGTCGGCCAGCATATGAATCTGATTGGCATTTTGTGCCTCGCCCCAAGCCTGCATCACAAAGGCATCGTTAACCGATACGCAGGCAATCATATCGACGCCTTTTGCTTTAATATCATCCGCTTTCACCACAAAACCCGGTAAGTGCGACTCTGAACAGGTTGGGGTAAAGGCCCCCGGCACCGCGAACAGCACAACCTTCTTGTTGGCGAAAAGGGCAGGGATGTCGTGGGTTTGCATTCCTTCAGCAGTGAGTTCGCTGAGCGTAGCGCTGGGTAGAGGTTGTCCTTGCTGAATCATGATGACTCCTTTAATCGTTGTATTATATTTCAATCACAGCATAACACGCGTAAACGTTAGCAAACACATCAGTGCCTATTCGAATTACCTTACAGACTGAACCTGTTTATCACTGGATGCTTGGAGTAAACTATTCCCAATTCCATTGTATTCAATCAAATGATGCTTATGTCTTCTAATCACTCTTTTGCCAATGTTCACCAGGCTTACCACGCCCATGTCTACTATGAAGCCGACACCGAAGCGCAGGCGGATGTTATCTATCAAGCGGTCGCTGCATCGTCACTGCCTATCGACCTTGGCCGCTTTCATCGTAAATGCGTCGGTCCACACCCAAAGTGGAGTTTTCAGATCGCCTTTGACAACGCCGCGTTCGATGAGGTGATGACATGGCTTGAAGCGTATCGGGGCGATTTAACCGTCTTTTTGCATGGCGTGACGGGCGATGATTACATTGATCATACCGATCATGTGGGTTGGTTAGGGAAGTCAGTGGCACTCAAACTTGATATATTTAAGCCCAAGTCATGACCACGTATATCAACTATCCTGCGCTACTGATTTGGCAAGGGGATGACGAACTATCATACGCGCCAGACTCGGCGTCGCTCGGTCGACTGAGTGAAAACCTGATCACAGAAGATGATCGGCTGGTGGATAGCCAAGGCGTTTGCTGGTTGAGTCAAGACGGTGGTCAGCACTGGCAGCCAAGCGGGCAGACCATGCCGCTTGTTCAGCTCGTAACACATATCCAAGCGCATTATGCGCAGCTGGGTCAATGCTGTGTGGGAAAAATGCAATTTAAAGATAGGGCCGCCGCCATGGCTAGTTTGGCGGTGCACTAGATTCGTGCCATCCGGCAAGGAGTGATTGATGAGATTAAGATTAGGGTTCGTGTTTCTGTTATCGACGATATTAACCGGCTGCCTTGGTATGCCTAAAGATGTGACGCCAGTAACCAATTTTGACCTCAACCGTTATTTGGGAACATGGCACGAAGTGGCAAGACTTGATCACTCGTTTGAGCGCGGCTTATCCGATGTGACGGCAACTTACTCGTTGCGTGAAGACGGTGGCGTCAAAGTAATCAACCGAGGCTTTAGCCGCGAAGAGGGCAAATGGCAAGAAGCCGAAGGCAAAGCCTATTTTGTTGAAAATGATAAGACGGCGTACCTGAAGGTTTCGTTCTTTGGTCCTTTCTATGGATCATATGTGGTGTTTGAGTTAGATGATGACTACCAGTATGCCTTTATTTCAGGCCCTGATCATGACTATCTTTGGCTGCTCTCTCGCACGCCGACCGTACCTGAGTCTGTCAAAGAACGTTTTATCTCTGAAGCCAAACAGCGAGGCTTTGCCACGGAAGAACTGATTTTTGTTGATCACTCCCGCACTGATCCTAAGCAGCCAGTTTCGAGTGATTAAACTGGGTAATCTGATGGCGACAAACAATCTTCTGAAGACCAAAAAGAGATAATCATGCGAAAAACCGATAAAAAATACGACAATGCTATCCGCGAAGCACTGACTGAGGTGTGTGAGCTGACCATGAAACACGTCGATGGTTTTGAATGGCTAACGCATGAGGTGAATTATCAACGTTTTCCGCAAAGTGTGATGATCCGTTTGATGTTTACGGATCGGCAAAGGATCGCAGATTTTAAAAATAGTCATGAATACAATGTGGCGTTAATGGCGATCCAATCACGCTTATCAGCGGCAGGAATCACATTGAAAAGTATAGCAAACCATGTGCAACTTAACACCGCGTAGTCACCCAAAGATGTAAGCTAGAATCAACACCACGGAGGAAGTATGGAAGCAAGGATTAGCATCATTACATTGGGGGTTGCCGATTTATCACGTTCGTATGAATTTTATCGCCAACTAGGGTTTCCAACCCATAATCACCCCGAAGAAGGGATAGTGTTTTTTAGTACAGCGGGAACGCGTTTAGCGTTATATGCAATCGACGCTTTAGCCGATGACATAAAGCCCGGTATGCCTGTTAGTGACGCTGGTTTCAGTGGGATCACGCTTGCGCATAACACGCGTTCAAAAGAAGAGGTCGATGAGGTGCTTGCGCTGTCTAAAGAATGCGGCGGTCGAATTGTCAAACCTGCTCAAGATGTTTTTTGGGGCGGCTATAGTGGTTACTTTGCTGACCCTGACAACTATTTGTGGGAAGTTGCCTATGGAGAGGCTTGGCAGTTTGATGACAATGGCAGCTTAGTGTTGGACTAAACATACTCTTAGTATTGGACTAAACATACATTGTGATGCAAACGTTTGAACGAACACTGGCTCAGTTGATTGCAGCATCTGTGTGAGCGAAACTCAAAAAGAAAAAGGCGCTTTATGGCGCCTTTTTACGTTGTGAGAAGCGAGCGAGTCATTTATGCCGTTGCTAGCGTCTGCGCTTGACGGTTGGCATGCCAGACTAAACCAAAGCCGATAATCACCACCGCGCAGGTTGATAGCATCACGGTCGTGACCGCGAACAATCCTGAGGCGGCAAACGCAGAGACCAAGGCGCTCGCGACAAAGCAGATAATCATCTGTAAGAAGTTGAGCAGGCCCGCGGCCGTCGCGCTACATGATTTAAAATCTTCTAAGGCTCGGTTTACCACGAGTGGATAAATGGCACCATTGGCCGCCGCCAGAAAGCAGAATGGGCCCAAGATTGCCCAAATATTAGTGACATCAGTGCGCCAGCTAATTAAAAAGATCACCACCACACTGGCGACAAACAGTTTCAGTAACCAAGGAAGGATGCTGTGATCTTTCAGTTTATTCAGTGCATAACGACAGGCATACCCGCCGACAACAAACGCGATTGTTTGTGGAATATAGCTCAGGCCAATATCGGATTCTGTGTAGCCCATCGCTGACATGATAAACGGCGATCCAGTCAAATAGGCAAAGAAAGCGGCCGAGCAACCAGCAAAGATAAGCATATTTCCGATGAACTTTTTTGATTTAAAAACTTGCTGATAATCAGTCTTCAGTTTATCAATAATTTTAGTATCTTGTGCTGGCTTAGTTAAGCTTTCTTTCTCTCGTAGAGTCAGTGCAATAAAAACGATCCCTAGGGCAAATAAAACCACAAAAATACTGCGCCAATCAAAATGTTGAAGTAAATAGGCGCCCAGTAGAGGCGCTAATGCCGGCGATAGCGCAACGAGCGGCATAATGGTCGCGAACATTTTTTGCCCCAACTTGCCTTCGTAGCGATCAATTACCACCGCTTGCCAAATCACAATCGCGCTGCATGCGCCCAACGCTTGAACAAGGCGCGCACCGAGTAACAGATAAATATTATCTGCAAACAGACATACCACGGTCGCAACGCTATAGAGACTTAAGCCAATTAACAGTGCAGGTTTACGGCCAATGCGGTCGGAAAGGGGGCCATAAACGAGTTGACCACAGGCCATACCAAGCAAAAAGATACTCAAGGTTAAACCGATATTCGCCGACGATGTCGCAAAATCGATTTGCATGGCCTCAAAAGCGGGCAAATACATGTCGGTGGCTAAGAAACCCAGCATACTGAGCCCTGCAAGCCAAAATAGCGTGATAAATGGCACTTTTTTGTTCATTTTTTATCTCTTGATACAAAGATTAATGTAACGAGCAGTTTATGACTAACAATCCATGCTGTGAAACGGTATGATTTGAACATACCTTTCAAAAAATTTGATGTGAATGTTTTCTTACCAAGATTTTCAGGTGATTGAGGTGGTCGCGCGCCGAGGCAGCTTTTCAGGCGCGGCCGCAGAGCTCCATAAAGTACCCAGTGCGGTGAGCTATACAGTGCGGCAAATAGAGGACAAATTGGCGGTGGTACTGTTCGAACGTCTTCATCGCCAAGTAAAGCTGACGCCTGCTGGGGAATACTTTGTTGAACAATCACGCGAAATGCTGAAAGCGATGGCTAATATTCGTCAACAAACACAACGGGTTGCGAATGGATGGGCGCAAAGTGTCTCACTTGCACTCGACAATGTGGTGCGTGAAGACAGTGTCAACACACTCGTGCGCGACTTCTATGATGCGTTTCCTGATGTGGAACTGTTACTGACCATGGAAGTGTTCAATGGCGTATGGGATGCACTTGCCGATGATCGAGCAGATATCGCGATTGGTGCGACCGCCGCCGTCCCCGTCAGTGGTGCGTTTCGTTATCGAGAAATGGGCACCTTGCGTTGGCGGTTTGTTGTCAGTCCATCGCATCCACTCATGCAGTGCGAACAACCGCTAGACAACGATCAGCTCGCAGCGTATCCCGCCATTTGTTTAGAGGACACCTCGCGCCGTTTGCCGCGCCGTACCACTTGGCTATTGGACAACCAGCGTCGTCTAACGGTGCCGAATTGGCACAGTGCCATGCAATGTTTTAAGGCCGGTTTGGGCATTGGTGTGATGCCTTCTCACATGGCCGAAGAGGCTATCGCCCGAGGTGAGCTGGTGGAGCTAACGCTTGCGGATCCGCTTTTAAGCAGCCCATGTTGTATTGCTTGGCGTTCAGATAAAGAATCGCCACCGATAAGCTGGCTGCTCGATTATTTGGGTGATAAAGAGCAATTACAGCAGCAGTGGCTATAACGTGAGCGCGCATGAGATAGCGTTGCTAGCGTCCTTCAATGTCACGTAGCGTATGGTATCCAGCCCAGACGCGACTGGAAGCGGTGACCAAGCACGCGATGCCAAATACCCAAGCAATCCACGCCATGTAAGACGGGAAAAGACACATCAAGACAAAGCTGGCAATGGTCTCGGTGCCTTCGGTGATCCCCCCGATGTAATACAAGGATTTGTTTGCGTACACGGGGTTGTCGATTTGATGCTTGCTCGCCATTGTCGCAAAAGCTAAAAAGCTGGCCCCGGTGCCCATAAAACAAAAAAGTAAAAAGCTTGCCGCTATCGCATTATTGGCTGGGTCCGCGAGCGCAAAGCCAAACGGAATGGATGCGTAGAAAATAAAATCAAGCGTGATGTCCAAAAAGCCTCCCGCATCACTGAGGCCCTGCTCGCGCGCGATCGCACCGTCAAGGCCATCGAAAAGCCGATTAATCACAATAAAGCTAAGCGCAAGCCCATAGGCTTGAAGCGCCAGAGCAGGCAGCGCCAGTAAGCCAATGAAAAACCCGCTCAAGGTCACCGTGTCAGGTTTGGCTCCCCATCGACTGAGTTGGACCGCCGCTTGTTTCAATGGCCAGCGGATCACGGCAATCGCATAACGATCAAGCATTTGCTGGGTACTCCTGTGGTGTGAGGGGCGTTTCTGGGATTGGCCAGTCTAGGCGATGATCAGGATGCGCAATATCTTCGCTATCGTGGGTCACAATCACCGCCGGGATTTGCCTTTGTTCAATTTGTCCAAACACAAAGGCGCGAAAATCACGGCGTAGCGGCTTATCAAGCTTACTGAACGGTTCATCCAACAAAATCGCATCGGGCTTAGCGAGTAACGCGCGTAGTACACTGATACGCGCACGTTGTCCTCCCGATAGTTGCGACGGTGCATAGTTAGCCAGTGCAGCGAGGTGGATTGCGTCGAGTGCTGCCAGGGTATGGTTGTATTTTTCTTTTTTATTCATCGATGAGGGCAGTGCAAAGGCCAAGTTCTGCCAGACGTTGAGATGCGGGAAGAGTAAATCATCTTGAAATAAAATCCCGATACGGCGCTGCTCCGGCGGTAAGTGATCAAAAGGCGCACCATTTAAGGTCAGTTGGCCGCTGTAATGCATTGGCGGTTGGATGTGTCCCGCCAATACGCTCAATAGACTGGATTTTCCGCAGCCACTCGGCCCCATCACGGTGAGGATCTCGCCAGGCGATACGCTGAAAGAGACATCGTGTAATAAACACTGATCAGGCGCGTTTATGCTGAGTTGATTGACACACAGCGTCATGATTATTTGCTCCTGGTTGCGTCGCAACCGATTGATGAGGTGTCAGTCGCCGTTGCATGACACGACTGAGAAACGTTGCCAGGACGAAAACCAGTAAGGGGATCAGCGCTTGCATCAGGCCGTATAGGCCGCTAATCCGTCGATCCAACCCACTGGATAAGCTCACTGCCTCGGTTGTTAGGGTATTGATCCGACCCGCCCCCAATAATTGCGTAGGAAGATATTGGGCTAAGCTCACACTGGCGCCCACTGCCCAGGCGAGAATAATCGCCGGTAACAGTAAGGGAAGTTTGATACGCAGCCAGGCTGCCATCGCACTGACGCCTAAACTGCGAGCCGTTTGGATAAGCCGTTGATCAAACTGTTGCCACGGGCCATCTAATGCTAAATAAACATAAGGAAAAGCAAAAAAGATATGCGCCCAAATAGTCGCGGGTACATGCCATTGTCCCGGTAAACTATACACAGCCACTTGGATCCCAAACAAAATAGACAGTTGAGGTACCAAAAGAGGAATGGCAATCACGGCTTTAGGCAGTGCTCCTTGACGAGGAGACACCGCGCGCTCAAGGCAGCCCATGGCAAATATGACGGCGACTGTCGCACTGATCAACGCCAGTAAAACACTATTCCCAATTAACGCCCCAACGTAAGCAAGCTCTTGACTCCAAAAGCGCAGCCCATAACGGCTGGGGAGCCAATCGGGAAATGACCAGCGTAAGGCGAACGACCAAATGAACAAAGCCGGGATTACCAACAAGGGAACAATCACGACGGGCCACCAGAGGTGTCTCCCTGGTAACCAAGCACGACGTGTTCCTGTGAATTGCCAACGATTAAAGCGCTCACAAATCAACCATTCGAAAAATCGATAACTAATGAGTACCAAGGCACACAGTAAAAACAGGACCAAAGCCCCTGCCGACGCTCGGGGGAGTAATGAAAGATCAGGGTCGTTAAACCACTGCCAAACTAACACAGCAAAGGTTGGTGGCGTGTTTGGACCTAAAATCATCGCTACGTCGACGACCGAGAGGCTATAGGCCACCACGGCAAAAATAGGAAAACGCATTTTGGCGAACCAAAGTGGAAAAATCACCTTGATCCAGGTACTTGTGCGATCATAGCCGAGGCTGGCAGAGACCATCGTTAAGCGATGCACATCAATTTGGCTTAGCACAGAAAGGCTCATTAAAAGCAAAAACGGCGTTTCTTTCAGGGTGAGGGCTAGGGTTAAGCCCAGCACATACGGATCCTGTATTAGTGACCAAGTCGGTGGCATGTCTCCGGTTAATGGGCTAGACAGGCGAAATAGCCACCCTGAAGGGGACAAAAACAACACCAGTCCAATAGCAAATGCAACATGGGGCAGGGCCAGTAAACCGGGTAAGCTACGCGCGATGCGTTGCCAAAAGGGCGTCTGCCACGTGGCTTGCAAAATAGCGAAGCTCAACATCACTGCCAATAAGCTACTTGCTAGCCCAGAGAGCAGTGTGAGCCAGAGTGAGTGAGATAAGCCTGGCCAGGCAATGAGTTCACGCCAACCCGAGAGACTGGCTTCAGCCAGCCCCAAAGCAGGTAAAAACGCAAATGCACTGGTTAACAGGCCTCCCAGCCCAGGAAGTAAGGGCAGGCAGCACACCGCCAGCGTGATGGCAAACAACAAACGTGCCATGACGGTCTCTTTTATTGTCCGTAACGTTTAAGCCAAGCGCTTTCGAGAGCGGTTTGCCAACTGGGATGCGGCTCTGGCTGGGACTGAAAACGGCGCGTTTTAGCGGTGTCAGGCAGTTTAACCACCGGTGGGTCGCCCCAAATATCAGTCTGAGCTTTGCGCAATTGCGCCTTCTCACCCATCAAAAAGTTGATCGCTATCTTGGCGCCGGCTTTTGCATTGGCATTGTAGGGGATCGCCAGAAAATGGATATTAGATAAAGCCCCCTGCTCAAAAGCAAAGGCGCGTGCCGTTGGCGCTAACGTCCCTGAGGCGATGGCGGATTTTGCCGCATTGGGATTAAAAGCGATCCCGATTAACAGCGCACCGTCATCGACAAGCTGCATGGTGTGCGCGCTGCCTGAGGGAAATTGCTCCCCATTACGCCAAGCGACTGGGTGCAGTGCATCAAGGTAGTCCCATAGCGGTGCAGTTATGGTCTCAAAGTCTGCATCGTCGACGGGCTGATACAACGCCTGTTGATTGTTTGTCAGCTCAAGCAATGCCGCTTTTAAAAAGCTGGTGCCATGAAATTCGGGCGGTTTCGGATAACTGATCCGACCGGGATTAGCTTTTGCGAGCTGTAACAATTCAGCAAAAGAGCTTGGAGGATTGGCGAGTGTTTTTTTATCGTGAATAAACACCAGTTGCCCGACCCCCCATGGTGCTTCCAAGCCTTTGGTAGGTTCAGTAAAGTCCTCTGTCACGGGCAAGGTTTTATCAACGATTTGCCAGTTAGGCAGCGCCTCGACAAAGGGGCCTTCAAGTAACCCGTTTTCCTTCATCGATTTAAAGTTCTCGCCATTAATCCAGACCATATCGACACTGCCGCCGGTATCTTTTCCCGCCGTTTTTTCAGCCAATAAACGATTCACTGTTTCTGCAATATCAGCCACTTTAACGTGTTTGAGGGTCACACCGTATTCACGTTTGAGTTCACGCCCAGCCCAACGAAGATAAGCATTGATTTGCTGATTGCCGCCCCAGGCATTGAAATATACGGTTTGCCCGTTCGCGTCTTGTTCGACTTGTGCCCAATCCTGCTCAGCGGGAGTGGCCAAGGCATAGCCACTGGTGATTGCGAGCGTTAGGGCCGCTATCCATTGTTTCATTGTTCTTCCTTATTGATTAGTGACGCATCCAGCGTTGATATTTTTCGACCCACTGTAGGAGTTTCTCCGGTGCATGCGCCTGTTTCCACATACCCGCCGTATATTTAACCGCTTCACTCATGGTGGGATAAGGATGAACAGTGCCGAGTATTTTGTTCAGCCCCAAGCCATGGCGCATCGCTAAGGTGAACTCGGCCAATAAATCGCCGGCATGTTCTCCCACGATGGTCACTCCCAGTATGGTGTCTTTTCCCTTTGGTGTCAGCACTTTAATAAAGCCATGGTCATTGCCATCGGCGATGGCGCGATCCAGGTCATCAATGCCGTAATAGGTCACTTCGACGTCTTGTTGGTTGGCTTTGGCTTCTTTTTCATTAAGCCCAACACGTGCAACTTCTGGGGACGTGTATGTTGCCGCTGGCATCACCGAGTAATCCGCTTTAAAACGCTTAAATTGGCCAAATAACGCATTGACCGCGGCATACCACGCTTGATGGGCACTGGCATGGGTCAACTGAAAGGGCCCTGCCACATCACCCACTGCATAGATATTGGGGTAATTAGTTTGTAAATAGTCATTGACCTGAATGGTGCCACGCTCGGTCACTGGAATATCGAGCTTTTCGAGACCAAAGCCTTTGGTGTTGGCGCTGCGTCCTAACGCGACCAGCACCGCATCAAATGTGACGGTTTTCTCACCGTCAGGGCCGTCGAGTAAGGCGATTTGCTCATTGCCACGCTGTTCAAATGCTTTGACCTTGTGCTGTGTTAAAACCGTGACACCGTCACGTTCTAGCGCGCTTTCAACCAGTTGAGCAGCGTCTTTATCTTCACGGCTTAACAATTGATCCGCCATTTCAGCCAGCGTCACTTGGCTGCCTAAACACGCAAAACTTTGTGCCAATTCTGCGCCAATGGGACCCCCGCCCAAAACCAATAACCGTGGTGGCAGTTCAGGCAGGGACCAAATCGTATCCGAGGTGTAATGTGTTACCTCAGCCAAACCGGGAATGGGAGGGAGCATGGGGCGTGCGCCTGTGGCTATCACGATGTTGCGGGTAGTGAGGCGTTCGCCGTTGACTTCAACTTCCCATGGCGAGACGATGTGTGCTTCGCCTTGCACGCACTCCACGCCGAGCTTGGTGTAACGCTCGACCGAATCATGGGGCTCAATGTGGGTAATCACCTGTTTTACCCGCTCCATCACTGCTGGAAAATCAACGACTGGCGCTTGGGTATGAATGCCAAACGCCTTGGCCTTGCCGATTTCTCGCATGGTTTTCGCCGCGCGTATCAGCGCTTTAGAGGGAACACACCCGGTGTTTAGACAATCACCTCCCATCGAACCTTTTTCAACTAGCGTGACTTTTGCTTTCACCACTGCCGCGATATAACTCGATACCAGTCCGCCTGCACCGGCACCAATTACCACCATATTGCGATCAAACTGATGGGGCTTGCGCCAACCTTGATAGCGTTTACGACGCGTGACCCACGCCATGATCCATTTTGCTAGCAGCGGGAACAGGCCGAGTAATGCGAGCGATCCAAGCACCGAAGGCGACACCACATCACCAAGTGAGTCGATTTGGGCGAGTTGAGTCCCTGCATTCACGTACACAGCTGTCCCCGGTAGCATGCCTAGCTGGCTGACCCAGTAGAAGGTGCGCGTTTTTAAGGGCGTTAACCCCATCACTAGATTAATTAAGAAAAAGGGAAAAATGGGAATGAGGCGTAGCGTGAGCAGATAAAAGCGGCCATCTTTTTCAATGCCACGGTTAATGGCATCTAATTTTTGACCGAAGCGATTTTGTACCCAGTCTTGGAGTAAAAAACGACTGACCAAGAAGGCGAGGGTGGCACCAATAGAGCTGGCGAAAGAGACCAGAATCAGCCCCCACCAAAATCCAAACAATGCGGCGCCCAATAAGCTCGCTACCGCGGCACCGGGGAGTGATAGGGCAGTCATCACAATATAGCCAAGCAAGAAAAATAGGCTGGCTTGGGTAAAATGCTGAACGATGTAATCGTTGAGTATCGCCTGTTGCGCTTTCGCATTGTCGAGCGTGAGCCATTGGCCGAGGTCGAAACTAAACCAGAGCGCGACGATGGCGGCAATCACTAGACCAACAAAAAGTTTTTTTACTGACATATTAGGTCTCGTCGCTAAATTAAAGAGGGCCAGCTATTACTTTAGAGTACTTTTGTGGACGGTTGGCAACTAACTGGCTGATTTATCGGTTGCATCAGCGAACTGTGCTGTCGATCTTACCTCTGACAAGACCGTATCGATCGCTAAAAACTTTCAGTTAAACGAAAAATCGCCAATTAAATCAAAAAAACGCCGATTAATCTCCACGAACTAGAGTCGACGGAAAGAAAAGCGCACTCGATAAGATGATGACGCAAAAGGAAGGGCATAGAGACATGTCAATGAGTTAATAGAATAAAGCGACACCGCCAGAAGGCGGTGTTGAACGCAAACATTGCTCACAGGAAAATTAGTAAGTCATACAGAGGTGACTGTGAGAGGTTATTTTTCTAAGTGTTGTAATAATTCTTGACGGCGTTGGGGTGGCACTACCGACCAGTGTTTACCGGTAATCGCCCCTTCTAACGACCACAAAAGCTCGAGACTCAATTGTGTTTCATGAGCAGATCTCAGTGCTTTATAAGCGCCGACGGCACCGTGCTTTTGCAATGTTTCTGGCGAGTCTATGCCTGCCTTTTTAAGCATTCGTTCGGTGGCCAATCGTAGATTCGGGAGATCTTTGAGCCTTGACGGTGTCGCTGCCGATTTCATAGAACGATCCTGGATAGCAACGTCGAGAGCATTTTTCGCTTCGGCCAATAATCGCTCTGGATCGTCCCACCAAGCGCTAGGAATAGCAAAATATTTGGTGACGACCGGGAATCCACGTTTTTTGTACACATATGGCGTTAAGCCTTGCTGTTTGAGTAAGGCCTCGTTTTCTATACCGGCACGAAGGTGGAGGGTGTTATTGACCACTAGGGCGAACATGGTGTCTTCACAAAAAAGTCCAAATCCGCCGAACATGGATCGGGATTTGATATTGCCAAACTCGGCAAATAAACGCATCGCGTCTTTTAAAGCAGGTTTATCCATTTAATAACAATCTCGATGAATGTGAATGCCTAAAAATAAAGTCGCAGTCTAACAAGGCAAACAGACAAGATTGTCAACGAAGCATCAAATATTCGATTTGATCCGTTCGTTTGCTGACACTTGATTCAGCAATAAAAACAACAGCGCTGGCAGCCCCGCTACCATTGAATCCCTGACAGTGACGCCAGAATCATTAGGCCGGAGGCTTTGCGTCCCATGCTTTCGCGATGGTTTGCCTTGTTCAAACGTTGTCCAGGATATAATAATTGGACACAGATGTCGCCCTCTCTACGCATACAAAATGTGATATTGGTTCAATAAGTATGTAACTGATAATTTAAAGTAAAAGCTCTTATCCATAGGAAATCAAAAAAGCCACGACCGTCATAGGGGCGTGGCTTTACATAAAAAAACGCGATAAACCATTAGGTTAGGTTTTTTACAGAGTCTCGACTGATTAATGATAAATCCATTTCAAACACTTGCTGCTGCGTATCGTTATCATTAATCCGGCTGAGTAAAAGTTTAACCGCAGTCTTGCCCAGTTGTCGTTTAGGTTGATGGACAGTTGTCAACGGTGGTGAGTAATATTCAGTCAGATCAATATTGTCATAACCGATGACAGAGATATCATCTGGCACCTGAATACCCGCCTGGTTGAAGGTGCTGATCGCCGCTAACGCCATGATATCATTAAAACAAAAAACTCCCGTAGGACGGTTTTCCATGGCAATAAACTGCTGAGCGGCGACTTTTGCTTGATTCGCTTCAAAGTCCGCTTCAATGATCCAGTCTTGATTTACGGGGATATCAGCTTCTTTCAGGGCCCGATAAAATCCTGCAAGCCGTTGCTTACAGGTGTTCTTATCCATTTGCCCAGAGATACAACCAATTTGGGTATGCCCGTTGTCAATAAAATGTTTGGTTGCCAGATAGCCGCCTAGTTCCGCGTTATCTTCAATCCGATCGGTATCAATGTGGTGACTGCCCCAATCCATGACGACCATGGGTAGGTCACGCTTCTTCTCTAGCAGTAGCATGAGATCTTCATTGAGATCCGAGCACACCACAATTAAACCGTCGACACGCTTTTCTGACAGCATACGCAAATAGTCGCGCTGCTTTTCAAGGTTGCCTTCGGTATTACACAAAACTAGCGTGTAGCCTTGCTCGTAGCAATAGTCTTCTACACCGTGCACGAGCTCGGCAAAAAATGGGTTGGTCGATTTAGTGACCAGCATTCCGAGCGTACGTGTCGTATTACATTTTAAACTACGAGCCACAGCACTCGGTGCATAGTTCAGGTCTTCAACGGCTTGCCAAACCTTTTCTGTTGTCTTTTCGGCGACAAAGCGGGTCTTATTGATAACGTGTGAGACCGTGGTGGTTGAAACACCCGCGAGACGCGCGACATCTTTAATCGTTGCCATCTTAATTCTTCTATATTGTGAAGCCTTGGGATCGTTACTCGCGACCTTACAGAAAAACGCCGCTGATACGCAGCGGCGCTGTCTTTCACAATCCCGGCCCATCAGACGGTTGCGAAGGTAACGAATCCGATTTCATCCATTCTCATAGCTAATCGGTTGCGGTCTCAGTTTACTTAGGTTGCCGCCTAGTCGCAATTGGTCTGATGAGCGAACGATCATCAACAGACGGTTTTGTGACCCAGCTAGGCGGTTATCAATGCAAAAGTCTCATGGCGACGCTGGCAAGATCCCACCTTGATAGCAATAACTCAGGCACTAGGTCACGATCAATGGGCAGGCATGCTCTGGGTGCTCAATGACCTTAAGCGGATACTGATAAATCTTTGCGACCTGTTCACTCTCAAAACATTGCCATGGGGTACCCGTTAATACCATCTCTCCTTGTTTGAGAAAATACAGGCGATCCGCGTAGCGACTGGCAAGATTGAGGTCATGCAGCACTAAGACCACTGTCATCCCTTGATCGGCAAGCGATCGACAGCGTTGTAGCGTGTAATGCTGATGGGTAATATCGAGCGCCGATGTAGGTTCATCGAGTAGCATGATGGCCCGCGTTGGATCGGTTTGGACTAACTGCAAAGCAATGCGCGCCATATGGACTCGCTGTTTTTCACCGCCTGACAATATAGGATAAGGCCGGTTAGCAAGATGGGTGATATCCCACTGCTGTAACTGCTCATCGGCGAGGGCGGCAATTTGCGCCTGATTCGCTTGTAACGGTGTCGCCCCCATTTGAACCACTTCTTTGACCGTAAACGCAAAGGTTAAGCCACTACTTTGGGGAAGAAAGGCGACCTGTTTAGCAAAGCGCTCACCATGCCATGCGGCTTTAGGCATGGCCCAAAAATCAACCTGGCCTGATGGATGACTGTCACTCATCACTTGTTTGAGTAAGGTGCTTTTCCCCGCGCCATTTGGCCCGAGCAACACATGTAATTGGCCTGCAGCAAAGGAAACATTGATGCGATTAAGTAGTTGGCGTCCGTTAAGCGAGTAACTTAAATCACGAACATTGAGGGCAATATCAGACATTAATGCACCACTGCTTGTCGTTGTTGGATCAAAAGCCATAAAAAGAAGGGTGCCCCCATAAGTGCGGTGATGATCCCCACTGGCAGCTCTGCCGGCGCAACAATGATTCGTGCGATAATATCAGCAAGCGTCAATAAAAGGGCGCCCAATATCGCCGATAAAGGGATCAGGGTGCGATGATCTGGCCCAGCCAATAGGCGGCCAATATGCGGAACAACCAAGCCGATAAAGCCAATTAATCCTGCGGCGCTGACCGACACCCCCATTCCAGCGGCTGTCGCAATGATCAATAAGCGCTTTAGGCGATGAACATTGATGCCAAGATACGCAGCTTCGTTCTCGCCAAGTAATAAGGCGTTGATATGCGGAGCGCAGCGATAGGCAAAAAGCGTGAGGGTAACGGCTGCAACGCCCGTTAACGCGATGAGTCCCCACGATGCGCCAGTGAGCGACCCCATTGACCACAAGGCGATATCACGCAATGTTTGGTTATCAGCAACGTAATTGATTAACCCGAGCGCCGCACCCGACAAGGCACTGATGGCAATACCGGCTAACAACATCACAGTAACCGATGTTCCCATCGATGTTGTGCCAATACGATAAACAAACAAGGTGGCGACCAGCGCACCCAAAAAGGCAAACAGCGGCACCGAGAGGGTAAAACCGACGTTAAGGCTGCCCCAGGATAACAGCAACAATCCCAACGCGCCGCCTAAAGACGCCCCTCCAGAGACTCCAATGATCCCCGGATCCGCAAGCGGATTGCGAAATAGCCCTTGCATTAATGCGCCAGATACTGCCAGAAGTGCGCCAACGAACAAACACAATAAGGTGCGTGGTAAGCGGAC
Organism: Salinivibrio sp. AR640; assembly: GCF_001995405.1. Classification (NCBI taxonomy): domain Bacteria; kingdom Pseudomonadati; phylum Pseudomonadota; class Gammaproteobacteria; order Vibrionales; family Vibrionaceae; genus Salinivibrio; species Salinivibrio sp. AR640. The sequence goes on along the minus strand of NZ_MUFD01000002.1, from coordinate 172,570 downwards.
CTGTTGCACGATGGTCAAGATATGCGGTGCGACATCACTTTGCCAAGGGCTCAAGCTTTGTAAACTGACTAGCCACCCAAGTTGCCACTGTCCCACGGCTATCGACATCACAGTGACGATGAACAAAACAGTGATCAACACAGGGAAGAGCCGCTGATGCGTTTCACGAAAGTAAGCGTGCATTACTATTGGTTTCCGGTTAAATGGGTTTGAATGCGCAGGGCCTCATCAAGAGTATTCAGACTTAATCCACCCACTAATACACGGCCATCCACAGCGATGATGCGATTGTTTTTATACGCTCGTGTGCTTGATAGCAACGGGACGGCGTTTGCCAGCCCTTGCATACCACCAAGCTGATCGAGTGAGCGTTGCATGACCAAAATAAAGTCAGGATTAAAGCCAAGCAGCGCCTCGGGTGAAAGTGGCTTATAGCTGGTGACGGATTCAGCCGCAGGGTTCGTGGCACCGAGCAATTCAATCAAGGTATTTGGAGTGGTATCAGCGCCGGCGACACTGGCAGGTCGTCCCTGGTGAACCAAGAGAAAAAGACCGTTGAGCGTGGATGTGTTTGATGCTGACGCTCGGGTTTCTAGCTTGGCTAATTGGTCATCCATGGCGTTGATCAATGGTTCGGCATTCGCTTGTGTCGCCGTTAACTCCGCCAAGGTATGAATACGTTGCTTGAGGGCAGCGACCGTCGGGGTACTCGATAACGTCACCACCTTGACCCCGGCATCACGGAGTGTTGATAACACCGGTGCTGGGCCCATTTCTTCTGAACCAATTAAAAGATCGGGGGATAGCGAAAGTACACCTTCCGCCGCGAGCTGGCGATGATAGCCCACGCTCGGCATGTCTTTCTCTTGTAATTGGCTGGTGGCATCAATACCAACAATTTGTGATTGCGCGCCAAGCTCAACGAGCAAGTCAGTCACACTGGCGCCCGCACTGACGATGCGTGGCGAGGCATGAATCGATAGAGAGATGAGGGTACTGAACAGAGCTATCACTCTTACTGCGGCGGTGGCCATGTTAAATCCTTATTTTCGCTTTATCAGTGGCTTATTGGTCAAAGGTAATGCGGTGTCATTGACAGTGATTTATCGTTCACTGCACATTTGTAATTATTAGTTACATGACTAATTAAGATCAATTATCGTTTACATTGCTGTTCTCGATCAATACAATCTTGCAAAAATAATGATGATTCTCATTTGTAGTTGAACCAGAGAGCACTGAAATGACATTGAAAAAGGATATTTTGATACCACGTCCGAGCCACCTAAACCTCGCTATCGGACTTGCGCTTGGCACATTAAGCCTCACTTCACCCGTCATGGCCGCCGATGGCGGGCAACAAAATGGCAACCAAACAGAAACGGTGTCTGTGTATGCCAGTCGTATGGACGCGCAAAAAGCGAATCGCGCTGTTGCCGTCAGCACGGTGTCACAGGAAGAAATAGAGAAAAGACAAGGAAGTAACGTCACGGATTTAATTCGGCACCTACCCAATGTCTCTGTGCTTGGTGGCGGGCGCGATGCCGCTCAGTCTGTGACTATTCGTGGATTAAGCAGCGAAAACGGCCGCGTGGTGCAGCTTGTTGATGGCGCACGTCAGAATTTTTCTGTTGGTCACCGCTCCAGTCTATTTATTGATCCTGAGTTACTCCGCTCGGTAGAGGTGGTCCGTGGCCCATCGAGTACCCTGTGGGGCTCCGGTGCTTTGGGAGGCGTGTTTGCCCAAAACACCAAATCAGCCAGCGATTTTCTTTCCGGTGATCAGGCCTTAGGTGGTTACCTTAAACAAGGATTCCACAGCAACAATAATGCCTCACGCACAAGCGGCGCGGTGTTTGGACGCACAGAGACGGTTGATTGGCTGGTACAAAGCTACTATCACGATAGTGATGATAACCAACTAGGCAACGGCAAAACCTTGTCTTATTCAGCGGATAGAGAAAAAGGTGGTTTTGCTAAAGCCCGTTACACACCATCTTTAGATCACCAATGGACGTTCACTGCTCGTCAAGGCGAACTTAATGATATGTCTCCATCAAATCCCTCAGTCAAAGAGCCGTCAGGTTCTTATCCGTTAGTATACCGGGAAACAAGGGACCAGAGCCTTTCCGTTGCCTACGATTATAGTCCCGCCAGTCATTGGGTCGATATTAACTCTCAGTTGTATTTCAATAATACTGAGATGAAAGAGCACCGTGTTGCACCGCAAGAACGTGACAATAATGAGACTCAAACCATAGGTTTCTCTATCACGAATACGTCCAACATAAAAAATATCGATTTAATTACAGGTCTGGATTTATATCGCGATAGTTATGAAACGAAACGTGATGACAGCAGTGCACCTGGAGAGCGTCCGGCAGGACAAGATGCAAATGCAGAAAGTATAGGGGCGTTTGGTCAAATAAATATTCCTGTATTCGACCAGATTCGTTGGCAAGCGGGTGTTCGATTTGACTCTTACAAAGGTGAAGATAATCGACCGACATCACTGGATAGTGAGAGCCGCGATCATGCGTGGTCCCCATCGACGGCATTGACATGGAACGCAACCGAACAGCTAGCATTGACTGCCAGCTATCGCGAAGCTTTTCGTGCACCGAGCTTAGAAGAAATGTATGCCAGTGGTACTCACTTTGTGGTTCCTATGGGGCCTACAAAGTTGATCAATCGATTTATACCGAATCCGGACTTGAAACCTGAGCACAGTGCCAATAAAGAATTAGCCATCACGTACCAATTTACACCGACGAGCTATTTCGACAATGCTTATGTTGATGCGCGCCTGTTCCGCAACGATGTTGACGATTTTATTGATATGAACGTTGACTTCATGGGCGGCACTACAACGCGTGAAAACGTTAAAGATGCCAAACTGGAAGGCATCGAACTAAGCCTTCATCACCAACTCGGTGGCTTTACCAATAATCTAAGCTACAGCCAAACCGAAGGCAAGAATAAGAATGATGGTAGCTATCTCGATAACATCCCAGCTCACAAGTTTGTTGCTGAAACCGACTATGCGCTGGCGACGTTACCAGTGAGTGTCGGCGGTCGAGTCTCTCATTATGCCGATCAAAACGACACTAACGATGCCAACACTTACGACGGCTACACCCTGTGGGATGTGTATGCAAGCTACAGTCCCAATGGCGCTTGGGATGGCGTGAAGTTTGATTTAGCGATCGATAACTTAACCGACGAGCAATATACCCAAGCTTGGGCGCAAGTGGCTTCACCAGGGCGCGATATCAAATTTAATGTTCGTTACCAATTTTAGCTCGTTACCAACTTTAACGACTCGTACAAAGGGCAGGTGAACGCCTGCCCACACTGATAGAACCTATCACAATAAAAATAGGCTGGGAGTGATCAATGACAACCACTACGTTAACGGAGCAGGTCAGTGCGCTACTGACCGAGAATGCCTCGATGCTGCCTGCCGATATGGCAGCAACGCTAGGTGTGAGTGAGGGGGAAGTGGTACGCGCCATGCCCGCAGATTATCAAACTTGGGTCGATGGGCAACATGCTGAAACCGTGCTCATGCAGGTGGCCGGATGGGACGGGCCTGTGACGGCGATTGTGCATTCCGGCGGCTCGATCTTTGAAGTAAAAGCGCCGTTCCCCAAAGGAAAAATCGCTTACGGCTATTACAACTTAATGGGTAAGCCCGGCGAAATGCATGGCCACTTAAAGTTAGAGCGCATGGCGGGCATTGCTTTTGTCAGCAAAGCCTTTCGCGGCAAGACAACGCATTACATCGGCTTTTTTACCGAACAAGGCGATTCGATTTTTAAGATCTATCTCGGGCGTGATGAAAAACGTCAGCTTTTAGACCATCAGATTGATGCCTTTAACCAACTAAAAACGCAGTTAGCGACCTCACAACAAACAGAATCGGAGCAATAACTATGGATCAAGCGACTAAACAACAACGGCTACAAAACCGCCTTGGCCCTGAAATTAAAGAATTTCGTGCAAACTGCCGGACATTACAGCTTGCAACATTGGATACAAAAGGCAAACCCAATGTTAGTTATGCCCCCTTTGCTCAGCGTGAAGATGGCTTTTATATCCTGATCAGTGAAATTGCCCGTCACGCACGCAACCTGCAAGAAAACCCAAACCTGTCATTGATGATGATCGAAGATGAAGGGAGCGCGAAACAGATTTTTGCTCGTCAACGTCTTAGTTTTGATGCACGAGCTGAAATGGTGGAACGTAACACCGCGACTTGGCAAGTTGGCATTGATGCATTGAAAGCGCGGTTTGGCGATATTATCGATAATTTGAGTGGCTTAGAAGACTTTCGCCTCTTCCGTCTGGCGCCAGAAAACGGCCTGTATGTGAAAGGATTTGGCCAAGCGTTTCAGGTTGGCAGTGACGACTTTGTTGATATGGTGCACCTTGATCAAGGCCACCGTAAAATCGGCGAAGACAATGACATTAAAACTACCGATGAGATCGTCATTAACGGCTAATCGAGTTGATGAAGGGTGAGACGGCAATGTGTTTCGCATTGCCGTTTTCTCTTTATTATCGGTATTGGGCTTGGTAACAACCTCGCTGCAATTATGGTAAAGTGAACGCCATTACCAAGCCGATAACCACGAGCAGCATGAATTACATCCCATTATCTGACTACAAAAGAAAGTGGATTTTCACCCATCAATCTCTCCCTATCCCAGAGCAAGATCTTGCTGAGATTAAACCCATGACAGAGACGCGTGCGGCGCAGTTGTGGCAAGAATTTATCAGTAAAGATAGCCCGACACCGGATCATTTTGGTAAGCAAGATTGGCCCACCCATCAAAACGTTTGGACTCAACGGCTGGTCTGGCAACATGCGTGGGACAACGATGATGATCTGCCTGAAGACTTTGTGTCCAATTTTCCTTGGGAAGACAATATTACGGTCTACTTTTGTTACGACAAACATAATATCGTCGAAACTCGCTGGGGCGTGTTCAAGCAATATTGGAAAAACTTTCTATTCTATGATGACAAACCCATCTTGATTGGTCGTCGTCGCAAAGAGGTTGCGATGTTTGAGCAATCAGGTGAAGTAGTGATCGGTCAACGTGACTGACGTTCAAGTCATCAACGACGTGGCCGTTAATAGAAAGATAAACCGCATGTCCAATCCATAGCGTCATCGTATAGGGATCAGAGATGATAAAAATAATCGCTGCCGTGTGTTTGTCGGTCTTACTGGTTGGGTGCTCGTTACCTAATATGTCGGATCTGTGGCGCAATTACAGTACCATTGGCTTAAACGAAGCATTACGGGGAGCCGAGCAAGATCTGATTCATTGTCGCTATGATAATACGCTGGATACCGCGCAGCGATACACAGTGATTGGAACCGCGCGAGAAAAAGCGCGTGCGTTCGAATTAATGGGGATCGCGTATAGCGAGCAAGAAAACACTGCTGAATTTGATCATACCTTGCAACGCTTTTTATTTTCAGAGCCAGGGCGCGCAATGACAGCGCCACAGGTGCAAATACAATGGCAACAAGCCCAGCTAGACATTGAGCATCAGCGTGAGACGGCGCTAAGCCAGACGCACTGTTTGCAGTCAACCAATATCCCCAAAACAGGACCGCTCAAATAATTAGGCAGCCACTGAATGTGACTGCCTGCGCACGCCGCAATGTTTGGCTAGCTCTTTAGAATACTGTCTGCCAAGGTGATCAGTCGCGGATAAGCGAACTCACTTTCTTGCGCAATCGCAGCTTGTTCAACTAACACCTCGTGCAGAATCTCTTGTGTGGTAAGTGGGTTAGCAAGTACCACCCTAAACACTGTGGTCGTCCGCCGCTGCCACTGCTCTGGCGTGAGACGCGTCCGTGAGACGAACGTTTGACCTGATTCACGCTGGCGTTTTTGCACAAATTTAGTCAGATCATTGAGCAAGTTATGAATCAAATCGACTTGCTCTTCATTAGCCACCGCAAGGGCCGCTTGCACACGAGCGGGAACAAACCGATAGGTCAATAAACAAAGCTCTGGCTCTGAGATCAGCTCAAAATCCGGGTGTTGGCTAATCATCTTGGCAAACGCAGCTGCTTTATCGATACTTTGATCAATCAACAGCTCATAGCCACGGCGAGAAATAATATTCATACAGGCAAATACCAACATCGCCATACCGCTGCGAGAGCCTTCAAGCGTATGACTCCCGAGGTCTTTTGCCCCTTTACGGAGAATATACTCGGCGTGGTGCTCGATGGATGCGACCACGGAAGGATCTTTAAACAGCACCATACCGGCGCCCATAGGGACATACAGCTGTTTATGGGCGTCAATGGTCACCGAATCAGCACGCTCAATACCGGCCAGCTTATGGCGCTGGTTATTCGACATTAACGTGGCACCACCCCAGGCGGCATCCACGTGAAAATGAATGCCTTCTCGCTCAGCAATATCAGCTAACGCATTGAGTGGATCGATACTACCGGTTTCTGTCGTGCCAGCGACACCCACGATGGCCACCGGTTTGATATTATCGCGATTCAGTTGCGTAATAGTGTCTTCGAGTGCATCAATGCAAATGCGATTTTGGTTATCTGCGGGCACGGAGATCAATTGGTCGCGGCCAATTCCTAGCACATCGGTGGCTTTTCCCAATGAATAGTGGCCCCGTTCAGACACTAAAATGGCCAAATCGCGATAACCATAGTGACGCATTGCACCAAACAAGCCTGCTTTGTTAATGCCAGGAAATTCACCATCAGGCTTAAGGACGTTATTTCTCGCCACCCATAGCGCGGTAATGTTGGCGACTGTTCCCCCCGAGCAGAATGCGCCCAGCGAGTGGTTGGCGCTGTGCATCCAGCTTTGATAAAAGGCATCATCTTGCTGATAAATCAGATTATGCAGCATGCCAAGCACTTGGCGCTCGAGCGGAGTAAACGCTTTCGAGGTTTCGATCTTGACCGTATTCTGGTTAAGGCCAATCATAATTTTTGATAACGGCATTAAAAAATACGGCAGGGCAGAGGTCATGTGGCCAATAAATCGCGGCGAGGCGGTGTGAACGGACTGGGCGACCAATTTATCGAGTAAAAACTGCGTGTGATCCGACACGAAAGCAGGATCTTCAGGAATTGTGGGATTACTAAAATCACTTTCGATATCTGCCAGCGAACGCTCGGTAGCCGTAATGTGATTTTGTAAAAATCGATTAAGATTCTGCGAGATTTCTTGCTCAATTTGACTGAGCGTTGAGTCTGGCGCTTCGGGGACAGTGAAAATCCGGTGTAAGGTTTCGGGCGTCGCGTCCGCGGCTTTATTATGTATGGCCATGACGTTCTTCTTTTATCTGCTTAGCTGTCCAAACGGTGAAAACCCTGATCAAACAAAGGCTATGCACACGATCACTTGCTGAAAAATGGCCACAACATAGCAAAAAAATGCGCGGCAATCAGGCTTTTTTATCGTTTGATGACAGCAAAAGCCGCATAAGCAACGAATATGATGACGGTCAGAGCCGACAACTGCCGGCTCATTGTTGATTGATGCAGACTTACTGACATTGACGATCGTTAATGCTTACCATCTGATCGTTATATTGGTTCAATGGTTTGTCGATTTCTTTAGGGTGGCTGAGAAGGTCGGCGAGGGCACTACGTAGCGCATAGTTACCTTCCATTGACTCTCCTTGACGAAAAGCAAACACGTCTTTCGCCAGTGACGACGGCGGCAGTGAGCTTTGCGACAGGGTTTTAACATCTTCTTGCGAGAGCATTAGCCATGATTCAACCGGCGCATCGAGATTGAGCTTGGCGCTGTCATTATTTAAATAATAGTCAAAAGCTTGTGCGTTCAGATTAAAGTGGTTGGTGCGGCCGCGTAAAAACCAGTCGGCTACCTCATCCAAAGAGGTGTCTTTTTCAACGGTCATCTCCACTAACGCTTGATACCAGTTAATTGATGCATCAACGTAGTCATGGTATTTGGCTGAATAACAGTCTGCGTTTTCTACCGGTGCCGCGTGTGACATCATCGGCAACAAGGCTGCGACCAGTGCAAGGGCATAGCGTTTCATAGCATTTTCCTAATCGTTATCGTGTTTGCGCTTAATAATTATACGCACTAACCATGCGAGGTGCGCAAACAGTGAGGTTTGGGCATCATTATCATGATAAAACGCCCACATTGTAGAACGACCTACCGACAAAGTTAAATAACACATTGATATAAAAAGCCCTGTAGCAGAAAAGCTGTGAAGCTGCCCTCAGTTAGTCGTTGCTCTCAGTGACGAAAGTAAAAAAGATCGGCTTAGCGCACTAATGATAACCAGCAGGATGCAAATTCAGCGAAGCCCAGCCCACCTGGTGCCTCTGTGATCCAGGTGGGTGGGGTATCGAGTGCAGCAAGGTGGGGGGCAATATTGGCGACCCCAACACTGAGCGGAAAGTAGGCAAACATGTCGTTATCGTTGCGTGAGTCACCAATAAAGGCAACCTGTTGAGGAGCGGCCTTTTCTGTGACACCGTAACGCAAAAGCCAATCCAGCGTCGCTTGTTGTTTATTATGGGTACCCAACCATGCGTTAATATGAATAGAGCTAGCCGTTGCTTTGGCACCATATGCGTGGAGTGCCTCAAGCAATGCATCGACTTCGGATTGTGGCGCACGTTGGGTATGCTGACCAATATCAATGGCCACTTCACAGTGGCGGTAGGCTTGATCGGTGCTGAGGGTACGATTTGGATACTGCTCGAGTAAGTGATCAATCCAATCGCGCAGCCCGGGTTGTGCTTGCTGGGCGGTGTAGCTGATTTTTGTCTGTCGTCGGCCATTTTCATGCCACATCACCACGCCACCATTTTCACCGATGACCGCATCGACAGGCCAAGCGTTAATGATGTGATCACACCAACCTGCACAGGCCCCTGTCACGGGTACTACTCGGATCCCCGCATCACGCAACTCGGTTAATGCCTTCAGTGTTTGCCACGGAAGTGCCCCTTGCCACGTCAAGGTGTCATCAACATCGGTAAACAGCCACTGAACATCGCGCCAGCGTTCGGCGTGTTGATGCATCGATGACAAAGGCAAACACTGAATTGGCATGACGCTATGCTCCTAAAGTATGTTCCTAAAGATTAAATCGCCACAACCCGCTCATCGCTAAGCGCTTTCACATCAAGCGTCAGCCGTTTACCGCTTTCAGCCGCAAAGACATGCAAATTGTGCGGGTCAATCGCTAACGGTAGTTGATCGCCCTCTTTCACTTTACTATGGCCTTCTAAGCGCAAGGTGATCAGACTATCCGTGTCCGCGATGTGACCATAGACCAACAAATCGGCCCCTAACGCCTCCGTTAAGGTTACCGATAGCGTAAATTGCGCCTGGTCGTTAGGGACGATTTTTAAATGTTCAGGCCGTAGCCCAACACACACCGATGATGCGGTTGTGCCCTGGCAATAAGCCAGTGCGTGATGACCGATGGATAGGGTGTGGTTGTGGATTTGTCCGTCGACGATGTTCATCGCCGGAGAGCCAATAAAGGTGGCAACAAAGAGGCTGGCGGGCGCATCATAGACTTCCAGCGGTGTACCAATTTGCTCGACGTTGCCGCCATTTAACACCACTAACCGGTCGGCAAGCGTCATCGCCTCAACCTGATCGTGAGTGACATAGACCGCTGTCGTCTTGAGTTTTCGTTGCAGGCTTTTTATTTCCAAACGCATCTGAACACGTAGCTTAGCATCCAGGTTGGATAAGGGTTCATCAAACAAGAACACCTTGGGACGACGAACAATTGCACGGCCCATTGCCACGCGCTGACGTTGGCCACCAGACAGTTGATTGGGGCGTCTATCTAGCAAGTGATCAAGCTCCAACATGGTCGCGACTTCGTTGACCAATGTTTCAATCTCCGCTTTTGGGGTGCCGCGGTTTCTCAATCCGTAAGCCATGTTATTAAACACACTCATGTGCGGGTAAAGCGCATAATTTTGAAACACCATCGCGATATCACGCTCACCCGGCTCCAGATCATTCACTCGCTTGTTGTCGATAATTAAGTCGCCATCCGAGATGGCCTCCAGGCCCGCAATCATGCGCAGTAATGTGGATTTACCACAGCCACTTGGGCCGACCAAGACAATCATCTCGCCATCTTGTACGGCCAAGTCGACACCATGAATAGCTTTGAACCCATTCGGATAGGTTTTTTGAAGTTGATCGAGGGTTACCGTTGCCATTTACTTCTCCGTCTCCACTAAGCCTTTAACAAATAGTTTTTGCATGCCCAAAACCACCAATACAGGCGGTAGCATTGCCATTAATGTGGTTGCCATGACGCGGTTCCATTCCACTTCACCGTCGCCAACAGACAACATGCGCTGAATACTCATCACGATGGTGTAATACTCGTCATCCGTGGTGATCAGAATGGGCCATAAATACTGGTTCCACCCATAGATAAAAGTGATCACAAACAGCGCGGCAATATTGGTGCGCGATAAGGGTAATAAAATATCTTTAAAAAATTTAAACGGACCTGCACCGTCCATGCGGGCGGCTTCCAGCATTTCCCCCGGCACGGTCATAAAGAACTGCCGGAATAAAAAGGTCGCGGTGGCGCTGGCGATCAGTGGAATCGTTAGGCCCGACATGGAATTCAACATATTGAGGTCGGCAATGACCTGGAATGTCGGCATAATACGTACTTCAACGGGAAGCATTAAGGTCATAAAAATGATCCAAAATGCCAGCATGCGGCCAGGAAAACGGAAATAGACCACCGCATAGGCCGACAAAATTGAAATAGTCAGTTTGCCGATGGATATGCCCATCGCCATTAAAAATGAATTCCATAACATGCCTGCTACGGTGATATTTAACTCACGCGATGTCCCTTCGGTGAGTATCTCTGTAAACACAGATAAGCCTTTGTCACCAAACCATAATGGGGTGACACCACTCACAAACGCGCTGCTATCATGAGTGGCGGCGGTGAGCGCAAGCCACACGGGCAACGCAACAGAGGCCACACCCAGAATCAACACCAGATGCGAGAACACAGTAAGCCAAGGGCGACGTTCAACCATTAGTAGGCCACCTTCTTTTCAACATATTTAAACTGAATCACGGTTAATGCACCGACCAAGATCATCAGCACCACCGACTGGGCCGCGGATGAGCCCATATCGAGCCCAACAAAGCCATCGGCGTAAACTTTATAAACCAGCGTGGTTGTCGATTGACCTGGCCCGCCTTGGGTCATAGCGTGAATAACGCCGAACGTCTCGAAGAAGGCGTATACCAAGTTAACAACCAAGAGAAAGAATGACGTGGGTGACAGCAGCGGAAAAATAATGGTCACAAACCGTTTCCCCGGTCCAGCCCCGTCAATCGCGGCCGCTTCAATCAATGATCGTGGGATCGACTGTAATCCTGCAAGAAAGAACAAAAAGTTATAGCTGATCTGCTTCCAGGTGGCGGCAATAATGACCATGGTCATGGCATCCCCAGAATGAATAAAGGGATTCCAATCGAGCCCAATGGCTTCAAGCGCATGGGCCAGTACACCCACGGTGGGGTTGAACATAAATAGCCAGAGCACCCCAGCGACAGCGGGAGCAACCGCATAAGGCCAAACCAATAAGGTTTTATAGCCCGTCGCGCCTTTGATCACACGATCGGCCATCACCGCGAGCACTAATGCCGAGAGAAGAGCAATAGCGGCGACTGAAAAACTAAAAAACAGCGTAGTTAAAAAGCTACTGTAATAGCTTGTGTCACCAATGAGGGCGATAAAATTGTCAGCACCGACGAACTCGGTACTGAGCCCAAAAGGATCTTCAAGTAGCATCGACTGCCAGACCGCTTGTGCTGCTGGCCAAATAAAGAAAACAAACGTAATGAGCAGTTGCGGTGCGAGTAATAAAATGGGAAACGCACTGTGGTTAAATGTGGGTTTATTGGACATAGACTTTCTCAATAAAAAGAGCGGGCTCAGCGCACCGCTCCATAATACAAGGCGTAATTATTTGTTCGCTTTAGCAAATTTAGCGAGCAATCCGTTCGCACGTTCAACGGCCTCATCCAACGCTTCTTGCGCTGACTTATCACCCGACCAGACAGTTTCAAGCTCTTCGTTGATCACATCGCGAATTTGCACGAAGTTACCCAAACGAATACCTTTCGATGCAGGGGTGGGCTCCACTTCTGTCATCTGATTAATCGCGACATCTGTCCCCGGGTTCTTAGCGTAAAAGCCTTGCTTTTTACTTAGCTCATACGCACCGTGAGTGATCGGCAGATAGCCAGTAAATTGGTGCCAATCAGCTTGGATCTCTGGTTTTGATAAGAACGAGAAGAACTGAGCAACGCCCTTGTACTCTTCTGATTCATGACCTTGCAGAACCCAAAGCGTGGCGCCGCCAATAATCGTATTTCTTGGCTGCTCAACGGCTTTATCCCAGTAAGGCAGCTTGGCAACACCAAACTCAAAGTCTTTCACGCTCTCACGCACGCCCGCATAGGACGCTGAAGAGTTCATATACATGGCACACTCGCCACTATAAAAAAGTGGTGCACTGTCAGAGCGACGGCCGCCATACTCAAAGATCCCAGCTTGTTGCCAGTCTGCCATTTTGGCGATGTGATCAACGAAAGGTGATTGGTTAATCAGCATTTCGTTATCCACACTGCTAAAGCCGTTATCATTAGTGGCAATCGGGGTATTATGACGTGCGCCGAGGTTTTCGATTTGTACCCAAGACTGCCAGCCAGTGGTGAAGCCACACTGGGTGCCATTGGCGAGAAGCTTTTCTGATACTTGCTCGACCTCTTCCCAAGTCTTAGGTGGTGTCACCCCCGCTTTGGCGAACAAATCTTTGTTGTAATAAAGCACCGGTGTTGAGCTGTTAAACGGCATAGACAACATGTTGCCATTTTCGTCTGAGTAGTAGCCGGTCACAGAAGAGAGATAATCAGACTGGTCGAACGGTACTTTGGCGTCTTGCATTAACTCATACACTGGGTAAATGGCGCCTTTTGCAGACATCATGGTCGCCGTGCCTACCTCAAACACTTGCACGATATGAGGTTGTTTGTTGGCGCGGAAGGCAGAGACCGCCCCCGTCATGGTTTCGGTATAGTTGCCCTTATAAACGGGCTTCACTGTGTAGTCGTCCTGACTGGCATTGAACTTCTCGGCCATTTCATTCACTTTTTCACCGAGATTTCCGCCCATTGCGTGCCACCATTCAATTTCGGTTGCAGCGTTGGCGGAAAACGAGGCCAACAACAAGGCCGAAGAAAGCGCGGTTAAGCGTTGGGTTTTCATGCGTCACTCCTTTTGAGGATGGGGTAATGTTCATCTGGCAACTTAATGAACAAAAATGAACATAATATGAACCTCACCGAAAAGGGAGATGACAATTGTATGACTTTTGACCGCGATCTCGTTGGCCGTGAAAAAAATGTTAATTAAAGCGTGTTTTATCAATGAAAAGCATGAAATCAAAGGTAATAGCAATGCAACAAATCTGTCACCTTTAACGGGGAGAAATGAAGTCCTGGTTGGCTTACAATAGATTTATTTAAGATAAAGAGATGTTCATATGAAAACCGAGCCCGAAAAGTCAGTTTTATCATCTACTCCGGTATCACCTCATAAATTATGTGGTCACCGGGGCGTCGCCGCTCAAGCGCCTGAAAATACGTTAGCGTCGATCGCCCGCGTGCGTGAACTCGGCTTAAGTTGGGTGGAAGTAGATGTGCAATTAACCCAAGACGGCATTCCTGTAGTCTTTCATGATCAAACGTTATCCCGGTGCACGAATGGGAAAGGGGCGTTGAAAGACACCGCCTTAGTCGATTTACAGCAATTGGATGCGGGAAGCCACTTTTCAGCTGACTTTGCTCAACAACGAGTGCCGACATTAGCGGCCGTATTGGCACAAGTTCATCACGATGAGCTGCACCTTAACCTTGAGATAAAAACCTATGCCGATACCGATATTGCTGCATTATGCGACGCGGTATTTGATTGTTTATCGACAAGTCCTGTGAATGAGCGGCAGATCTTAATCTCGTCTTTCTCTTTGGATGCGTTGCGGTATTGTCGCGATCAAAAACCGAGCCTCGCCCGGGCGATCTTATGGGAAACCATCCCTGATAATTGGCATGAGTTTCGCGATTTAGCCACACTTAGCATTCACTGCAACTATCGCCACCTCACCCAAGAGAAAGCAAAATCCGTTAAAGATTCAGGTTTAGCATTGAAGTGTTACACCCCTAACGATCCGCACGCCGTGGCACCTTTATGGGAGTGGGGAGTGGACATGATGATCACCGACGCCCCTGAGCGTTATTTATCGATAAGTTGATATCGATAAATTGAAAAATAAGGAGGGAGTGTTGGTGACTAACGATTTGGGATTAAACTGGCGACAGCGAGATATTCTCAGCCAATTAGCCGATGTCGAACATTTAGAAACTGACCACTTGGCCGCGCATTTTTCCGTGACTACGCAGACTATCCGTCGCGATATTAATCAGCTTTGTGCGTTGGGGCTCGCCCGTCGTCATCATGGTGGGATCAATATGCCCTCCGCACAGGCAAACAGTGACTATCAGCGCCGGCTTGAACGCCATCGTGGGATTAAAACTGGGATTGCGCAGGCTGTCGCCGAGCGTATTCCTGACGGGGCCACCGTGATGTTAGGCATTGGCACGACCGTCTCGGCGATTGCCGAACAGTTACTCACCCGACGTGATCTTCGGGTGATAACCAACAACGTACAAATCGCCCACATTCTCGGCGCTAATTCTGACCTGGAAATTTGGCTGGCCGGCGGAAAGTTACGGGCCAACGATCAAGATATGGTGGGCCATTCGGTGATTCAGTTTTTATCCCGCTTTCAAGCCGATATTGCCATTATTGGTTGTGCGGCGGTGAGTGAAGAAGGGTGGGCCTGTGAGTTTTCCCCGGATGAAGCCGATGTCAGTGACACCATGTTGGAAGCCGCCACCGCGCGTTGGCTGGTGGCTGATGGTTCAAAATGGCAGCGCAGTGCGCCGGTGAAAGTGAAAACGCTCAAGCAATTTGACTATGTGTTCACCGATCATACTGAGCTTGCCAGTGACATTGCCTTTGTTCCTTGTGCGTCTTAATCATGGCGAGTTAGACCGCAAGGTGTGATCATGCTTGCGCCGATAAGATCGCCCGATAGAGTGCTTCTGCGGCCTCACGCGGGGTTTGCTTCGGGTCGTAGAAAAACTCGTCAATCACATCAAAAATGGCACTTTGCACATAGCGTGTGGTCGACAGTCCATGTGACATACTCGGGCTTAAGGTGCCGTGTTCTTGCGCATAAAGAAACGCATCGCGCGATGCGTGGGCGCAATGATCATCCTCAGGCAATGGCACATCAAATCGGATCGGCAAAGAGCCTTTATAACGATTAAAATCGCGTTGAAATTGCGGTGTCAATAAATACGACGCTATATCCGCCTGGCTTTGCCGCTCGTTTTCATTGTTGGGTTTAAAAAACACAAAGCTGTCGACGTTATAGCTAAACGCGTGTTTAGTGCCAGGGACGGCAACACAGGTAAACGCCTTGCCTTCTTGCTGATTAGCTGCGAAAAATTCACCTTTCGCCCAATCTCCCATTACTTGCATGCCTGCCTGATTATTAATCAGCAGCTGCGTGGTATCGCTCCAGTTTCGGCCTTGACCCTTGTCATCGACATATTTGCGCATTTTGGCGAGTAAACGGAACGCTTCAATGACGCCGTCACTCAGTAATGCGTTGCGTTCGAAATTAAGAAACGCCCGCTGATAAAGTTGTGGTCCCATGACGGACAGGGCCAAGCTGTCAAACAGCGTCGCCACTTGCCAGGGCTCTCCGCCTAGGGCAAGGGGAACATAGCCTGCCTGTTTAAGTTTATCTGCCGCAGTAAAAAAGCTATCAAAGTCGGTCGGGATATCAGCATCCGCGGCCTCAAACGCACGTAAGTTAATCCATAGCCAATTTACTCGGTGGATATTAATGGGCGCGGCGACGTAATTGCCTTGATACTGCATCACATCTCGAAGTGGCGCAGGGATCTTGGCTTCCCACTGCTCGGCATCAGCAATATTATTAAGATTACGCAAAAAACCGAGTCTCGCCCACTCCGTGATCTCTGGACCTTTGATTTGTGCGGCCAAAGGTGGATTGCCACTAATCGCACGAATTCTCAGTGTATTCATCGCACTGATCCCAGCGCGACCTCCTACCGCAAAATCTTGCCATTGATAGCCTTGTCGCTCCATGCCCTGACGTAATACCGAGGCGGCTTTGGCCTCTCCGGCTGAGGTCCACCAGTGAAGCACTTCAACCTTGCTTGCAGCGGCGCTAACGCTGTAGGCTAACAAACTGTACGCAAGCAGCGCACCCGATAAAAATCGTGTTGTTCGACGCATTATTCTTCTACCCGCGGGAAACTGATATCAACTTGTAATCCACCCTCACGATGATTACTGAGCACCATATCACCACCATGGGCATGAATGATATCTCTGGCGATCCCAAGGCCTAAGCCCGAGCCGTCACTGTCATCATGCAAGCGCACATAGGGATCGAACACTGACGTGAGTGCTTCTTCTGGAATACCAGGGCCTTCATCGATCAAGGTGATATCTAAGGTGTGCGTCGCGTCCATAACATAAATGGTTACTTTTTCGCCATACTTAACCCCGTTATCAATTAAATTGGATAGGCAACGTTTAAACGCGAGCGGTTTACAGGTAAATGGCGGCACGGCATCGCTTTCAATCTGCACCCGCATTCTGGTTTGGTTGTGGGGTTCAACAATCATCGCTAAAAAGTCGATCACATCAATCGCGGCCATATTCTCGTGAATATCGGTATCACGCACGGTTTGAACCGCGCCTTTCACCATCATTTCAAGATCGTCCAAGTCTTTATTTAATTTTGCCGTTTGTACCTCATCGTCGATCAGCTCCGCGCGCAGGCGTAACCGCGTGATAGGGGTTTTTAAATCATGCGACATCGAGCGAAAAAGGGTTTCCCGCTCGCGTAGATGGCGTTGTAAGCGTCGTTGCATCCGGTTGAAAGCTCGGGTCACAATCGCAATTTCAGCCGCGCCTTCTTCTTTAAGCGGGGGTTGCTCAATGTCAGTACTGAATAAATTAGCGGCCTTTGCTAATCGCTTTAGCGGTCGAGCTTGTTGACGAATTAAGATGTAGGTAAAAAATAGCAGCAAAGCGGTAATGACCACGATAAAGACCACTTGATCGGCGGTGATCAGCGTATCATCGAGGGTCACATAGGGCGCAGGAAGTAGGGCAGCGATATAAACCCATTCACCGGTTTTAAGCTCCATTTGCACCACCAGAATAGGTGGATTGAGTGGCTCTAAGCTTAAGGTGTGATGTGCCCAAGACTTGGGCAAATCTTGCAATAAAATATCGTTATTCAGCACCCGCAATGTTTCAGGGCGAGAAAAATCAACCTCGATGGTGTTTAACGCCGGAAGTTGTTGATGAAGAATGCCTGATACGGTATCGATAGCAACCTGTTTGGCTTGCGTGTCTTCGATCGGCGTGATGTGAATTTTTTCTTTATTGAATGAAACAAAAAACCGCGTGCCACCCATATTACGCAACTGATTCAATGCGACATGACGATACGCCACGGGTAAAGACTGAAAAAAGGTGGTGGTTGATGCAAACATGTTGGCTAAACTCGCCGATGCGGATTCTAATCCCTCTAGCTGGGTTCGCTTCGACTGAGTATACCAGATTGATGTCGCAATCCCTTGTGCCAAGACCACCGATAGTAGCGTTAACAGCAGTGTTCTGGAAAGCAGAGAGCGTGGGATCAGTTTTTCGAGCCATTCATGATTCATACTGGATCTCGGCAACAAACATATAACCTGCACCACGTACCGTTTTAATTAGGTTCGCTTTACTGGTATCGCGTAAGCGTTGACGCAGACGGCTGACTTGAACATCAATACCACGCTCTTGCGCTTGGGCATCTCGCCCGCGTGTTGCCTGACTAATGGCGTTACGATCCAGTAGCTGGTGCGGGTGGTCGATAAAGAGCATGAGCAGTGCGTAGTCAGAGGCAGACAGCTCGATTTCCATCCCAGTGACAACATGATGCAGCTGCTGCGTTGCTGGCTCAAGACGCCACTGACCAAAGCGGATTGCTTTTGGGCGTGATAAAGTTGTTTCTTGTAACTGTTGAGTACGGCGCAGTAACGCGCGAATACGTGCAATCAGTTGGCGAGGGCTAAAGGGTTTTGCAATGTAATCATCCGCGCCCAATTCAAGCCCGACAATTTGATCCGTCTCGTCCGACACCGCCGTGAGCATAATGATGGGGACGCCCGAGTCTTTGCGGATACGTTTACATAAGGTAAAGCCGTCATCACCCGGAAGCATGACGTCTAAAAGAATTAAGTCGGGATACTGCACGGCCAGCTTAGATTGCATCTCATGACCATTTTGCGCGGTGACTACGTCATAACCGGCTTTCGCCAGATAAGCCTGAAGAAGTTCACGAATCTCAACATCGTCATCCACCACCAAGATGCGTTTGGCTGAAGCCATAGTGCTTTTGTCCTCGTTGCTATTTTGATCGGTCCATTATCGGTGCTTTGTGGCTAAGATGCTAGAAACAACCCCGCAGTTTGTGTAATTAATCAGCGACTAACAAAAAGCCCCCAAGCGATATCGAGCTTGAGGGCTGTTAGGCGTGTTTGTATTGTCAAAACAGCGCCTACTTGCAGCAGGCGCTTCACATATTTTATTCACTATTACTTTGCATCGCTTTACGAATACACAGAGCGGCACCGCCCCATGTTACCGCTAAACCGATAAGCATCATTACGATTGCACCTGTTGTCATGCGTCTGTCTCCATATCACGAGCGGGTGTGGTTGTGCTGTTAACAATAATGCCAACAACCAGCATGGCTGCCACCAAGCCCCAACCGAGGGTTAGTAGCTCGAACTGCGCATAGCCACCATAGCCGTCGTTAAAGGTATCAATCAGGTTTTTCACCAAGATCACGGCCAGCATAATCGGGCTGATAAAGCGGATACAAATTTCCATCCACTGTCCCACATTAAATTCAGATACGCGATTCACGTATTGACGGATGTCAGACAGTTTCACTAGCCAGCCTACGACAATTAGTTCAAGCAAGCAGCTGGTTAACAATGCAACGTTGTTGACAAAGTAGTCGACTAAATCAAGCAGCAACAAGCCACCGTTGGTAGCAAACGCCATTGAGACCACAAAGCCCACACCACAAACCGCGATTGCCGCTTTTTGACGTGTGACATTCAACTTATCCATGATCGATGATGTAACCGCCTCGATGATCGAGATATGCGAGCTTAAGCCTGCCACCACCAGCGCTAAGAAGAACAAGGGACCCAAAATATAAGGGATAGGCAACAGATTAATTGCGGCTGGCAAAGTGACAAAGGCCAAGCCGACACCACCGCTGACGACGTCAGTGATGCCCTTACTCTGTTCGGCGGCCATGTAGCCGAGAATAGAGAAGATCAACACACCCGCGACAATCGAAAAGCCGCAGTTAATCAACACCGTCATTAAGGCGTTATTATTCACATCCGATTTCTCAGGTAAATAGCTTGAGTAAGCGAGCATGATGGCAAAGCCGACAGAGAGAGTGAAGAAAATCTGCCCGTAAGCCGCGGACCAAACACTGGCATCTGTCAGTTTGCTAAAGTCTGGCGAAAACAAGTAGTTAAGCCCATCAAGCGCGCCCGGTAACATCACCACACGGCCAATTAGCAGCAGCACCATGATAAACAACAGTGGCATCATGATTTTGCTCGCCTTTTCGATCCCGCCTTTTACGCCACGGAATACGGCAGCAAACGTGATTGCCCACGCAATGATCATCGGAATCGCAATATGCCATTGCCAATCACCCAAGTTAGTGGGCGAGTTTTCACCCAGCTTTAGGTAATCTGAAAAGAAGAAGGCGTTGGTATCTGTGCCCCAATCTTGTCCAAATGAGAAGCCAAAGTACGAAATGGCCCAACCAATGACCGCGACGTAGTAGATCCCAATCGTTGCCGCAATCAAGACTTGGAACCAACCGAGCCACTCAAACTTGGTGTTGAGTTTTGAGAAAACCACGGGCGATGAGCCACGTAATTTTTTCCCTAAACCAAACTCCATGATCATAAATGGAATACCGGCAGTGAGCATGGCGAAAAGGTAAGGGATAAAAAAGGCACCGCCACCGTTCTCATACGCCATATAGGGGAATCGCCAAATATTCCCTAGGCCGACTGCTGACCCAACGGCAGCGAGGATAAACCCAGCCCGTGAGCCCCATTGTTCTCTTTGCATATCTACTTACTCCTTTGCGAATTGCCCTTCTTGCGCTTATCCAAGCCCGCAGTGTTGTGATGCTGCGTTTTTTGGCCGATATGAAAGAAATAGCACATTCCCGCAATATTGATTTTTAACGTCCTGTTGCCCGAATGTTGATTTTTTTATCTAAAGCGGGCAGTCATTGCACATTAAGCACAGCAAGAGACTAAATCAATAGCCTTAAAACCAACAAGTTAGCAAAAAGATGGGGGTTAACCTGCAATAATGACGCTTTGACAGTTGTTGATGATAAAATTTTGTTGTTCTCTAGTGAAAAGAACTATCTTTTTTGTCAATAGGTGGTGATTCATGGTTATTTGGTGGTGCATGTTAATTGACGAAAAAAACAGCATTAACAAGCGCTTTTATTGTGCCACAGCGTGATGAAACATGATCCTGATAGCAGAATTGCAGCCCATAAAGGCGCACACTTAACCAGGTTTTATACTGTTGGTGAGCTAACTAGCGAACCAGCTAACCCTGTAACAAAATTAAAAACGTAAACAGTAAGGAGTCAGGCGATGAACACCACATTGGGCTACGCGTTAATCACCGCAGGTTGTGCGCTAGGCATGATATTTACCTTCGCTGCGGTGGCAGTGATGGGGTAAAAGTGAATAATGTAGATAAGTGTCAGGTTAGATGCTTACTGAAACACGCTCACTCATCCGTAACGGGGTAAGCGCTAGCGCAGCGTTATACGACGCGTTAGACTATGCGGCATCGTTCAATAAAAACAGATGCATAACGTGAGTGTGCTCGTAAGGGGCGAGTGTGGTAGACAGCAAGCAAGCCGTACAACCTAAGATGTTTGCGGCCGATACGCAGGCTATCGGTTTAAATGAGAGCCAGCCTTCGCGACCGCAAAGAATTTCCTTGGTCCTGCAAGGAGGTGGGCAGCGCGGTATTTTTACGGCGGGTGTCATCGACGCATTTTTGACTCGCCACTTTGATCCGTTCGAGCACTATTATGGTACGTCCGCTGGGGCCCTCAACATGAGCGCGTATGTCTGCCAACAATACCAATATGGCTACCGATTTATTACCCAGCTGACGACCCAAGAACGCTTCTTCCACTTAATGAAGTATGTGCGGCGTCAGCATCATATGGATCTTGATTGGGCACTAGAGACCGCGCTACCCGGAAAAGAGACGGCATTGGACATGGAGACGGCACGTCGTCACCTGCAAAATCGATATGCTTATGCGTGTGCAACCGATGTCGATATCTTGAAACCTGCCTTTTTCTCGCTAACAGAAGATAATTGGCCTGATGCGCTTAAGGCAACCTGTGCCATTCCACTGTTGTATCCACACCCGGTTAATATCAACGAACACCGGTACGTCGATGGTGGCGTGACTGCGGCTATCCCCGTAAAAGAAGCGTTTGCGCGCGGCGCGGATATCATTGTGGTGATCCGTACAGAGCCTGATGTAGAACAGGAAAAACGCGTCGATGATAGCGGTCGCTTTCTTGAAACACTGCGAGCACGATTTGAAACCCACAAACCCCAATTTAAAATCGCGGATTACCTCACTAACTTTGAAGAAAAATATCGACTAGCGCGGTTTGAAACCTTTCAAAAAGAGCTGAGTAAGCAGTTAGGAGAGTTATCGGAACGCTATAAGTCGAGCCGAGAGCAGTGGGTCAGTCGAGTGAAAGACAGTATGAGAGAGAAGGCGATGCAAAATGGCGGACGCTGGCTGTTCGGTGGTGACACCATTTATCGGCTACAATCGCTATCGGGTAAGCCACTCAGTACCGACATGCTGAAAATGTTCACCACCCACTATCAAAGCTATCAAAGTGAGCTACAGTTTTTGGCCAACCCACCTGCGCGTGCGCAAGTGCTACAAATTGCGCCGAATGAGCCGCTGCAAAGCAGTGCGTTGTTGAGCAAATCTGAAGCCTTGGAGGCGGATTATCAATTGGGCCTAACATTGGGCAATCAGTTTCTAGATCAATATGGCGATGCGCTGGTGGCTTTGTCATCGGTCGATAACTCAGAGTTTGAGTCGACCTCGGCTCCCATGCCGCATCAAGGATAGGTGGATGACGGAATTTGAAAAAATGCAGCGAGGCTTGCCGTACTGTCCTGCCGATGAGGAACTGACGTTGTTTCGTTATGCGGCGCGCCGACTGTGCCAACAATTTAATCGACTGGATCCAGAGGATGCCTCCAGCTTAAATGTGGTCACCACTAAACTGTTTGCGCATATCGGTGACAACGTCGAAATCGATGCGCCCTTCTTTTGTCATTACGGTATGAACATTAGTATCGGCAGTAATGTCAGTGTCGGGCCCAATTGCACGATTCTAGATGGCGCGCATGTCAGCGTTGGCGATAATGTCAGCATTGGCCCGAACGTTGGGATCTATACCACCCGCCATCGCGTATTACCGCTAGATATTGCCTGTGGTGAGTGTGAGTCTTCTCAAGATGTGATTATTGGTAACAACGTCATTATTGAAGGCAATACGGTGATTAAAGCGGGCATTGCAATCGGTGAGGGGGTCGTGATTGAAGCAGGATCTGTCGTGGATACAGACATTGAGCCTTTCTCTATTGTCGCGGGTAATCCTGCCGTTGTGGTGCGCCGGTTACAATAAACACACTCAATATCTGAATATATAATGTTATAACATAACCCTTTTGGGTTATATTATAACATCTTCTCATTGGCATCCGATCGTGGGTGTAGTAATGTTAGCGCCCTGAATCGGGTATCAGCAGTAAGAGATAAACGCATAATGGTTAAAGTTAGGGCCCGAGTGCCGTTGAAAGTCGGGGTGGGAAGCGAGATCCCCGCAGAGATCCTTTCCTTCCATGGATTACAATCCGAACAAGAGCACGTCGCGCTGATCTTTAAGCAGGCCGATCACACGGCTAATCCACCGCTAGTACGTATGCACTCTGAGTGCCTAACCGGCGATGTCTTTCACTCCTCACGCTGTGATTGCGGCGAACAACTAGAAGAAACTATCCATAAAATGGGTGAAGATGGCGGGATTATTTTGTACCTCCGTCAAGAAGGACGAGGAATTGGTCTGTACAATAAGTTAGACGCCTATAAGTTACAAAGCGAAGGCATGACAACTTACGAAGCCAACAATCACCTTGGCTTTGCTGACGATCTGCGAGAGTTTACCGAAGCGGCGCAAATGCTCAAAGCGCTTAATATTGATTGCATCCGCTTAGTGACCAATAACCCGAAAAAAATCGAAGAATTACAAGCCGCAGGTATCACCTTAAAAGAAGTGATTGGCACCAAAGCCCACCTTAAAGATGGTAACCGTAATTATCTGAAAGCCAAGATCGAACACGGCAAGCATCGTCTCAATCTTGAGCAAGACTGAATATTAAGCGTTAACGCCTCGTAATTTGGCAAAAAGGCAGTGACAGTGGCTGCCTTTTTTGGTTAGAGTTTCGCTATTATATCAGTCATCACTCAAGGACGAGTTATGCGTGTACCGGCTTGGCGTTATCTCTTTCCCCCTTTACCTCCCGTTGCCATGTTAGCGGCAATTGGCGGCGGGCTTGCATTAACGTATTACTTTCCTTTTGATATTAAGCTAGGCAGCCCCAGCTGGGCGATTGCACCGTTTGTCGTTGCCTTAGGGCTATTGCTGGCGGCAAAATGGGCGTTTCATCGTCATCACACCACTGTCGATCCGCTACAAGCCCCCTCCGCGCTGGTCACTACAGGCATCTACGCTTATAGCCGTAACCCAATGTACTTGGCGATGATATTGATCATTGTTGCCGCCGGGTTCTACTTTAATGCGCTATGGTGCTGGGGGATGATCCCTGCTTTTATGGCTTACTTGTCTGCCACATTTATTCCTGCCGAAGAGTATCGCTTGTTGAGCCAATGGCCCGATGAATTTGAAGCCTACAAAGCACAGGTGCGTCGCTGGATTTAGGATTAGATAAACTAATCTTTAATATAACAAAGAATCGGGGTGGTGACGCTAAACGTCGATTGCTTACCTTGCCTGCAAAGCCTATCATTCCCTCATCATAAACAAGGTGTTCTCGGAGGTTATGTCCTTAACCTCAATCTTGTTTCGTTTTTCAATGTTTATTTCGCATAATAATTTTTAGGAGTGTTGGTATGTCCTCGGCAATGCCTATGGGCAAGCTATTGCTATTGATCGTGATGTTGGCAGCGGTTGGGCAAATGACCCAAACCATGTATGTACCTTCTATTGGCGTGATGGCGACGGACTTTGCGGTGTCACCGTCACGGTTACAAGCAGTCATGGCCTGTTATTTGATTCCGTACGGATTATCGCAGTTCATTTATGGTGCCGTGTCTGACCGAGTAGGGCGTAAACCCGTGATATTGGCCGGCCTGGTACTATTTTTAGTGGGTACAGGCGTAACCTTACTGGTGAGCTCATTTAACGGTTTTTTGATTGGCAGCGTCGTTCAAGGTGCTGGCATTGGCTGTGGCGGCGCCATGGCGCGTACACTCCCGCGAGACTGTTTTTCTGGTGCTAAACTGCACCGCGCTAATAGCCTTGTCAGTATGGGACTGATTTTCTCTCCCTTACTTGCGCCGCTACTCGGGGGATTTTTAACCGAAGCATTAAACTGGCGCGCGAGCTACTTTTTCTTGCTCCTACTAGGCATTGCCGTGTATGCGATCATGACGCTGCGATTTACCGAAACATTGCCACGTGAGTCACGTCAACCCGGTCACTTTGGTACACGTTACCGCCATGTCATGGGCTCACGTCGCTTTAGAGGCTATCTGCTTTGCCTCGTGACTGTGTTTGCCGGTGTCTCTCTGTTTGAAGCAGCGGCAGGTGTGATTATGTCCGATACCATGGCGTTATCACCGCGTATGATTAGTTTGCTTTTTGTGGTACCACTTCCTGCTTACTTAGTGGGGGCGGGACTATCTAGCCGATTCGCCGACAGCCTGGGCTATTATGCCACGTTGGCACTGGGCAGCGTCCTCGCTCTGATGGGGGCAGGATTGATCACCTTACCTGGCCTAATGGGTGAGGTGTCACTTTATGCATTGATTGGCGGTGGCTGTGTTTACTTTGCCGGAGCAGGCATTCTGTTTCCCGCGGCAAGCACCGGTGCAATTAGCCCGTTCCCTCATCATGCCGGAACCGCCGGCGCGATTTTAGGCGGTACACAAAACCTTTTGGCAGGGGTAGTCACCTTGGTGGCAAGTCAGTTGGGCGTGGCAAGTCAACTCTCTCTGGGGGCAATCATGCTGATACTCGGCACACTCGCGACGATCGGGCTATTCATCAGCTATCACGCAGAAACTCATGGCGATGATCACGCTTCGCTCACCGCGCATTAATCGGTCAGAATATCGTGATTACCCGCAAAACCGACAACAACGGCAGTGAAAGGGCTGCCGTTACGGCTAAGTTTGAATGCGCTTGAGAGCCTCAAGATAAGTGTAAGGACATTAATGCAACTGCTTTCCGTTTCGGTTCCACAGCATATGGCAGAATTTATTATCGATATCGCGGCTAATCAGCATGCGCGCGAATACAGGTTTAAGCACTTCGTCGCCGGCCAGTCCAATTTGCACTTCTGCACACTGAGATAAATCTATATCAGCGCCCACGTGTTCAGGCCAGTCACTGTTAACCTCGACCACAATCGCACCGCCTTCGTCTTCAAACCGAGATTCAAAAAGCAGCAAATCGTCATGCTCCAAGTTGTCGGGGGCCATTTCGGCAAAAATATCAAACGCGGTCTCGATTATATCCTCTAAGTTAAGCAGGTTGTGTTGCGTCATAATTATCTCTCGTTGGGGTGTGCATGGTCGCACTATAACATGCGCAAGGTGGCATCTCAGCTATCAAAAACGCCAAGAGTGGGGCATGGCTCTAGAGATTCGTATGGCACCCCCTAAACCATGCACATAGAACCACTCTGGTGATTATCACAGAGACTGACTAAAATTGAAGCAGAACCGTTGTTAGAGCGTTGATTTGTTAATGCAGATGACCAACAATAGCGCGCCTGTTCAACCGTGTGTAAAAGTCGTGACTCAGTTGCAATCTCGAACCGCGTATTTACCCGAGCCCGATCGGCGTGCGCCATTCCAATCTGAATTTATTCCCGTGATGATCAAAGCGGTGAAACAGCTGCGTGCTCTGCTTGGCAAGCGGCTTCACGGTGTGTATATCAGTGGCGATATTGTCTGGCGCCGTGCGGTCGTCAAAGAAACGGTGTTATCACTGACCGTTGTGTGCCAACAGGCGTTAACGCTTGATCAATCTAATGCGTTAAATACCTTGTTGTGGCGATTGAAAACCAGCCATAGCAAAGTGATCAGTGATTGCCATATCGATATAGTGACAGTGTCACATGTTAGCGATCTGTCGCAAGTCTTCCATTGGGGCTTCTTTTTTAAGCACAGAGCGATTTGCCTGTATGGACAAGATCTCTCTCTTAGTTTTGGCTTGTTCGAAGCCAGTTGGGAAGTGGCAAAAGCCATGAATCCAGACGTATCGGAAAAGCTTGCGCGCGCCAAGCAAAATGTGACCGCCGCGACAACTTGGAATATCCAGCTCAACGTCGCACAATCGATCGCCGATACTTTAATACGCGCCGCATTTGGGTTAGTTATGCATAAAGAATCACGTTGGAGTGAGTCATTAGAAGAGTGTGCCGACGCATTTATCAAACATTATCCTGCCCAGAAAACCGCAATTGAGCGACTTTTTATACTACTAGAACGCAAACCTGTAAAAAAACGTGCTGTTATGACCCTCCTCAATGACTTTGGTGATTGGTTGATCAAAGAATATGCCCGTATTGACTTTAAAATTGGTTAACAGGCATTGAAGGCAAGTTTGCGCCTTATCGGTTGATTATATTTAGGCTTATTCTGTGAGCTAACCCATCTCATACCCTACAAATGAGTAACAGAATCTGATCTTGGTCAATAAAACGGTGTAACAAACTTTTCACAAAAGAGAGTTTGTTGAACTATGAAACCAGAAAATGGCATGGCGAATCGACTTTTACGATGTATTTATTCAGTATTTATGACTAAATAGTTATTTACATCCTATGTGTGATTCGATAATCTGCATGCCAGTCAGTCACAGTGAGTGAATAATTAATCGCCAAAGTGGTTGGTTTTCGCTGTGAGATAAATAAAAATTCAGGATTCAGACGTATGCAAAAAACTGACACACTCTCCAAGAAGGCACCTTCGACGAGAAATATTCTGATGTTCGCGATCCCATCGCTGCTTGGGTTGCTGTTTTTCATGACACCCATTACTTTCGGCGACAGTGTCACTATCCCTATTGCGGTGATGGCCAGCACTGTGTTGGACTTGTTAGGTAATAGTGCAACCGCGGTCGTCACTGCCTTAGTGGTGTTGAGTGCCGTTGTTTCAGTATTGGTTACCTTGACCAAACCTGCCGTGATCACACGTCATGGCTTCCTTAATGGCTTATTCAACGTAACCCCCATTTGGTTGGCAACTCGTATATTTGGCGCTGTTTTTGTCATCATGGCGTTTTATGGGATCGGTACGCCAGTGATCATGGGCGAAACCACCGGGGCGTTTGTGCTTAATGAATTGCTGCCTACCTTGCTTTCGGTATTCATTTTTGCCGGTTTATTGTTACCACTGCTAACCAGCTTTGGTTTATTGGAGTTGTTGGGCGCGGTGTTCACCAAAGTCATGCGCCCACTGTTTGGTTTGCCGGGGCGCTCGGCCGTTGATTGTGCGGCGTCTTGGTTGGGCGACGGTAGTGTCGGCATTTTGATGACCAGTAAACAGTATGAGCAGGGCTTTTACACCCAGCGAGAAGCGGCGGTTGTCGGCACTACCTTCTCAGCGGTATCGATCAGTTTTAGCTTAGTGGTGATTGCACAAGTTAATTTGATGCATATGTTTACCTGGTTCTATCTCACTGTATGTTTAGCAGGGATTGCGGCGGCAATAGTGGTGCCACGTTTGCCTCCTTTATGCTGGAAAAAAGATGCGTTAATCGATAACTCAGAGCGACAAGGTGACGAGGAAACATTACCAGAAGGGTATTCTACGTTAAGCTATGGCCTGCATTGTGCCCTCAACCGTGCCGAGAAAATCCGCTCGGTGAACAGCGTGCTCAAAGAGGGCGCCCAAAACGCTGTCGACATGGTACTCGGTGTCTTGCCTGTGGTGATGGCAATCGGAACCGCGGCACTGATGGTCGCAGAATATACCGAGGTCTTTAGTATTCTTGGCGCACCTTTTGTACCACTGCTTGAATTGCTGCACATTCCTGATGCGGTGAAGGCGTCCGAGACCATGGTGATCGGTTTTGCTGATATGTTTATCCCGGCTATTCTTGCGGCAGACATTGAAAGCGAAATGACCCGCTTTGTGATTGCAACCGTGTCGGTCACTCAGCTGATTTATATCTCCGAAGTAGGTGCACTCTTGCTCGGCAGTAAGATTCCAGTAAAACTGTGGGAGCTGTTTGTGATCTTTATTTTGCGTACCCTGGTGACGCTTCCCGTTGTTGCA
Organism: Salinivibrio sp. AR640; assembly: GCF_001995405.1. Lineage (NCBI taxonomy): Bacteria > Pseudomonadati > Pseudomonadota > Gammaproteobacteria > Vibrionales > Vibrionaceae > Salinivibrio > Salinivibrio sp. AR640. Next base: position 143,632 of record NZ_MUFD01000002.1, on the reverse strand, counting down.
GGTATCGCCCATTTGATTTTCTAACGGATGATAGCGCGCGAGTAAAACACAATGACGTCTCACTCGATGAAGGGTGAGGCGTTTTTTTTAAAAAGGGAGACGGGATGAAAATTGTGACATTGCACGGCTTATACATGCACGGCATCTTTTTGATCCCCCTGTGTGAGCGGCTGGAAAAACAGGGCCATCAGGTGCTGAACCTTTCGTATAACACCTTGAACCCAGACTTCGATGAGATAAACGCTAAAATTGATGCGTTTATTGGCCAAGCGCCCGCCATTCTTATTGGTCACTCAATGGGTGGGCTGATTATTCGACGCTACCTTGAGCGTCAAACCGAGCGCCTCTCGTCGGGCACGATAAACGTTCGTGCGGTGATCACCTTAGGGACTCCGCACCAAGGTGCCCAACTTGCTCGTTTATTTGGTGACCTTGGGTGGGGCGGCTGGTTATTTCAACGTAGTGAGCACCTGTTGATCCCAGATACCGTTACCCCTTGGGTCGACTTGCCACCGTTACACAGCCTCGCCGGAGATTGTCCCTTCGGCCCCGCGGCTATGCTGTTAAAAAAACAAGTCTGTGATGGCACCGTGTTGGTCGAAGAAACAAAAATCGAAGGCATGACTAGCCACGATGTGTACCCGGTTACCCACATTGCCTTACTATTCTCACGCCGGGTGAGCGATAAAGTGAGCGCGATTATTGAGAGCTATCGACCCGCCTGCGAAAAAGCCGGCGAGCCGAGGGACTAAGCGAACGACGTTTTACTGGGTAGATGAATGGGTAACTTGGTAGATAAGTGAGTAGTATCGGATTATCCTCACCATCAATACAAGGGCTCTTCATTGGTTAGCCATTTGGCGACAAAGCTGCCATCAGGATCGTATTGCGCGGCTTGCTTGTCGAGATTAAATCGGCGGCTGCCGCGGGGATCAGCCCCTACACCCGCCAAATATTGCCAATTGCCATAGTTGGCCGCCACATCAAAATCAATCAGCTGCTGCTCAAAATACGCCGCGCCATAACGCCAATCGATCCCAAGCTCGTGAATTAAACAGCTGGCGACTAACTGGCGACTACGGTTAGAGATCCACCCAGTGTGTTTTAACTGACGCATGGCGGCATTCACAATCGGGAAATCGGTACTGCCTTCGCGCCATGCCATAAAGGCTTCAGCATAAAACGTGGTTAGAGGACGTTTATTGGCGATACCTTTAAAGCGGAAAAAGCGCGCACCGTAGTGATACAGCATCCACTGAAAATATTCGCGCCATAACAACTCAAAATACAACCAATAGGTCGATTCATTCTGCTCGACATTGCGCTCATAGCGGTTTAACTCCGCTGCCGCCCAACGTACCGACAAGCAGCCGTTGGCCAGCCAAGCCGATAAACGCGAAGAAAACGCCCACCCATCAAGACCATTACGCGTTTCTTTATAACGCTGGACCCGGTGCGTATCCCATAAGAAATGATTCAATTGGGCGCGGCCGGCAATTTCACCGCCTTGATACGGGGAAATGCGACGGTCGGACAGTGGTGCCGGCTCAGATGTCATGCCAGCCAAGGGCGCCGGTAATGACTCAGGCACCGGCAAGGGTAATCGCGGTTGGATCCCTTTCTTTTCGACCGCTTTACGAAACTGCGTAAACGTTGGCGGGATATCAGGTAAATCAAACGGCAACTGGTGTTGTGTAAACAGCGTATGCGCATCGGACACCACCACCCGCTGCGGAAAGCGGCTGACTAAGGTGTCTACCTGATGGCGCTCACGCGTACCAGGATGGTCGGTGACGCCAATCAGATCAAACTCATGATCCATACAAAGGTTCGCCACCACTTCCAGCGGGTTGCCCGTACGAATAATCAGCTTTTGCCCCATGGCATCTAAGGCGCGGTGCAGCTCCGTTAAGCTTTGCCACAAAAATGCCTCGCGCTGAGGGCCCAAATGCTTGCTTTGAAAATGATCTGCACGTGACCAGCTCGGATCAATCACAAACACACAGGTCAGCGTGTCACAGCTTGAGGCCAAATTAGCGAGCGCAGGATTGTCGTGTATTCGAAGGTCGTGGCGAAACCACATGAGTCCACGTTGCATACCAATCTCCTTTTTGTCACCAATACGCTGTGATACCAGTATCGGATTGCTTACACAGTATGGCTGCTTAGTAATTAAACAGCCATACGATAAAGTGGATGATCGGGCATCGCAGGGAAGGGGGCTGGGCTATCGGGCGGTTAGATTTGGCGCTGACGCTGCGCCCACATCCCGATAAAGATAAAGGTCGCCACTAAGCCGGCAAACAGCCAATGATCAGGCCATCCACGCATTTTACCCGCAAGCCACGGCGACACCGCTATAATGAAAGCGCCGTAACCAAAAGCATTGATTGCCACAAATACCAGAGTACGAACAATAAAATGGTGTCCGGTTAATAAACGGCGTAGGGTACGGTTAATGTCATTACCAAACACCACCAAAAGCGACGCGACAATAGCCATCGCAATATCATTTAGCCAAGGCGTTAACCACGCACCGGCCTGAGAGAGCCAAGAGATTAAAATATTCATAATGATAAACACTGTGTAGAATGCGGCTAGGTTACTGATTTCTGCTGGCGACTTCCAGCGCTGACTGAGGCGGCACTCGGTTGGGCCGCATCCGGTTGGGCTACAGCTGGCGCGCACGACGTAAGGAGAAAGCATGAAGATCGCATCGATCGGGCTTGGCGACATTGCCCAGAAAGCGTATCTACCCTTATTGGCCAACTGGCCAGGATTAGATTGGGTCTTGTGTAGCCGTGATAGCCAAAAGTTGGCTGCGCTCGCACATCAATATCGGGTGACGAACACGGCCACCGACATCCATGAATGCTTGGGGCTTGGTGTGGATGGGGTGATGATCCATAGCGCGACCGACTCGCATGCGGCCTTGATTCGTCCCTGCCTCGAAGCTGGCGTGCCGGTATTTGTTGATAAACCCGTTGCCCCTTCAGGCGCAGACGTTGAAACCTTATTTAACTTGGCTGAGCAACACCAAACGCCGTTATTTGTCGGGTTTAATCGCCGTTATTTGCCACTGTTAAACACCCATCTGAACGATCAGCGTCCCGAAGATGAGTTAGGTACACCGTTGTTATCGTTGCGCTGGGAAAAACACCGCCATGCGCTGCCTGATGCACCACGCCGCTTTATTTTTGATGACTTTATTCATCCGCTCGACAGTATTAATGTACATGGCGATATGAGTATTGATGATTTAGACGTGTTCGCGCAATTTGGTGAAGGGTTACTCGGCCGGTTAGATGTGCGCTGGCACCGTGATAATAGCTTGTTTGAAGCCAGCATGAATCGCCAATACGGTGCCACCAAAGAAACCATTGCCGCTGCGTATCGTAATGAATGCTATTTCTTTGATGGCTTTACCCGAGGCGAACGCATGCAAGACAATGTGATCACTCAACTTAGCCTCCCAGATTGGACCGGTATGCAGGCGAGCAAAGGATTTGAGGCAATGCTAACTCACTGGTTTGAGGTGGTCAGCGCAGGCTGGGTTGAAACCTCACTGACTCAGCGTAACGTCTCAACCCATTGGACCGCAGACGATCTTGTCGTGTACTGCGACGCATTGCGCGATAGTGACTAAATCGAACATGCCGTTCCCATCGCGCAGCGGGATTAAACTTACGCTGTCTCAGTCTGTGGCTCGCCGGTTAAATAGGGCATTAACAATGCACGCACATTTAAGGTGACATCTAACTTCGCGGCCAGTAAATACAAGCCCGCAATTTTACGATGCAAAAACAACGCATCGGCCGGCGGCGTATGCCAATAGCCTTGCTCCATACTCAAGGCGACGCCGCGATTACGTAAGCGCGTGGCTAAGTCTGCTTGCCCAAACGCAAATGGCGAATCGGTAGCAATGGGCTCACAAGCGGTGTTCACCAGCTCAAGCACGCTGGCCTTTTGCTCGGGTAAAATATGCTCAGCAAAAAAGCCAATCTGAGTTAGCGCCGCTTCAATCCCTGCATTATCTTTTTTTATCGCCGCCAAAAACAGCTTGCGATAGCCATCGGTAAACGTCGGTGCATACTGACGCGTGGCGCCAAAATCGAGCAATACCACGCGGCCCGTGTCTGGCTGATACAAGTAGTTAGCGAAGTTCGGATCGGTTTGCACCTCCCCAAACATAAACACCTCTTCAAACAGCAATTGGAACAAACGACTTACCACCCGCTGGCGTACCGCTTCTGAAGCACGGTCAAGCTGCTCAATGGGTTCACCTGCCATATAACTCATGGTTAGAATGCGATCCGAGGTAAGAGCTGAGTGTACCTTAGGCACCACTAAGCCGTCAGCGTCTGTTAAATGGGTACCAAACCGGATAAGCGACTGCGCTTCTTTCAGGTAATCGGCTTCGTCATGCAACTGTTGCTTGGCTTCATCGAGCAAAGCTTGGTAGTTCGCCTCTTTGGGGATAAGGCCACTCAAACGCAGCAGAGTGATGACATTGTCGACATCGCTATCAATGCTGTCTTTGATGCGTGGATATTGTACTTTCACTGCCACTTTGTCACCGGCATCGGTATACGCTTCGTGCACTTGACCAATGGAAGCTGACGCGATGGGAGAGAAGCGAAAATGGGTAAATTCTGCTTGCCAATTGTCGCCCCATTGTTCGTTAAGCACGGCTTTAAGCTGTGCTGGCGGCATGGGCGTGGCATGATTACGCAATCGCGCGAGCAGATCGCTGAGCTCTGGCGGGATCAAATCGCCCGCATCCATCGACAACAGTTGACCCACCTTCATCGCCGCGCCGCGTAAATCTGCCAATTTATCGGCCACGTGAGCAATATTGGCCGGCGACATCACCAAATCTTTACGACTTGGCCGATTACCCTGCGCAAACTGCTTCGTGCCTTCCCACGCGACATTCGACGCCACCCGCCCGGCTATTGAAGCCAACGCCCCAAAACGAGACCATTTACCATGCGGAACCTTGCTGCTTTTCATAACCATCTCCTTATCACCCACTAAATGTACGGTATAAACCGAGGAATGGTTTGGTTGGGGGTTACTGCTTTCTACGCTCGCTATAAGCCGTCAGTAAGTAGTCAACAAGTTCTACTATCGCGTGACTCAGTACTTCAGTATCTTCCTGTCTAACTGGATGGCTGAGTACAAAGTGATCCTTTTCGATTCGAAACCATGCTGGTGAAGTTTTCGTCTCCTTGGTAAAAGCAGCTATCGGATTATTTTTCCAATAAGCTAACCAAGCGGCAGAATTTGCAGGCTCTTCTTTCACTTTCGCAAGGATGTCGCGCTCAGCAAGGTGAGGGTAATGCTGCAACAGAGACCGGCTTTTTTCTGCTAATTGTCTCAGGCTTGGGGGCGTACTTAGGCCATCGAGTGCTATAAAAGCCTGCAATGTTATCGCTTTAAAGCATTTGGTCATGCTTGTTTTTTGCACGCCCTGTCGCAGAAATTCAAAATATGGGATTAGCTTCTGCGTTTCTTTGTCATCTTTCTCGTGAGCAGCCACCAGTTCAAACCAGCTACCGTGCTGCTTATCTGCCTTCTTAAGGCTTTCGTACTCATGATAAAATTCTGCTGCGGTCGGTCTATGTCCCAGTTTTTGTTCCAGGTAAAGCAAGTCTTGTAAGGCTGTAGTGCGCTGTTGTTCTGCTAATTTATGCCAGAAATCGGTCACTTCAAGGTCGAAGTTGGTATAACAGCCTTTCGGAAGTTCAGGTGATTTAATCTTCTTAATGGCTTCCCGGATATTTGAGGTTCCGAGTAAAGCCATAGGCTTCAATAGGAAGCTGTGATGGTTACCGATAAAGTCCATAACAACCAGGTGAGTTTTATTATCTGCTAATCGTAAGCCACGACCTAGTTGCTGCAGAAAAATAATCTTAGACTCGCTGGGGCGCAACATCATTACAGTGTCAATGCCAGGTAAATCAACCCCTTCATTAAACAGGTCAACGGTGAACAAGACTTTCAGTTGTCCATCTTTTAGCATGGATAGTGCTTGATTTCGGCGCAAATGTGATTTGCTATGAACGGCGGCAGATGTGACGCCATGACGATTAAAATAAGCTGCCATATAATCGGCGTGCTTGGTGGAGATACAGAATGCTAGAGTACGTTCCTGAGTGTACTTCTTCCAGGTTTCAAAAGCATGTTTTGCTCGATTTTGACTGGCAAACTGATATTCCAAAGCTTCCGGATCAAACTTACCATTACGCCAAGGAATCGAGGTGTAATCGACATACCCATCCCAGATCCCATAGTAGTAAAAAGGCACCAAAGCGCCACTATCTATGCCATGAACCAGATTACGCTCAAATACAAGGTTGTTATCACACAGGCTCAGGATATCGGCTTGATCACTTCGCTCCGGTGTTGCGGTAAGGCCAAGCATAAATTGAGGCCTGAAGTAATCGAGTAAGGCGCGGTAGATTGGTGCGCTCGCATGGTGAAACTCATCGACTACAACGTAATCAAAATGATGCGGTTCAAACTGAGCTAGATGTTCTTGTTTCCCGATGGTCTGAATGGATGCGAATAAACAGTCAGCATTTTCCTGACGTACTTTGCTGGCGTAAAGTCCCGTGCTGTAGTGGGGGAGTAGCTGAGAAAAGGTATCTTGAGCCTGTCTTAAAATTTCCTCCCGATGAGCAACAAATAAGACGCGTTTAGCCTGTATTTGCTGCGCATCAAAAGCACTCAGCCACGTTTTGCCCATTCCTGTCGCTAAGACAACCAAACCCCGAAGATACCCCTGCTGTCTAGTGTCAGCCAAAGCCTTTAAAGCGACTTCTTGGTCTGGTCTTGGATAAAAAGCGTCCTTTTTCTCTGAAGGAAAAAAGTGAGTAATTTGAGGCGGTTCTCGTCGTGCAATATATTGTTGCACCCATTCAAATGTGAGCTCGGCGGTTTGATGGTGATGGAAAATATGATCAAATGCCTCACGTATACGGTAAAACTGATTTTGACTATCGTTGTTGTCCGCAATGAGATCATAGCGTAAGGCCCACTCATGGGCGCTAGTCAATGCTTGTTGACTGAGGTTATTTGAGCCGATGAAGGCGCAACCCTCTCTTTGTTCATTGCAGATAAAAATGTACGCTTTCATATGAAAGCCATCATTAGGTTGACACTGATAGATTCTTAGCTCGCCCCCGGGCAGACTGAGTAACTGTTCTAGTGCTTTTGGATCGGTGATGTGTAGATAGTCAGATGTCAATATCTTGAGGCTTGCTCCTCGTTCAATCGCTTCATGGAGGGCATCGAAAATCAGGTTAAGACCGCTACGACGGATAAAGGATACCGTTATTTCTATTTCACTGGCATGGTTGATAGCATGGAGTAGTTGAGGTAATAAGGGCTGCTGCAGTCCGATCGTGAGAACATCCGGATGTTGAGTTAAACTTGAAACTTTTTGTCCTTGCACTGAGCTATTTCCTGTTAACGACGAGCTTATCAAAATGGATGACCGAATAATGACACACTGTAATACAGTTAAATCTTCCATTCACTACTATAACGAGCATGCCGACACTTTTATAATTACAACTCAAGAGGTTGACATGAGGAATCTCTATCAGCAGGTGATTCCATCGTTATCAGCTGGAGGTGCCATTCTTGATGCCGGTTGTGGTTCTGGACGTGATGCTCTGAATTTTAAAAAAATGGGGTTTGACGTTGAGGCATTTGATGCAAGCAAGGCCATGTCGGAAGCGGCATCGCAACTTGTTGGGCAGACTGTACATTGTTGTACATTCATGGAGTACAACACTCAAAGGCACTTTGATGCTATCTGGGCCTGCGCAAGTTTGCTCCATGTCCCGTACAAAAAATTGCCAGCAACCTTTAATCATCTAAAACAATTTCTCTCACAAGAGGGAAAATTTATAGTGAGCTTTAAATACGGTGACTCCGAGCGTCAACAAGGAGAACGTCACTTTACGGATATGAATGAAGAGCGTTTTGACCAAACTATCCGAGATGCTGGTGGTTTAACTATAGAAAAAATCTGGCTTACATCAGATAATCGGCCGCAAAATGTAACGATGTGGTTCAATGCTATATTGGTTAAGTCCGAAGAGGCCACTATTTAATGCCATAGAATGATGCCGAAAATATAAGAAAGATATATTGCCCAGAAAATCGCCCTTCGATTGGGCGTTTTTTAGCTGTAAGCTTAAACAGCATCGATAGACAACAGAGCCGGCTCAATGGCATAGCGATTCGTCCAATCCAACCCCCATCACAGCTTTTGCAATAACCCTAATGTTTTTGTGTGTAAAACAGCGGGTTAGATTTTATCCTGTCTAGCAAAGTATTATGGATAGCGCGGTGAAAACCATTGCTGAAAGCGATCAAGAATGTCAACGCATGGCAATCACCTCGGCTGACATTGGCGAGCGGATCACTGCAGTCAGAGACCATTTACCATGCGGAAGCTTGCTGCTTTTCATAACCATGTCAGGTGCGTTAGCGAGTATTGAAGCGGCTTTAATGACTAAAGCTGCTGATGTCTCAATTAGCGTAGTCGCTAGTCGAGCCGTAGGAACAACAGTAGCAGGTGTCACAGCTTCTTTTTATGCTGGGGCGATTATTGGTTTCAGCGTTGAGAGCGTCAACAAGAGAGACGTCATGCAGTGGTGAAGAGCTTAAAAAAGCTTTTCAAGAGCTTGGTTTTGCGGATAACGCTTTACGCCAACCAAACAGCCACAACTTGCTAAGGAATCAATAACCATGCGCCGACTAAAGGATCGATCGTTATTAATCCTCGTTGCATTGATCGCAGCGGTAGGTGCTTATGCCTTTTGGAACACGTTAGGGGAGTTCGCGTTAATAATCTTCCCACTTATCGCGCTATATGCCTACGTGGTGGAACGGCCGAAGTTCAAACAATGATTTTTCGTGTCAATAAATACCCTCATAGTAAACAATACAGCGACCCAAGTTGAGATAGCGAATATTGAACTTGTTCCCTCGCAGGAGCATGGGAACGAGCAGGAACATTCCTCTTCTCGATTCGCCTATTAGTTGTGATATTCTTTCGCTTTACAACGGTCATTTTAGCGGTATCATTTTCACGCAAACGTTTACGTGATTATTTTATACTCTATTGAGAGGGTTTCATGCTATCTGATGTCGAAATCTGTCGTAACACCACACTGACTTCCATTTCTGCCATTGCCAAGCAAGCAGGTTTGCTTGAAGCCGAGTTTGAAACCCAAGGCAGCCACAAAGCCAAAGTCTCTCTCAATTGTTTGAAGCGCCTCGCGCCTAATCAAACTGGCAAGTTGGTCGTGGTCACCGCTATTACCCCAACGCCGCTGGGCGAGGGTAAAACGGTGACCACCATCGGCCTGGCGCAAGGGTTAGCGAAACTCAACCAATCCGTGACCGCTTGTATTCGTCAACCTTCGATGGGGCCGGTATTTGGGGTCAAAGGCGGCGCGGCTGGAGGCGGTTATTCACAAGTGGCCCCAATGGAAGAGCTAAACCTGCACTTAACCGGTGATATTCATGCCGTCACTGCTGCACACAATTTGGCCGCTGCCGCGATTGACGCGCGCATCTATCACGAGCAGCGCTTGGGCTATGACGATTTTGAAGCTCGAAGCGGACTAAAAGCGTTAAACATCGATCCGAATCGCGTGGTGTGGAAGCGGGTGATGGATCATAACGATCGCGCCTTGCGCATGGTTACTGTGGGCAAAAATGAGCCGGGAAAAACCATTAATGGCTATGAGCGAGAGGGCGGATTTGATATCTCAGCCGCTTCTGAGTTAATGGCGATTCTGGCGCTGGCAAGCGATCTTCGTGACTTACGTCAGCGCATTGGCCGCATTGTGTTGGCTTATAGTCATGCCGGTGAGCCGATCACCACCGAAGATTTGCAAGTGGCGGGGGCGATGGCGGTAAGCATGAAAGCGGCAATTGAACCCACGCTCATGCAAACCTTAGAGGGCGTGCCGACGCTAATTCATGCCGGCCCCTTTGCCAATATTGCCCATGGTAATTCGTCGATTATTGCCGATAACATTGCCCTTAAGCTGGGTGATTATACCGTCACCGAGGGGGGATTTGGCTCAGACATGGGATTTGAGAAGGCATGTAACATCAAAGCGCAAGCATCCGGTAAAGCACCAGACTGCGCGGTGATTGTGGCCACATTACGTGGCTTAAAGGCCAACTCAACGCACTATAACTTTTTGCCTGGGCAACCACTACCAGAATCACTTTTTGTGGATGATCATGAAGCATTGGTGGCAGGGTTTGAAAACCTGAAGTGGCACATCAACAATGTAAATCAATATGGTGTGCCGGCGGTGGTCGCAATCAACCGTTTCCCGCAAGATAGCGATGCTGAGCTTGCGACATTAAAAGCCATGATCGAGGCGTTACCCAACCAGGTACAAGTTGCCGTCAGTGAGGGCTTTGCTCACGGCGGCGAGGGCACGCGTGAACTGGCAAAGAAAGTCATGGCTCAATGTGCCGCTCCTTCAACCTTTAGGCCTTTGTATTCAGCCGATCAATGCTTAGAAGAAAAGCTGATGGCCGTGGCTGAAGTCGGGTACGGTGCAGGGAGTGTCACGCTCAGTGATGTTGCTAAGCAGCAGCTGCAACAATTTAAGCAACAAGGCCTTGATGATTTAGCTGTGTGTTTGGCGAAAACGCCGCTGTCAATTTCAACGGATGGCACGATTAAAGGCGCGCCGCAAGGGTTTGATGTACCGATCCGCGAGTTGAAATTGTGTGCCGGTGCCGGATTTGTCTATGCCTTATGCGGCAATGTGATGACCATGCCCGGATTGCCGGAAAAACCGGCGTTTATGAAACTTGACCTCGATGATGAGGGTAATATTGTTGGGTTGAGTTAATGGTGCCCCTCGCGAGAGCCGCTGTTATCAGCGGCTTTTTTGTTTTTGCTAGACGCGGCCACGTTTGTGATTGTCGTCACGGTAGCCTGATGTGGTATCCTCTCTGGCTTCAATTCTCCCACCGACTGTGAGCCTGACTTGAAAAAAATCGCGGTTTTTGTCGACGTTCAAAATATTTATTACACCACACGCCAAGCCTACGGGCGCCAGTTTAACTATCGCCAGTTGTGGCACACGCTGAGCAAAATGGGTGAGGTGGTTACCGCGTATGCTTATGCCATTCGTCGTGATGATGATCAGCAAATCAAATTTCAAGATGCACTGCGGCACATTGGCTTTACCGTGAAGCTCAAACCTTATATTCAACGCGCCGATGGTAGCACCAAAGGCGATTGGGATGTGGGGATTGCCATTGATGTGATGGAAACCGCACCCGAGGTTGATACCGTGGTGCTGTTATCCGGCGACGGAGATTTTGATTTGCTGATGAACAAAATCCGCGCGCGCTATCACACTGAAGCGGTGGTACTTGGTGTGCCTTCCCTAACGGCTAATTCCTTGGTGAATAGCGTCGATCGCTTTATCGCGATTGAAGACGATATGTTGTTGTAGGCACGGCGTTTAGTTTGCGGTTCTGGGACAATTTCTGATTTTATGTTGATGTTGAAGTGAGTAAACGATGTACAGATTAATCGCCCTGGATATGGACGGCACCTTGTTAAACAGCGAGAAAGCAATATCTGCTGAGAACAAGCAAGCCATTGCCCGCGCGCGTGAGAAAGGCGTGACTGTGGTATTAGCGTCTGGCCGTCCGCTTGAAGGCATGCAACCTAAGCTGGATGAGTTGGATATTCATTCAGATAAAGACTTTGTGCTGTATTACAACGGCTCGATGGTGAAAAACGTGGGGACTGACGAGGTGATCTTGCAAAAGGGGCTAGACGGTAAAGCTGCCAAAGCGCTCGCTCGACACGCTGAAGCATTAGGTGCCTATGTGCATGCCTTTAGCACCGAGCACGGATTGATCACCCCTGCGCTCAATCCGTATACCGACATTGAGGCCAACATCAACGGGCTTGATATCACCGTGATGGATTTCGAGACTCTAAGCGATGATCACCCCATTATTAAAGTGTTGATGGTAGCGGAGCCAAGCAAGTTAAACGAAGTGATCAGTGCGTTACCATCCGTGCTACGCGAGGAATTTACGGTAGTGCAAAGTGCGCCTTTCTTCCTCGAGTTTTTAAACCCTGCTAGCAATAAAGGGGCGGGGGTGGCCGCCATTGCAGCGCATCTAGGTATTCAACCCGATGAAGTGATTTGCATGGGCGATGCAGAAAATGACCATGCGATGTTGGAATATGCGGGTCTTGGAATTGCCATGGCCAATGCGATGGAAGCAACCAAGCAAATCGCGGATTATATTACCGACAGTAACGATAACCACGGTGTCGCTAAAGCAATCAAAAAGTTTGTCTTAGCGGTGGATAGCTCAGTGGCGTAATTGTACGATACAACTTAAAAAGGCTTGTTCGAAAGCAGGCCTTTTATCTCTACGCAAACATATACATGACGTTTATTTTTTATGCGTCGAAGGGAATATATCAAGATACTAAAAAAAGAAGGGGATAATTGAAGTGGTGCGTCCGGGCAGACTCGAACTGCCGACCCCCGCCATGTCAAGGCGGTACTCTAACCAACTGAGCTACGGACGCGTATTTCAAAACTTGGTGCGTCTGAGTGGACTCGAACCACCGACCCCCGCCATGTCAAGGCGATACTCTAACCAGCTGAGCTACAGACGCATACCATTTTTTTAGAACAGCCACCGCGATGTTGAAGCGATTGACCATTTGCTATCAAGCCAAGTGGTGCGTCCGAGTGGACTCGAACCACCGACCCCCGCCATGTCAAGGCGATACTCTAACCAGCTGAGCTACGGACGCACAGTGCTTGGAAGCGGGGTGAATAGTAGCGAGTTCATCTTTATCGCGCAAGCGCTTCAACGCATATTTTTGTACATTCGCGTTTGTTTGGCGATTTGATCATCAAAGTGGCGATATTTTCGCTTTTTCAGTCGCTTCGCTACGTCGCTATTGCCCCAGTTTGACGTCACAGCGTTGAAAAAGTTGCTGCCATACATCTGCATGGTGCTTGATTGCGTCTTTGTATTGGCGGTAAGCCTCTCCCTGCCAATAGGCGTTTTTATACGCGCTAAACGCATCCGGTGTTTGCAACGTAGCAAAACGGGTCAACGCTGGCGCAATATCACGATAAAGGCCATCGACACGGGCTAAATACGGCTGAACATCGCCGACGTAAAATTTATAAAACACGGTTTGTAGGCGCTCTAGGCGGGTCGTATCAAAATTGCCGCCACACAGGACTTTTTCTTGGTGATTGGCGATCAGTGCACTGGTTTGGTTAAGCCAAGCGGTGTGATAGCTCAAGCTAACAAATAGGGCGCCAAGAATGCGTTGCTTTTCAATGCTCTCTTGCCAGTCGGTGACCGATTCGTTGGCTACCGGGTGGTGGTTGAGTAAATGGCTAAACTGATCAATGGTGCTGACGGCATTACTATGTGCGGGAAGATCAATGGGGAGTGTATAGGCTGGTAAACTCAGCTGCCCGCGCCAGGCATCACTATCAGCCAAAGTATTCCAGATTACGGTGTCGCGCTGTTGGCGTTTCAGTGCCAGTGCCTGTTCTAACTCAGTGTGAATGCTCGGATCTTTGACTTGCGGTAAACACCGTTGGGCGGTGTCAATAAAATTGAGTTCGTAATCGAGTTGACGAAAGCGATCGGCGACTTTGCCGAGGGATGAGTTGCGCTCGGCGATAAGATTAAACAAGCCACACTGACGCAGCTCGTAGGCATCAAGTACGCCCATTCGTAGTGCTTCAAGTGGCTGGACTAGATCGCGTTTGCGTGGCAACGGCGGCACCGCTGGAGTGGTAAAGTCGGGCGTCGGTGCATCAAGCACATTGCCTAAACGTTGGTAATAATCAGCCATCATGTCTTTGGCCGGATCGTCAGATTGGCACCCACCTAATCCGAGTAAGGTAACGAGCAGTAAGGTTGTTTTGAGTCCGCGCATGGTTTATCTCGTGGCTAAGCTCTTGACGTATCAATCATACCATTTACGCAGGCGATCGGATGAACGATCGCCTGGTTGAACGTTACCTGTGTGCATGCGTTAAGAGCTTACTCCGCGACTTGTTGGCTTTGGGTGAGCGATAAAATGGTAGAAAGCTCCTTATCAATGGCTGTCATGTCTTGCTGTACTTGTTCAATATTAGCAATGCTTGACTGAATACTTTCGGTCGCTTGTTCAGACAGGCTCAGTAGTCGTGTGACTTCATCGCTTAACCCATCAGCAGAGTACTGGACTTTATCCATTACCTCGAGGGTCAGCCCAATCACATGGCTGATCTGACCAATGGCGCTGTTGACATTTCTCACTGTCTCTCCAGTGGTACTAAGGCTATTTTGCGTATTTTGCGATAAGTTACGGACTTCATCAGCAACCACAGCAAAACCGCGCCCTTGCTCGCCTGCGCGTGCGGCCTCTATAGCGGCGTTTAATGCCAATAGATTGGTTTGCTCGGCAATGCCATCAATCACTTTTAAAATTTCTTCAATACGGCTGGCGTTCACACTCAGGGCGTCGGTGTGGGTTTGTAGATCTTGGCTTTGCTCGTGTTGTTGTTTGACCTCGTTAGCAAGTGTTGAAAACTGTTGTTGGACAGCTTGGAGAATGTCTGCGCTCTCGGTGGCGTAGTCGGCCACGCCGCTGTAACTGTCCAACAGTGATTGTAGTAGCGATTTGTAGCGCGAAAGACGATCGATGCTGTGCGATTGAAGCGCCGAAAGTTTTTGTAAGCTATTAATTTGTTTTTGGGCGTTGTAGCCACGGTAATCGGCATAGTGAATGGCAAATTGATCGGCAAAATCATCAGCAAAAGGCTCGTTGGGTGCGACGCTATAAAGCATGAGTGCGGTCAGTGTCTGGTTTTGATGTACTCCTAATAGCTCACCAAAGGTTGAAAACCCGCCAACGCTAGGGATGTTATCAAAGCAGGTGACGCGCGCTAACGAATGGCTATTGTTGACCCGGCGCAAGATACAGTCGTTGGCTAGCATAGCAAAAGGACGGCGTGGCTTGTCTTTTAGGTGTCGTTGATAATCTTGCGCGGTGGTTTGAGCGAAATCTTCCGCCTTCATTAGGTACAGGCTATCGCCAAAATCAAGATCACAAAAAAAGTGTAGGGCGCCCTGTTGGTGATCAATCGCAGCGATTGAGCGAATATAAATATGCTCGCCAATTTTTACGCCAAACGTGTAGCCATTTAAGTGCGATTCCAGCTGATCAATCTGGCAGTTAAAATAATCGCATAACGCTTGTACCGGAGAGATTAATGCGGTGCTGTTAGGTGCAAATACATCGGTGACAACGCGGGTCGCAGGATCGCCCTTGGCAATATCGAGGTGGAAGTGAGTCGGTTTGAAGTTATGGCTATTCATGATGCCATAGCGGATACCGGGGGCCAACTTGATAAAAGCTAGCGCGGCATGGTTATCGAGTAGTTTACCGTTGAGTGCTAACTTGGCTGCATTGAAATCCAGGGTACCGCCGGCAGAGCCACCCATAAAGTAGCAAGGGAAACGGCGGGTGGCATAAAGGGCCTGCATAAAGAAGTTCTCTGAACCACTAAGACCATCAAAAAAGGTGAGTGCGACTGTGTCTTGGGCGTCGACAGGAAAAGGCACCCTGAGCTGTTGCAACGAACGTGTGATTTTTTCGATTCGTGCCTTGGGCGATAAGGTCGGTGTACCGCGTTTAATGTCTTCACAATGTAAGGGCACGGTCGCTGCGCTGACAGATTCAATGACATTGTCGCCATAACTTTGCAAAACAATGTTATCCCATTGCCCGTCTGTGGTGTGATACAGCGAAGAATGCCCACCACCCAGTTCGCCGGCTGTCATTATGGTGATCAGAGTTTGGCAAAAAGGCATCGCGGCTTGGAGTTTTTGGGTTGTTGCTTCAAAGGGTAAATGTGGCGAGATAAAAGCCAGTACCAAGGGTGTTTTACCATGAGGGCAAGATAAGGCCGATAGCGTGGTTTGATTGATAGCGCGGCTACTCATACACAATGAATGAACAAAAGGCATAGAGTTCGGCGATTGTGGCGAGGCTTTATCTGATAATGGGCGAGATTTTAGGAATTCAAACATAAACAACTCTACGATAATGTGACCGGTTGCCACGTATTTTGTCTGGGAATAAGGACAAACTATACGTGGTTTAGTGGTGCGTGCGTAGCAGTTGGGTTTGATCTATCACGCTGTTTTATATGTTTTTTATATCAAATTAATAAAGGCGTGACCGGTGTCACCCTGCCAGCGAGCGCCGACAGGGTGGCAAGGCATTCAGCGTTCTGACATGGCCAGTTGGAATTCAGGAGATTGCTGACGCAGCCAGCGTAGGCGTAACCCGAGCAGTACCGCAGCACTGGATAAGCCAATGATGATGCCTATCCAAAACCCATGCGCGCCCATGGCTGGGACGAGCCAATCTGTCATTCCGAGTACATAGCCAAGCGGCAAGCCCAAGCCCCAGTATGCGATCAGAGTGCGCTGGAAAATGGCACGCATATCTTTGTAGCCACGCAGGGCACCAGCCGCGACCACTTGAATGGCGTCGGTGATCTGATATACCGCGGCCAATAACATCAGTGATGACGCCAACGTTGCCACGTCTGGATTATCGGAATACAGGGCGATAATTGGATCGCGCAGCCAAACGGTCAGTAGCGCGGTAATAACGGCTGTGCTCACCCCCAGCCAAATCCCAATTTTGGCGGAGTTGCCTGCTCCCTCGGTGGTGCGCTTGCCCAGCAGGTGGCCGACACGAATACTGACGGCGACACCCAAACTCATGGGTAACATGAAAATCATGGTGGAGAAGTTAATGGCCACTTGGTGCGCTGCGACGGTAATAGAGCCAAGTGGTGCGATTAAAATGGCAATCGCCGCAAATAAGGTCACCTCAAAAAACAGCGAAGCAGCGACTGGGAACCCGAGTCGAAAGAGGCGGATTTGCTCTTTGAGTGCTGGCGCGTAAAGCGAGGCAAAAAGCTGAAGACCACTGAGTTTTTTGCTCACTGCCACATATAACGCCATAAGGATAGCCATGATCCAATACACCAACGCGGTAGCGACACCGCACCCCACGCCGCCGAGCTCTGGCGCGCCGAGTTTGCCGTATACAAACATCCAGTTGAGTGGAATGTTTGCCGCAAGCCCGATAAAGCCAATGACCATTGCGGGAATGGTGAGCGACATTCCCTCGCATAAGTTACGAATGGATTGGAACACCAAGAAAGCCGGTACCGCCCAGATTACCGCATGTAAGTAACCGATGGTTTTTTCAGTTAGCGCTGCTTCCACATCCATGAGATTAATAATAAAACCGGCTTTATAAAGAATAAGCCCAATGGGTATGCTCAACAGCAATGCCATATACAGACCTTGCTGAAATTGAAACGGGATCGCAGTGGCTTTGCTCGCCCCATTAAGTTGCGCAATCATAGGGACCATGGCCATTAGCAGGCCAATCCCAAACAAGATGGCTGGCATCCATATACTCGAGGCAACCGCCACGGCGGCCATATCGGTGGCGCTATATCCGCCCGCCATGACGGTATCGACAAACCCCATCGAGGTTTGCGCTATTTGGGCAATAAAAACAGGCACACTGAGCCGAATAATGGCTCTTGCTTCATCGTGGTATTGCTGCACGTTGGCCTCAACATGTTTAAGTGAAAGGGAGGGAGGAATCGATTGCGCGCAATTATACGTGCCAGGAGGCGCGAAAAGGAAGCAAAAGCCGTGTCAATTTTGCATCCCGAACGAGAGCAAACAATGATGACACAAAGAATAGCCCATCAAGACAATGCGACCCTGATACGAGTCGCGTCGGTTAGCTTTGTGTTTGCACTTGGTGATAACGTTACACTGATTTATGGCGCTGCATTCAGTGGGCGTTATAGGGTGCGTGGCTAAAAAATTTGCTCGTCATCCGCATCGACAAATAAGTTAACGGTTTTATGTAACTCGTCGATTTGCATGTTGTAGTGCACCGCATTACAGCAGTTGGGACAATCTTCGTAAAACTCTTGATTGCCGCCACTGAGATCCAGTGTGAGATCAATACGGTGTCCACAGTGCGGGCAGCTTACTAGCCGGTCAGTTATATCATCCATCGTCACAGCCCTTCTTTTATGACAAAGCGGTTACTGCCAGTATAGATGAGGATCGTAAGATGGATAAATGATGGACGTTGTTCTAAGAGGTGGCATTAACTACTGTACGCGCTTAATGCCACCCAGGAGACGATCGCTACAGCGACGAAAGATTATCCGCACTAAAAGCTTTTAGGCTGGCAAGCTTTTGATCGGCAATCACAAAGCGAGGATCTTCCCACTCATGCGCGGCCGGCACCACAATGGTTTTCATCGAGGCGGCTTTAGCCGCAAGTAAGCCGGTAAAGGAATCTTCAAAGGCGACGCAAGCGTCGGGCTCGACGCCCAAGGCGTTAGCAGCATTAAGATACACTTTGGGGTGGGGCTTACCGTATTTTAAATCCCCCGCCGACTCAACAATTTCAAATGCGTCGCTAAGCCCTAGCGCATCCAATGTCGGATGGATTAGAGCCAGTGGAGACGATGAGGCCAGACCGATTTTTAAGCCAGCTTGACGGCAAATTTGCAACGCGTCTTTAACGCCGGGCATCATGGGTTTTTCATCTTTAACCAGCTCAACCACGCGTGCGACGATCCGCGCTTGCACGTCAGCATTCGATGGCCCCTGCCAAGGCTGGGTACGTGCGTAGTGTTTCACAATTTCATCAATCCGCACGCCTGTAGTATCACGCGTATCTTGTAAACTGATAGAAACGCCGAGCTCGGTCAATACATCAATTTGCGCCCGTTGCCAGAACGGCTCTGAGTCGACCAATAGGCCATCCATATCAAATATTGCGGCAGATAACATCGCCAACCTCTATCTCAGTGTGTGTGTCTGGCATCCTACACCGTGAGTGTGAGTTTTGTCAGCAATTGTTCGGCTTGGGCAAGGTAGGGGCCGCCGAATAAATTGACATGGTTGAGCACATGATAAAGGTTATAAATATCTTTTCGTTGTTGATAACCCTCGTCTAATGGCCATTCAGCCTGGTAGCCGTTGTAAAAGCTTTGCGGGAAACCGCCGAATAGCTCTGTCATGGCGATATCGGCTTCGCGATCGCCCCAATAACAGGCCGGATCAAATAGTACTGGGCCGTTGACGGATAAACCGACATTGCCTGACCACAGATCGCCATGGAGGAGTGCAGGTTTGGGGCGATGGTTAGCCAGTTGCGCTTTGACGCCATGAATGATGGTATCAATGTCGCCCAAATGCAGTGATTTTTCCGCTGCTAGTTGTAGTTGCCAGCCAATTCGTTGCTCAGCAAAGAAGTGACACCACTTGCGGTGCCAGCTGTTTCTTTGTTCGCTGGTGCCGATGAAGTTATCGTCATCGAATCCGTATTCGACTTGCTCCCCCCAGCGGTGATGACGCGCCAGTTGCTGACCGAATAAATAGGCTTGGGTATCGTCGAGCGATTTAATGGGTAGGAAATTGAGTACCAATGCTGCACTGTCTTTTACCGGCCCGACAAAATACACCCGCGGAACATGAATGTGCTCACTCATTGCCAGTTGGCGCAGGCCTTCGGCCTCGGCCTCAAACGCGGGCAGACATTCTCGCTGGTTGGTTTTAACGAAAAAGCGCTGCTCGCCCCCATCGCTAATGCAATAGGCGTCGTGGATGTCGCCACCGCCGATGGCGGTTTTTTCTCTGATCTCAAAATCAATATCGAGCTGTTCGGATAAATGTAGAGACAGTGCATGCCACATAAGCGACTCCGTTACATCGAGGTGAGGGGAGGTAACTGCCTACATATTAGTCTATTTTAGCTTTAGTGTTCTGTGGAGATGGCGGCAAATTGAATAAAAAACGGCTCATAAGGAGCCGTTTTTGCGGGTAAATACTTTACAGGCTAGGGAGTAAGCCAGAGGGCATTAGTCGGTTATAGGTACCGGTTTGCACCAGCGCATTGGCCTTTTCGATATCAGGCGCAAAGTAGCGGTCTTTGTCGTAAAACGGCACCACGCCGCGTAACTCGGCTTTGGCTTGCTCTAAGCGCTGAGAGGTTTTATTGGGCGCGCGAAAATCAATCCCTTGGCTGGCCGAAAGTAGCTCAACGGCCAAAATGCCGCGGGTGTTGGCACTCATGTCATGCAAGCGACGCGCAGCGAAAGTCGCCATGGAGACATGATCTTCTTGGTTGGCAGACGTGGGCAAGCTATCGATAGATGCCGGGTGAGCCAAGGTCTTATTTTCGCTTGCCAGTGCAGCAGCGGTGACTTGGGCGATCATAAAGCCGGAGTTGACCCCGCCGTTGTTGACCAAAAATGGCGGGAGTTTACTCAAGTTGCTATCAATCAGTAAGGCCATGCGGCGTTCTGATAAGCTGCCGATTTCGGCAATTGCGAGGGCTAAGTTATCCGCTACCATCGCGACCGGCTCGGCGTGGAAGTTGCCGCCGGAAATAATATCGCCATCGTCTGGGAACACGAGCGGGTTGTCAGATACGGCATTTGCCTCGGTGGTGAGCACGTCAGCGGCATGGCGAATTTGTTGCAAGCACGCGCCCATCACTTGTGGTTGGCAACGCAATGAGTAGGGGTCTTGCACTTTTTCACAATTTTGATGGCTGTTGCCAATGTCGCTACTTTCGCCCAGCAAGTGACGGTAAGCGGCAGCGGCATCCATTTGCGTTTGATGGCCACGCACGGCATGAATCCGTGGGTCAAACGGCCGGCGGCTACCAAGCGCGGCCTCTACCGATAATGCGCCACAGACAGTGGCCGCGGCGTATAAATCTTCGGCTTCAAACAAGCCTTCAAGCGCAAAAGCGGTAGAAGCCTGCGTGCCATTGAGCAGCGCGAGTCCTTCTTTTGGTCCAAGAGTGATGGGCGATAGGCCCGCAATTTTGAGTGCAGCCTCTCCAGAAATGACTTCCCCTTTGTACCGGGCTTGGCCTTCGCCGAGCAGTACTGTGCTCATATGTGCCAATGGTGCAAGATCGCCCGAGGCGCCGACTGAGCCCTTTTTGGGAATGCAAGGATATACCTGGTGATTAACCAGCGCTGCCAGTGCTTTTACGACCTCGAAGCGGATCCCGGAGTAGCCGCGCGCCAAGCTGGCTATTTTCAGTACGATCATAAGACGCACGGTGGCATCATCCATAAACTCGCCAATACCAGCGGCATGAGAGAGCACGATTGAGCGTTGCAGGGTTTCTAAATCGTCTAATTCAATCCGAGTATTAGCCAGCAAGCCAAACCCTGTGTTAATGCCATATACGACGCGGTCTTGAGCGAGGATGTCGGCGACGGTGTCGGTACTGGCTTTCATGGTGGCTTCAATGCTATCCGCAAAAGCAATCTGTACAGATTCACGGCTTACTTGCCGCAGTTGGGAAAGGGTGAGTTCGCCCGGTTGTAATGTCAGTGTGGTCATTTTGCTCTCCTTAGCGCAGCGGCTGGTTAGGTAAATCCAGCAGCGGCAGATCGAGTTGTTCTTCTTTGGCGCAATCAATGGCAATGTCATAGCCGGCATCGGCATGGCGCATCACCCCGGTGGCCGGATCGTTTCTGAGTACTCGCGCCACTCGTTGATGCGCATCGTCGGAGCCATCACACACAATCACCACGCCTGAGTGCTGAGAAAAGCCCATGCCGACACCGCCACCGTGGTGCAATGATACCCAGGTTGCACCGGATGCCGTGTTGAGCATGGCGTTCAGCAATGGCCAGTCTGACACGGCATCAGAGCCATCCAGCATGCCTTCGGTTTCACGGTTGGGACTTGCGACTGAGCCTGAGTCAAGATGATCACGGCCAATGACGACCGGCGCTTTGAGCTCGCCATTTTTTACCATATCGTTAAAGGCAAGCGCTAAGCGTGCACGATCTTTGACCCCAACCCAGCAGATACGAGCAGGTAAACCTTGAAATTGAATACGTTCTTTGGCCATATCAAGCCAGTTGTGGAGATGCGGATCATCAGGGATCAGCTCTTTCACTTTTTGGTCGGTTTTATAGATATCTTCTGGGTCACCAGATAACGCCACCCAGCGGAACGGGCCAATGCCTTGACAGAATAACGGACGAATATATGCCGGTACAAATCCTGGAAAATCAAAAGCATTATTGACACCGACTTCCAGCGCCATTTGACGGATGTTATTGCCGTAATCCAAGGTTGCTGCGCCGCGTGTTTGCAGATCGAGCATCGCTTTAACTTGTACGGCCATCGAGGCTTTCGCGGTTTTGACTACCTCGGCTTCGTTGTCTTTACGCTGTGCCGCGGCTTGCTCCATGGTCCAGCCTTGCGGCAGATAACCGTTAAGGGGATCGTGGGCCGAGGTTTGGTCGGTGACCACATCGGGGGTGATATGACGTTCCACCAGCTCTGGGAAAATATCGGCTGCATTGGCCAATAAGCCAATCGACACGGGCTTGCCTTGTCGTTTTGCTTCTTCAATCATGCCGAGTGCTTGGTCCAAGGATGTCGCTTTGCGGTCGACGTACCCCGTACGTAAGCGGTAATCGATGCGGCTTTCATCGCATTCAACCGCAATCATAGAAAAGCCTGCCATGGTCGCGGCGAGTGGCTGCGCGCCCCCCATGCCCCCCAGACCGCCAGTTAAGATCCAGCGGCCTTTGGCGTCGCCATTAAAGTGTTGTTTCGCCACCGCGACAAACGTCTCGTAGGTGCCTTGCACAATGCCTTGCGAGCCAATGTAAATCCAGCTGCCTGCCGTCATCTGGCCGTACATCATCAGCCCTTGCTTATCGAGCTCGTTAAAATGTTCCCAGTTTGCCCAATGCGGGACCAAGTTAGAGTTGGCAATTAATACACGTGGTGCATCTTTGTGGGTGGGGAAGACACCCACAGGTTTGCCGGATTGTACCAGCAAGGTTTGATCGTCGTTCAGGCGTTTTAGTACCTCGACAATCTTGTCGAAACATTGCCAATTGCGGGCCGCTCGGCCAATGCCACCATAGACCACCAAACCATTAGGATGCTCGGCCACGTCAGGGTGTAGGTTATTCATCAGCATACGAAGCGGCGCTTCGGTTAGCCAACTTTTTGCATTAAGCTCAGGCCCGGTAGGGGCTTTCACGGTACGTGAATCGAAACGTGGGTCCGTCATGGTTATTCTCCTTAATCGATGATGGGATGCGAGCCTGCTTGCTGCGGACAAGATTGATGCGGACAAGCTGTGTGAATCATGGTCCACGCCATACGCGCGGCTAAGCGACTGGTTTGCTGGTCGCGGTCATAATGGGGGTTTACTTCTGTGATATCGCAAATAGGGACGGGAATGTGCTGCTTCTGCGCAACGGTGAACAGGTGCCGAATTAACGGCTCAATCACTGCGACTGGCACGCCGTAAGCTGCAGGGGCGCTCACCCCAGGCGCGACACTAGCGGGAAACACATCCATATCGACAGTAAGATAGAGATAATCACAGCCTTGAATAAACTGGGTTAATCGCGCTTTTAACGCCGGTAATGCGTCTACCTGCATATTGATATCTTCTTCTACCCAGCAATGGCGTTGCTCGGCTTTATCGAACAGCGCTTGGGTATTGCTGGTGCGGCTTACGCCAAGGCAGGCATAGTGGAATGGCCAACCTTTTTTGTCACAATATTGGGCGATTTGTGCGAAGGGTGTGCCTGAGCTGCCGGCGTGACTGCGCCCTTGTGGCGTGCGCAAATCAAAATGAGCATCAAAGTTAATAATACCAATCTTAGGCGGCTGCGCGAGGTCGTTGACATGGGAGTGTGTCAAATGACGGGATAAGCCCTGAAAGCTCGCCCATGCAGTTTCATGGCCGCCGCCTAGGGTTAAGACCCGGTGCTGTGGCAACGAACGATGGATTTGCTGACTTAATCCTTGCTGGGCTAATACCAGATCTGAGTCATCACATACCACGGTTCCGCCGTCATAAAGCGGATGACTGTTATGCCAGGCGAGGTTTGCCAGTGCTTGTCGCAGCGCTTCAGGGGCAAGGGCTGCACCGAGGCGGCCTTGATTACGCGCTACCCCTTCATCACAGGCAAACCCATAGATCACGACACCTGGCGGCTGTTCGACGCTGTTATCGTAGGCGCTGATGGTTTGGTGCAAACGCAGACCGCGCTCCCCATCTTCTGGATCAACACGTCCTTGCCACACAGTCATATCAGCAGGAAGATGTTTCATTCTTGATTCTCCTGGTGGGGCGTGCTCTGCGGAGTCGGTGTTGCGGGATACCAGACCCCGTTGACCACTCTTCCGACTAAGGGCGCCGTGCCGACCATATAACTGAGCTCGGCTGGGGTGTCGCACTGCCAAACGGCAAAATCGGCATCAAACCCAACCGCGATTTGACCTTTGTTTGTTAAGCCCAGTGCTTGGGCGGCATGACGGGTGACGCCGTAAAGGTTCTCTTTTGGCGTGAGGCCAAATAAGGTGGAAGCCATGTTCATCATGAGCGTCAATGAGGCAAAGGGCGAGGTGCCGGGGTTGAAGTCAGTGGCGAGCGCCATGGGGACATGATGTTCACGTAATGCTTCAATCGGTGGTATTTGGGTTTCACGTAAAAAGTAAAACGCGCCGGGAAGCAGGGTTGCCACAGTGCCAAATTCGGCCAAAATCTGGGTGTCAGCCTCTGACAAATACTCAATATGATCCACCGAGTAGGCCCCGGCTTTGGCCGCCGCCACACTGCCGCCCAGGTCGCTTAATTGCTCGGTATGGGCTTTAATGTTGAGTCCATGAGCATTGGCCGCCGCATAGATTTTTTCGGCTTGGTCGACGCTAAAGGCAATGTTTTCACAGAACACATCCACGGCGTCAGCAAGCTGTTGCTCCGCCGCGGCCGGGATAATGGATTGACAGATATGCGCAATATAATGATCCGCATCGTGTTGATATTCCGGCGGTATAGCATGAGCGGCGAGCAAGGTCGTAGAGACATTCACGGGTAAATGCTGCTCGATAGCTTTCGCCACCCGAAGCATTTTTAGCTCATCCTCGAGGGTTAACCCATAGCCTGATTTAATTTCAATTGTTGTGACACCGTCACGTATTAAGGCTTCGGCACGTGGCAAAGCGAGGGCAAGTAATTCTGCGTCACTCGCCGCCCGCGTCGCTTGCACTGTGGAGAGAATTCCGCCGCCTTGTTCAGCGATGGTTTGGTAAGGCACGCCATTGAGGCGCTGCTCAAACTCACCCGCGCGATTGCCCGCAAAAACAAGGTGAGTGTGGCTATCAATGAGTCCGGGTGTCACCAATCTTCCGTTTAACGACTGCTTCGGCCAGTCAAGCTGCTCGGCATCTTGGCCAAGTGCAACAATTTTGCCGTTTTCAACCGCAATCGCGCTATGGTCTTGGCATTGGTAGCCGTCGCTATTGTGGATATCGCTGGCCATCGTGACCAGTTTTGCATCGGTATATAGGTGTCTCATGATGATGGCCTTACCGCTCATTAAATGTCTATACAAATGTATAGACAAATAAAGTGGCAGACACAAGAGGGAATGTAAAAGAACGGTAAAAAATTGTGATCGGTTCGATCTAAATGAAGTTATCTATCTGTTCTCGATGTGAGTTTGTAACGCGATCCTGGATGGTACAGCAAGGCGGCACTGACGAGGGTTTGTTGGCTCCAAGTCCGACGGTGTAATAATAAACAGGGTTCGTCTGATCGCATCGCGAGGGCTTGCTGAATGGTCGAGCTCGCTTGAATGGCTTCGACTGTATGCTCAATGGTATTCACTGGGCAAACCGTTGATAAATACTCGTTTGGGGTGGTTTGATTAAAGTCTTGTGCTAAGTAGTCGGGCGCCAAAGCCGGATTGACCCAGCGCTGTTCAAGTTGCAACGCGATCGCATCACCGTAATGAACAATCTCACTATAAAAGACGGATGTACCCACCATAACGCCTAAGCGCATAGCAACATCAGCCGGTGCAGAAATGCGTTTCAATGTGCGAATATCACTGTGATAAGTTTGCCCGCGAGCGTTAACCTCATCGGCGATATTACGAATATCCATTAATGGGGATTCGGCTTTGGGCTCAGTGACAAACGTCCCCAATCTAGGTGTGCGCTCCAGTAAGCCTTCAGCGACTAAATCGCGCACGGCTTTGTTCACCGTCATGCGGCTGACGTCAAATTGATCGCATAATTCGTATTCGGTCGGAATACGTGTCCCCACAGGCCAAACCCGAGTTTCAATTTTCTCTTGAATAAAGGTTTTAATTTGTTGATAGCGGGGCGCATTGGCCATAGATTGTTCCTGTCATTATTGTGTATACAAATCAGCATTGCTGAAGTCTAGTGCAAAATCAAGCGGATGATAGGGCGATACTCGTGAATCATTCGTTGGACGGCGAAGAAATTCTTGACGGGATGACTTGCATCACAAATGTCGGATCTTCATAATCAAAACCCTACTCACACTGTGCGGTTACTTACTAATCGCAAAATACACGTTCATGTGCCACTTGGTGTGTGGCACCACTGAGAAGGATTGTTATCAATGCCTCTAATTACTCTCCCTGACGGCAGTCAGCGTTCTTTTGACCACCCAGTTTCAACCTACGACGTTGCCAATGACATTGGTCCTGGCCTCGCTAAAGCTTGTATTGCGGGCCGTGTTGACGGCAAACGCGTTGATGCGTGTGACTTGATTGAGCACGATGCTCAGCTCGAAATTATCACCGCAAAAGACGATGATGGGCTTGAGATTATTCGCCACTCGTGTGCGCACCTTTTAGGGCATGCGATTAAGCAACTTTTCCCTGATACCAAGATGGCGATTGGCCCAACCATCGATAGTGGTTTCTATTACGATATCGATATGGATCGCTCGCTCACCCAGGATGACCTGGATGCAATTGAAAAACGCATGAAAGAGCTGGTGAAAACCAAGTATCAGGTTGTGAAGAAAACGGTCAGCTGGCAAGAAGCACGTGATACCTTTGAGTCACGTGGTGAACCGTACAAGATTGAAATCTTGGACGAGAATGTCTCTCGCGATGACCGTCCGGGCTTGTATCACCACGAAGAATACATCGACATGTGTCGTGGTCCACATGTACCGAACATGAGCTTTTGTCAAAACTTTAAAATTTTGAACGTGGCTGGCGCGTATTGGCGTGGTAACAGCGACAACAAGATGCTGCAACGAATCTACGGCACCGCCTTTCCCGATAAAAAGCAACTGAAAGCACACCTGGTGCGTTTAGAAGAAGCGGCGAAGCGTGATCACCGTAAACTGGGTAAGCAGCTTGATTTGTATCATATGCAGCAAGAAGCGCCTGGGATGGTATTCTGGCACCACAATGGCTGGACGATTTTCCGTGAGCTTGAGCAATTTATCCGTGCGAAGTTGACCGAATACGACTACCAAGAAGTGAAAGGTCCGTTGATCATGGATCGCGTGTTGTGGGAGCGCTCTGGCCACTGGGACAAATATGCTGATTACATGTTTACCACCCAGTCAGAAAGCCGTGAGTATGCACTTAAGCCAATGAACTGCCCAGGTCACGTACAGATTTTTAACCAAGGGTTAAAGTCTTACCGTGATTTACCGCTGCGTATGGCAGAATTTGGTAGTTGTCACCGTAATGAGCCATCCGGTGCGCTGCATGGTTTAATGCGTGTGCGTGGCTTTACCCAAGACGATGCGCATATCTTCTGTACCCCAGAACAGGTACAAAAAGAAGTCAGTGCGTGTATCGAAATGGTCTACGAGACGTACCAAACCTTTGGTTTCAACAACATCGAAGTCAAACTTTCTACACGTCCAGAAACGCGTGTTGGCTCTGACGAAATGTGGGATCGTGCAGAAAAAGCCTTGCACGAAGCCTTAACGGCGATGGATATTCCGTTTGAAATTCAAGAAGGTGAGGGGGCGTTTTACGGGCCTAAGATTGAGTTTACGTTACATGATTGCCTGGATCGTGCTTGGCAATGTGGTACAGTACAACTAGATTTCGCGCTTCCTGAGCGCTTAAGTGCCACGTATGTAGGCGAAGACAACGAACGTCACACACCTGTGATGATTCACCGTGCTATCCTCGGTTCGTTGGAACGTTTCATCGGTATTCTGATTGAAGAATACGCTGGACACTTCCCAACGTGGCTATCACCGCAGCAAGCTGTGGTGATGAATATCACGGATAAACAAGCAGATTATGCGCAAGAGATTGCGAAAAAACTGCAAAAAGCTGGATTTAGAGCCTCTGCGGACTTGAGAAACGAGAAGATTGGCTTTAAAATCCGCGAACACACTTTGAAGCGTGTACCGTATATGCTCGTTTGTGGTGACCAGGAAATGGAAGCTGGCGAAGTAGCAATACGTACCCGTAAAGGTAAAGATTTGGGTAAAATTAAGATTGATGACTTCCTTGCTCAATTGCAGCAAGAAGTGCAAGATCGAACACTCAATATTGTGGAGGAATAAGGTATTAAAGGCGCAAGAAAAGCCCCGGCAAAGAAAAACGCTCATCGTCTAAACAACGAAATTCGTGGTGTCAAAGAAGTTCGATTGTCTGATGACAGCGGCGAACAACTCGGTATCGTCCCTTTTGATGAAGCACTCGCCAAAGCAGAAGAGGCGACTCTTGACTTGGTTGAGATCAGTCCGAACGCTGAGCCGCCGGTTTGTCGTATCATGGATTACGGCAAATTCCTTTACGAGAAGAGTAAAGCTGCGAAAGAGCAGAAGAAAAAGCAAAAGACTATTCAGGTTAAGGAAGTTAAATTCCGTCCTGGCACAGATGTAGGCGACTATCAGGTAAAACTACGCAACCTGGTTCGCTTCATTGAAGAGGGCAACAAGGTCAAGGTCACTATCCGATTCCGCGGGCGCGAAATGGCGCACCAAAGCATCGGTGTTGACGTGCTGAACCGCTTGAAGGAAGACACTGCTGAAATCGCTTCAGTAGAAAGTTTCCCGACTCGCATCGAAGGCCGTCAAATGATCATGGTCCTGGCCCCAAAGAAGAAGTAATTCTGGCTTCCAAGTAACAAGCGGCTGCGCCTGTTAGGTGCAGCCGCTTTGTTCGCCAAATTGCTATATTATTAACACAATGCGGAGTTATCATCATGTCTAAGATGAAATCCAACAAAGGTGCTGCTAAGCGTTTCAAGAAAACTGCTGGTGGCTTTAAGTACAAGCGTGCAACCAAGCGTCATATCTTGACTAAACGTACTACTAAGAACAAGCGTCAGCTGCGTCCAAATGCTGTTCTGCCTGCGTGCGAAAACGCGCAAGTAGCTCGCATGCTGCCATACGCATAAGTTTTTAGTTTTATAATTTAGTTTAGGAGAGAGATAATGGCTCGCGTAAAACGTGGTGTACAAGCTCGTGCACGTCACAAGAGTGTAATGAAGCAGGCGAAAGGTTACTATGGTGCGCGTTCACGCGTCTACCGCGTAGCTTTTCAGGCGGTAACGAAAGCAGGTCAATATGCTTATCGTGACCGTCGCAACAAGAAACGTCAATTCCGTCAACTGTGGATCGCGCGTATTAACGCAGCGGCTCGCCAAAACGGTATGTCATACAGCCGTCTGATTAACGGTCTTAAAAAGGCATCTATCGAAATCGATCGTAAGATCCTTGCCGATATCGCGGTATATGACAAAGCAGCATTCTCTGTGCTGGTAGAAAAAGCGAAAGCTTCACTGTAAGTTTTACAGTAAAGAATTGCTAAAAAAGGAGAGCCTCGGCTCTCCTTTTTGCTGCCTAATTAGAGCTGGGGTTGATCATCGAAGGGGATGTGATATTAAAAAAGAGGCCAATCGGCCTCTTTTTGATTTAACTATCACCATAAAGGTTAGGCAATTTGTACTTGTTGTTGCTCGATTTCTTCACTGGGCGTGGCATTGGATTCAGCGCCGTGCATCCAACGGATCAGCGTACCGGATAGAGTCAGCAAGATCAGACCTGAAATCGCTGCTGTCGCGGCAATGCCACCGAAGATCGCCATGGCACCATAGTCACCCACATGCGAACCAATGATACCTGCAACATAGTTAGCAATCGCGTTAAAGCCAAACCAGGCGCCCATCATTAGAGAGGCCAAACGCAGTGGTGCAAGTTTGGTGACCAGCGATAAGCCAATTGGAGAGAGGCAAAGTTCGCCTAACGTGTGGAAGAAGAACGCGCCCACTAGCCAGAACATCGAGGTTTTCACCGTGGTGTCGCCGCCTTGCTCTAACACGGCCCCGATCATGCACAAAAAACCAAGCGCCAGCATAAATAACGCCATGGCAAATTTGACCGGTGAGCTAGGCTCTTTAGAACCCAGTCGCACCCACAATGATGCCGCTATAGGCGCACAGACAATGATGAAGAAGGGGTTGAGTGACTGGAACCATGCCGCTGGGATTTCAAACCCACCCACCATGCGATCCGTGTACTCCTGGGTGTAAATATTCATCAACCCGCCAGCCTGTTCAAAGCCAGCCCAGAAAATGATCACGAACAAACCCATCAATAAGATGACTTTAAGGCGATCGATTTCTTGCTTGGTCAATGGTGCATTGGTCTTAGAATGATTGGCATCTCGTGCTTGTTGTGCTGCGGGAACACGACCGATATTACCTAGCCAAGTGTTGGCCATGGTTAGCTGGATGATCAAGCTAATCACCATACCAATACCGGCAGCAAAAAAGCCATATTGCCAGCCGTAAGCGCTACTCACCGTGCCCGCAACAAAGCCGGCTAATAATGAGCCAATGTTGATGCCCATATAAAAGATGGTAAACGCACCATCACGACGATGATCGCCTTCATGATAAAGGTCACCCACCATCGTCGAGATGTTGGGTTTAAATAGGCCAGAGCCCGCAATCAGTATGGCTAAGCCAGCATATAAAGTGTGTACCGTATCTAAGCCATATTGGTGAGCAGGGAAAGCCAGAGTAAATTGACCAATGGCCATTAATGCACCACCTAGAATCACGGCTCGACGCTGACCGACAAAGTTATCGGCAAACCAACCGCCGATGAGTGGCGTGATATAAACGAGGCCGGTGTAATAGCCATACAGCTCTAGCGCGTCTTTGGTGGACCAGCCTAAACCGCCATTGATGGTTTGATCGGTGAGGTAAAGCACCAAAATCGCACGCATCGCGTAGTAGGAAAAGCGCTCCCACAGTTCCGTGCCGAAGAGTAAAAAAAGTCCCCGAGGGTGACCGAGTATTGTTTTTTGGTTTTCCATAACTATCTAATTATTCGTGAGTTTTGTTGGGCCTGCATTTCTTCAATCGGCGTGCAGTACATTGCCGAAACGTTTGTTGGAAAGATCACCTCGCTACAGTTTGTAACAAAATATGTAAAACTAGATTAATGCTTTTTTATCAAAATTAAAAACTATTATTCAAGCAATAATGCCGTCATTAATGATGGGTTTTATCCGAATGATGAAATTTTGTCGCACTGAACAGCTGTCACCTATAGTGACGTGACAGCTGAGTGCGTCTTTGCGTGGGATCAAAAAGAGAGGGAATTATGTGATGGGGGTCACTGTTAATGTGTGCCTATCAAGCGAGAGCGTGGCGCAGCCAAAGGGCAATATCCTGATACATGGCCTGGTGGCTTGGATCGACTTCTGCCTGATTGGTGACAAATTGATAGAGTGTTTCCGAGTGATAGGTTTGCCCGATCAACTGGCTTGCCAGTATTTCTATCGGCCCTGGCGTTAAGCTATCGGTGAATAGCTGACAGTCGGCTATTTCGCCATTTTTCACATCTAAATGCAGCTCAACGCCCCCCCATTCGAAGCGTTCATCAAACGTATGCATAAATTGTGGGCTCTTGCCAAAATTCCATTCCCAACTGCACTGTTTTTCATAGATGGCGTTAAAGCCTTCGACATCGGGTTTGACCTCAGGAGAAATGTATTCAATCTCAGCGGTATTGCCATAGTGGTTAAAGAATGCAGCTTTGATCGCATCACACAGAGCTTGGTGGGTGATCTCCGGGACATAATCGGAAATATTCGCTACTCGCGCGCGTACAGAGGTAATGCCCTTGGCTTGCAGCTTTTTGGGATCAGGGTTGAGGTAATCGCCCAGTCGCGACAAGTTGGCATTAATCAATAGGGTGCCGTGATGAAATCCACGATCTTTTGTCTCTTTGTAGGCTGACCCTGAGATTTTGCGAGCGCCTTCAGGGGTATCCATGGTGAGATCATTGCGTCCACTGGCCGTTGCCTCAATACCGAGTGTTTTCAGCGCATTCAACACAATTTGTGTTGATACCGACTTGTCATAACCGGGCTTGCCGGCCATAAAGGTAAAGTTAGTATTGCCGAGATCATGAAACACGGCGCCACCACCGCTTTGGCGTCGGGCTAACACAACGCCGTCTTGTTCCATTTTACGAGTGTTGCATTCGCGCCATGCATTTTGACCACGCCCGATCACCACCGTATTGTCGTTACGCCAAAGAAAGAGCACATTTTGCGCTGATGACATGGTACGGAAAATCGTATCTTCCACCGCCAAATTAAACCAAGGGTGGGTCGAGGTGGATACAAACACGCGTAAAGGATGATTGTTGTCTTGCATAGTGGCTCCAAATTCGTCGAGATCTCGGCTCGTAGCATAGCAAACTCTTCATCTATGCCAACAAAATGGATAAACCGGTAGCTGATGGCGAGGAAAAATGACTTAAATGCCGTTTAGCGTTTGGCATTAGTCGTGGCATTAATTAGTATGTAAGGTCAATTTATTACCTGTTCTCTCAGTCAATTGGCATTGAGGCGTATAACAAGACGACTCTGTCAGTTTGCTCAGACAATGGGTGAAACCATGATGTCAGCAGGTATTGTCATACACCTACCTGGTTTGGACTGCCCAACGGGTCGACGAGGAAACAATGCAACAATTAGAAGAAATTCTTGCGAATGCAACCAATGCGGTGGCCGATGCTGCCTCTGTGGCTGCATTGGATGAAGTCCGGGTAAAATACCTAGGAAAGAAGGGTGAGCTAACCGCACAGCTTCAGGCTTTAGGCAAATTGCCTCCTGAAGAACGCCGCGAAGCGGGTCAGAAGATTAATCAGGCTAAGCAAACCGTGCAGCAGACGATTGCTGAACGTAAGCAAGCACTAGAACGTGCTGAGCTAGAAGCCAAACTGGCCGCCGAAACCATTGATGTGAGCCTGCCAGGCCGCCGGATTGAAAACGGTGGATTGCATCCGGTAACGCGCACCATTGAGCGTATTGAGCAATTTTTTGGTGAGCTTGGTTTTTCGGTGGAAGCTGGACCGGAAGTGGAAGATGGCTTCCATAACTTTGATGCATTGAACATCGCAGCCGATCATCCCGCGCGTACCGATCATGACACCTTCTTCTTTAACCCTGATTTGATGTTGCGTACCCATACCTCGGGCGTTCAGATCCGGACCATGGAAGCCGGCAAACCGCCATTCCGTATTATTGCGCCAGGCCGTGTTTATCGAAACGATTACGACCAAACGCACACGCCCATGTTCCACCAAGTAGAAGGCTTACTGGTCGATAAAGACATTACCTTTGCCGATCTAAAAGGTATTTTGAACGACTTCCTTCGCAACTTTTTTGAGGAAGATCTCGAAGTACGTTTCCGTCCTTCCTATTTCCCGTTTACCGAGCCCTCAGCGGAAGTCGATGTGCGCCGTAAAGGTGGCAAATGGCTAGAGATCTTAGGTTGTGGCATGGTTCACCCCAATGTCCTGCGGTCGGTGAACATTGACCCAGAGGAATATCAAGGTTTTGCCTTTGGTATTGGGGTTGAGCGCCTAACCATGTTGCGCTATGGCGTGAATGATCTTCGTGCGTTCTTTGAGAACGATCTGCGCTTTTTGAAACAATTTAAGTAATCAGTGGGGCAAGGTAATAATGAAATTCAGTGAATCTTGGTTGAGAGAGTGGGTAAATCCAGCAAACGACACCAACGCGCTTGCCCACCAGATCACCATGGCCGGTCTTGAAGTTGACGAGATTGCCCCCGTGGCTGGCGAATTTAGCGGTGTGGTTGTGGGTGAAGTGGTGGAATGTGGTCAACACCCTGACGCAGACAAACTGCGGGTCACTAAAATTAATGTCGGTAACGATGAGTTACTGGATATTGTCTGTGGTGCGCCGAATTGTCGCCAAGGCTTAAAAGTGGCGGTAGCCATGGTTGGAGCGGTATTGCCGGGTGATTTTAAAATCAAAAAGGCTAAGCTACGCGGTCAGCCATCATTCGGTATGTTGTGCTCGTTCACCGAGCTGGGTATCGATGTGGAATCGGATGGGATTATCGAATTGCCCGCTGACGCGCCGATTGGTACTGACATCCGTGATTATCTTGCACTCAACGATGTCACCATCGATGTGGATTTGACCCCAAACCGCGCTGATTGTTTGAGCCTACGTGGCTTGGCGCGTGAAGTGGGCGTATTAAACCGCACCGATGTAACAGAGCCTACCATTACGCCTGTTGCTGCCAGCATTGAAGACAAAGTATCGGTGCGCATCGATGCGCCGCAAGCGTGCCCACGTTATCTGGGTCGTGTGGTAAAAAACGTTGATCTTAATGCGCAGAGCCCGTTGTGGATGCAAGAAAAACTGCGTCGCAGTGGTATTCGTTCTATCGATCCTGTGGTGGATGTCACCAACTATGTGATGCTTGAGCAAGGTCAGCCAATGCATGCGTTTGATCTTGGCAAGATTGAAGGTGGCATCGTGGTGCGTTTAGCCGAAGAAGGCGAAGCACTGACCTTACTTGATGGCAATGAAGCCAAACTAAATACGCAAACGCTCGTTATTGCGGATGAGAAAAAAGCGTTGGCGATGGTTGGCATTTTTGGCGGCCAAGAGTCAGGTGTGACCACAGAAACCCAAGATATTCTGTTAGAGTCAGCCTTTTTTGCCCCGGAAGCGATTCGTGGTCGTGCACGTAGCTATGGTCTACACACAGATTCATCTCACCGCTTTGAGCGCGGGGTTGATCCGGCACTGCAAGCCGCAGCGATGGAGCGAGCGACTGAGTTATTGCTGGCTATCTGTGGCGGCGAAGCGGGCGAGATTGTGACGGCTGAGTCTACTAACACCTTGCCAGTTCGTGACACTGTCACTCTTCGTCGTACCAAGCTCGATGGTTTACTCGGGCATGCTATTGACAACAAGGATGTCGACGCCATTTTGACCCGCTTAGGCTGTGCGGTGACGACCACCGATCAAGGTTGGGAAGCAACGGCACCAAGCTGGCGTTTTGATATTGCCATCGAGCAAGATTTGATTGAGGAAGTGGGTCGTATCTATGGCTACGACAATATTCCGACCCGTGCGCCGAAAGCTGCGCTCACCATGCGCGAATATAAAGAAGCGGCGATGCCACTCAAGCGTGTACGTGATCTTCTGGTTGACCGTGGTTTCCATGAAGCGATCACTTATAGCTTTGTTGAGCCCAAGCAACAGGCGTTGATTGTGCCGAATGTGGCGCCGTTAATCCTGCCAAGCCCCATCTCGGCGGATATGTCCGCGATGCGCTTAAGCTTATTACCTGGTTTGCTCAATACGGTGGCTTATAATCAAAAGCGTCAACAACCGCGCGTGCGTTTGTTTGAGTTTGGTTTACGCTTCACGCCTGAAGGTGATATGAGCGGTGACATACGTCAAGATAACATTCGTCAAGAGCGGATGCTTGCCGGAGTTATTGCCGGACCAAGTAGCGAAGAGCATTGGGATCTGACCAGCTCAACGGTTGATTTCTTTGACTTGAAAGGGGATCTGGAAGCGGTGCTTGAGCTAACCGGTCAGTTGAATGATTTCCGCTTTGTGTCAGCCTCTCATCCCGCGATGCACCCAGGCCAAACTGCAGCGATTGAGTTTGATGGCAATGTTGTCGGCCATATTGGTACGCTACATCCAGAGCTAGAACGCGAGTTTGGCTTAAATGGGCGCACCGTGGTGTTTGAGCTGGAATGGCAAGCGATTGATACGCGCTTTATTCCTGAAGCGGCCGGTCTGTCCAAGTTCCCTGCAAACCGTCGTGATATTGCGGTGATTGCCGATGAGTCGCTCGCATCAGGTGATGTAGTCGCTGCGTGTTTGCAAAGTGGTAATGCGCTGATTAAAGATGCACAACTTTTCGACCTGTATACCGGTAAAGGGGTAGAAGACGGGAAGAAGAGCTTAGCGATAGCACTTATTTTGCAATCGGATAAGCGCACCCTAGAAGAGGCCGATATCAGTGACGCGGTGTCGGGTGTCGTGAACAACCTCTCAGAAAAACTGGGCGTGGTCTTGCGAGATTAGCCCCATTTAAGTGAAAAAAGCAGCGGTAACGCTGCTTTTTTTATGCCTAAATGGCCTAACATCTATGCGTTTGAAAAACTGAATAAACTCGCTATATTTGTTTATTAATTGTTCAATTATTGATAAAAGCGTCTAATATCGACCACAGAGGTTGTCCATTTATAGACGTACCGGCAGATAAACGTGTAAGGTATTGGTTTAAAAGGTCAATTTTTTGGACATGGCGCTATTTTTTTTCATGTAAAAAAGTTGGCGCAAATCAGCCAGTTGGCATACACTTGTTTTTAAGTGGTTTTCGAATGTTCCTAAAATACAAGGGCTAAAGACGCGTAGACCACGTGTAGAATGGCGGTGTCGATACTGCGGTATTGCCAATATGTTAAACAATTCTTGAGGGAAAACCTATGGCGCTCACGAAAGCCGATTTGGCTGAGAACCTGTTTGAAAATATCGGGATTAGCAAACGGGACGCCAAGGATACAGTCGAAGTGTTTTTTGAAGAAGTACGAAAAGCGCTTGAAAGTGGCGAGCAAGTCAAACTGTCCGGTTTTGGTAATTTTGATTTGCGAGACAAGAATCAACGCCCCGGTCGAAACCCTAAAACAGGGGAAGATATTCCGATCACGGCGCGTCGTGTTGTCACTTTTCGACCCGGCCAAAAACTTAAAGCACGAGTTGAAAATGCAGAAGTTGAAAAGTAAGCCTACATCAACTTGTCGGTGGTGATAGCACCACAATAGAAAGCCGTGTGCCTTTGGTTCACGGCTTTTTAATTTGTCTATACATGATCACATTGTCAGGATAAAACACTGGGGTTATTGGTTATCTCGTTGTAACGTTTTGTTGTCTAGTTGTAATAAAAGGAAGCATTATGCTGACAGCACGCCCAGGCGCCTTTATTGATGCCGCCCTGACCGCGCCTCACGCGTTCCAAGCCGACCAATGGCATCAGTCGTCTCTGACCTTCACACACCACATGCCCGGTGTGGTGCGCATCCAACCTGACAACCCCACGGTATCGCGTTGCGTGGTCTTATCTGCGGGGATCCATGGCGATGAAACCGCACCGATTGAGCTGATTGACGGGTTGCTGGCCGATATTCTCAGTGGCGCATTGATTCCGACGGTGCCGTTACTGCTCATTATTGGTCATGCAGAAGCCATTAAAGCCCATACCCGGTTTATTGAAGATAACTTGAACCGTCTTTTTGGTGGCTGGAATCAAGAAAAAAACGAAGAACACCACTTGGCCAACCAGCTACAGCAAGCAGTCAGTGACTTTTTTGCGGCGCAGCCCGCGTCAATGCAGCGTTGGCACTTGGATTTACACAGCGCTATTCGCGACTCTTTCCACTATATGTTTGGCGTGATCCCCAAGACGTCTAAAGCGACGGATGTACGCCCACTGGCGGCCTTGCTCAACGATGCGCAAATGGATGCGAGTGTTCTGTCACAATCGCCATCCCCCACATTCAGCTGGTACAGCGCCAACCATCATGATGCCTTGGCGGCGACC
Organism: Salinivibrio sp. AR640; assembly: GCF_001995405.1. Taxonomy (NCBI): domain Bacteria; kingdom Pseudomonadati; phylum Pseudomonadota; class Gammaproteobacteria; order Vibrionales; family Vibrionaceae; genus Salinivibrio; species Salinivibrio sp. AR640. The sequence continues at coordinate 105,742 of NZ_MUFD01000002.1, read as the reverse complement.
TTAGAAATGGGGCGTGTTGCGCCACTGTATGAGAACGACATGCGTGAGTATGCACCGCTTAATCAGACATTACGCACGCTCCTTAGCGAGACTGCGTTGCCCTCGACACTGACACCCATGCGTTTTTATCGAGTAACACGCACGTTGACGAAACACACCGAGCAGTTTGCGCTGACGTTTTCATCCTCGGCGAAGAACTTTACGCCGTTTCAGCAAGGTGAATGCTTGGCCACGGATGAATGTATGAGCATTCATGCTGAGCAAGACGGTGAGGTCGTGATCTTCCCCAATGCGAATGTGCCGGTTGGCCATCGTGCTGGATTATTAGCCACGCCTTTTCGCCCTGATGCCGACCAGCCCTTGTATGTGAATACAACATCAGCGTAATTGCGTACTCTTGCCACACGCTGGGCGTTAGCGCTTTTCAACCGTTGATTCAGTCGGTAAAGTACATTGCATTATTATGTGCTGAATAGATGGTCGAACGACCCATGCAAGTGTCATCACTCACCGCCCGCCAACATATCCGTTGGCGGCGCGCGTTATGTATTTTTTCCTGTCTTTTGTTGTTAGCCAGTGGCGCGGCGCTGAGTGTGGGAGAGCTCTGGATTAATCCGCTCGCGCCCGATTCGCCATTGGCGCAACAACTGCTGATCCAGCTGCGTTTGCCTCGGGTGTTAGCTGCATTATTGATAGGAGCGTCGCTGGCGATGGCGGGAGCCAGCTTGCAAGTATTGCTGGGTAATCCTTTGGCTGAGCCGGGTGTGCTTGGGATCTCCGGTGGGGCGAGCATTGCGGTCGTCTTACTATTACTGCTTGCGCCTACGTGGGCATCGAGCTCGCATATGGCGATTGCTGCGATGCTAGGCGCCAGTGCCTTTACCTTAATATTGGTGATGTTGGCACGCCGGGCATTAGCCACGTCCCGAATTTTATTGGTGGGGGTTGCCCTGAGCATCTTAGCCGGCTCGGGAGTGACATTGGCATTTTATTTCAGCACCGACTTTAACCTACGCCAATTAATGGTTTGGTTAATGGGATCCCTATCGGGCATGCGTTTAGAGCATGTTGCGATATTGTCGATAACCTTACCTTGTATTGCGCTATTATGGCGCTACGGGCAAAAACTCGATCAACTCATGCTTGGCGACCAACAAGCACAGCAATTGGGACTTGATACTCATCGGCTGCGTTGGCAGTTGATTGTGCTCGTGAGCATACTGGTTGGGGTATCGGTTGCGACGGCCGGTGTGATCGGCTTTATTGGTCTAATTGTGCCGCATTATTTGCGCTTATGGTTGGGCAGCCGTAATAGCTACTTGTTGCCAATGTCGGCGCTTGCCGGCGCATTATTGCTCGTCTGTGCGGATACCATTGGACGGCTTATTATTCCCTCGGCGGAGTTACCTGTCGGCGTGGTAACCAGTGTGATTGGTGCACCTTTGTTTATTTGGATGTTAGTGAGGGCGGGGTAATGGTGGTTCATGCGCAAGATGTGAGTTTGCCGCCGCGGCTTTTCCCCCTTTCCCTATCCGTTGAAGCCGGGCAGGTGGTGCATTTAATTGGGCCTAATGGCAGTGGCAAAAGTACCTTGTTACAGCTTCTCTCGGGATTAGAGATGCCAGAGGCTGGCCACATCGCGATCAATAGCCAACGTCTCGGCGGTCAAACCCGGCAAACATTGGCGCAGTGGCGCGGCTACCTGATGCAGCATCAACGTCCGGCGTTCGTCATGGGGGTGTTTGAATACCTTAATCTGGTGCTTGATAGCTTACCAAGACCAAGCTTACAAGGACAAAGCTTACAGCGAATGGCTGGCAGCGCACGTGATGAGGCGGTGAATCATATCGCCTCGCGTTTAGCTGTTTCCGATAAACTCCATCGGCGCATTGATAGCTTGTCCGGAGGAGAGTGGCAACGTGTTCGTCTCGCCGGCGCTTTGTTGCAAGTGTTGCCGTCACTTAACCCTCATGCGTGTCTGCTATTACTGGATGAACCGGCAACTGGGCTTGATGTAGCACAACAAGAAATCATCTACCAAGAAATTAGCATGATGGCAGCGACTTATGGCATTGCGATTGTGATGGCGAATCACGATCTCAACCGGACATTGGTACATGCCGGTAAGGTATTATTGCTTAACCAGGGACGCCTTGTTGCCACTGGGCGCCCTGGGCAGGTGTTAACCGATCGCCAACTTTCAGAGGTTTTTGCGACCCCGCTTGAGCAAGTCTCCACGGTAAATGGCCCCGTGATTATGCGTGCGCGAACGAGTTAACTACCACGCGTTGCTAGTCACGTTCATCGTTGTCGATAACCGTTAATTTGGCGCGAATAAAGTCAGCATGATCGACATAAAGTAGCTCGGCCGTTTTTCGAATCACGGCTTCCTCTAAGGGGTCGATGTTTTCATCAGCGTAAGCCACCGACCACATAGCTTCGATAAGCAAAATCCGTGTGTGCGGGTCGAGATCACGTAATTTATCGGTATATTCATAGAGTGACGTTGCATGCTCACTGTGTTGTCGTGCTTGCTCAAGTAACGATTCAGCTTGCGTGGCCTCAAGCGATAACAGTTGGCAGATCCGTGCTTTCTTGGTCTCCTTCTCCCTTTCATCAATATCATGATCCGCCATGGCGACTTCACTGAGCAGGCCAGCCATCGCTTGATGCCGTGATAAGCCTGCCTGATCGCCCTGTTGCCCCAGATCGGCCGCAAAGGCAGATTCTAATTTACTAAATAGCTGTTTAAGCATGGCGCTTCTCCCTACTGCGAAGTCATTTCGGTCTGTCATAGAATACGGCGCGAATCCTATGCAGGTTTGATTCTTTTTACTTTGTGATAGGATGCGACACCAATCAACCTTATTTATCGGCTGTGACACTGATAAACGCCTTAAAAGATTAAGCAGTAAGCAGGAATCGCCTTGAGTTCACGTCATCACAACACGCCAGACACGCTATTTGCAGCCTTAAACGATTGTATGCTGCAAGACCGTTTTCGCTTTAAAAAACGCATTCACGGTGCGCAGAAAATCAATAAAAACGATGCCAAACAGGCCGTTTACGATCAAATCGCCGCGGATATGGCGCAAAGCATGCAGCGCCTTTTATCACGACAAACGAGCACGCCCACCATTAGTTATCCTGAGGCATTGCCCGTTAGTCAGAAAAAAGACGATATTGCCGAGGCTATTGCCAACCATCAGGTAGTGATTATTGCCGGTGAAACGGGATCGGGTAAAACCACTCAGCTACCCAAGATTTGTATGGAATTAGGGCTGGGTGTTGCAGGGACCATTGGTCATACGCAGCCACGTCGCTTGGCGGCGCGCTCTGTTGCTTCTCGCATTGCCGATGAGCTTGATGTCGAGCTTGGCCGTAGTATCGGCTATAAAGTGCGTTTTAACGACAAGGTGTCAGATGCGACTCAAGTAAAGCTGATGACTGACGGGATCTTGTTGGCAGAAATTCAGCATGATCGTTATCTCAATCAGTATGACTGCATCATCATCGATGAAGCGCACGAACGTAGCCTCAATATCGACTTTATTCTCGGCTATTTGCGCGAGTTGCTGCCAAAGCGTCCCGACTTAAAAGTCATCATCACCTCGGCGACCATCGACCCAGAACGTTTTTCTAAGCATTTCAACAATGCCCCCATGATTGAGGTGTCTGGCCGCACTTATCCGGTTGACGTGCGCTATCGTCCGTTGGCTGAAGACGATGAAAGCGACCGCGATCAGCTTGAAGCGATTAGCGAAGCCGTCGATGAGCTTTGCACCGAAGGGCCAGGCGACATTCTGATCTTTATGAATGGTGAGCGAGAAATTCGTGACACGGCCGATCACTTGCAACGTCGCCAGTTACGGGATACCGAGATTTTACCGCTCTATGCTCGGCTTTCTGCCGGCGAACAAAATCGTGTTTTTCAATCTCATTCTGGGCGACGGATTGTACTGGCCACCAACGTCGCAGAAACCTCGTTGACGGTCCCGGGGATCAAGTATGTGATTGATCCGGGTACGGCGCGCATTTCACGCTATAGCTACCGCACCAAGGTACAGCGGTTGCCCATTGAGCCAATTTCGCAAGCCAGTGCCAACCAGCGTAAGGGCCGTTGCGGGCGTGTGTCAGAAGGGATTTGTATTCGCCTTTATAGCGAAGACGATTTTTTAGGTCGACCTGAGTTTACCGATCCGGAAATTCTTCGAACCAATCTGGCGTCGGTGATTTTGCAAATGACGGCGCTTGGTCTGGGTGATATTCAAGCCTTTCCGTTTGTTCAGCCACCTGATAGCCGTCACATTAAAGACGGTGTGCGCTTACTCGAAGAGCTGGGGGCAATTAAATCCGGACAAGTGGCCTCCAAGCGTCAGCTGACGGGAGTGGGCAAAACCCTGGCCAAGCTTCCGATTGATCCGCGTTTAGCGCGCATGGTGATTGAAGCGCCTAAGTATGGGGCACTCAATGAAGTGATGGTGATTGCTGCCGCGCTGGCGATTCAAGATCCGCGTGAGCGTCCGGCGGACAAACAGCAACAAGCCGATGAGCAGCACCGCCGGTTTGCCGATAAAGAATCCGACTTTTTAGCGTATGTCAATCTGTGGGGCTACGTGAAAGAGCAGCAACAATTGCTGTCGAATAACCAGTTCCGCAAGCAGTGTAAAACAGACTACCTCAACTACCCGCGTGTACGAGAGTGGCAAGATGTCCACTACCAAATTACCCAGGTAATGAAAGAGCAAAACAGCGCATTTAACCAAGAGCCGGCAAACTATCAGGCTGTGCATATGGCTTTACTCGCCGGCATGTTGAGTCATATTGGTTTAAAAGACCAAGAGAAGAACGATTACCAAGGTGCCCGCAATGCACGTTTCCATATTTTTCCTGGATCGGGCTTATTTAAAAAACAGCCTAAATGGGTGATGGTGGCCGAGCTGGTCGAAACCTCCAAATTATGGGGGCGAATTGCCGCGCGGATCCAACCCGAGTGGGTCGAACCCTTGGCGCAGCATCTGATTAAGCGCACCTACAGTGAGCCGCATTGGTCTCGGAAGCAGGCGGCTGTCATGGCAAGCGAAAAAGTGACCTTATACGGGATCCCGATTATTGCCAGCCGCAAAGTAAACTATGGCCCGATTGATCCTGTGCTCAGCCGCGAACTATTTATTCGCTCGGCGCTGGTTGAAGGCGACTGGCAGACTAAGCACGCCTTTTTCCGTCAAAATCAAAAGCTGCTTGCAGAGGTAGAAGAGCTAGAGCTTAAATCGCGTCGCCGCGATATTTTGGCAGACGATGACACCTTGTTTGATTTTTATGATCAGCGTCTCGATCACAGCGTGGTCAGTGGTCGCCACTTTGATAGCTGGTGGAAAAAAGCCCGTCAGGACGATCCCGATTTACTGAATTTCGAAAAAGCCATGCTGCTGCAAGGTGATGCGAGCCATGTCACCGAGTTAGACTATCCCAACGTTTGGTATCAAGATAACGTCAAACTCAAGCTCAGTTATCAGTTTGAACCCGGGCAAGATCATGATGGGGTCACGGTGCATATTCCGTTACCGATTCTCAACCAGGTATCTGAAGAGGGCTTTGATTGGCATGTGCCGGGTCTGCGTCATGAGCTGATTGTCGCATTGATCAAATCCTTGCCTAAGCCGTTACGTCGTAACTTTGTCCCGGCACCCAACTATGCCGATGCAATCTTACAGCGCGTGACGCCACTAGAGGCGCCTTTGCTAGATAGTATGGAAAAAGCCCTTAAGCAGATGTCAGGGGTGACGATTGCGCGTGAAAGCTGGAACTTCAGCCAACTGCCAGAGCATTTGCGGATGCAGTTCCGCGTCGTCGATGATAAAAATCGAACCCTCGCGGAAAGCGAAGATCTGAACGCGCTTAAAGTGTCACTCAAAGATCAGGTTCAGGCCACCTTGTCGGACGTGGCAGATGATGACATTGAGCAGCAAGGGATTACGCAATGGCACTTTGGCCGTTTGCCATCGCGTTATCAGCAAAAAAAACATGGCTTTGAAGTCAAGGCTTACCCGGCGCTGGTGGATGAAAAAGACAGCGTCGCGATTCGCTTATTTGAAACGGAAGATCAGCAACTAAAAGCGATGCAGGCCGGACAGCGCCGGTTGATTTTACTCAATGTGCCATCGCCGATTAAATATCTTCATGCACATTTACCCAACAAATCAAAGCTGGGACTGTACTTTAACCCCTATGGGCGTGTGCTGGATTTAATCGATGATTGTATTGCTTGTGGCGTCGATAAATTAATTGCTCAGCACGGCGGCCTTACTTGGGAAGAGGCCGAGTTTGAGTCGTTAAAAGAAACCGTGCGTGCAGAGCTAGGTGATACAGTGGTCGACATTGCTCAGCACGTTGAGCAAATCCTGACGCATGCGTTTACTATCAACAAAAAACTGAAAGGCAAAGTAGATTTGTCGATGGCATTTGCTATGTCTGATATTAAAGCGCAATTGGAAGGCTTGATATACAAAGGGTTTGCCACCGACTGTGGTTGGGAGCGGCTGCCGGATATTTTGCGCTATATGAAGGCGATAGAACGTCGACTAGAAAAATTACCCGTCGATCCGACGCGCGATCGTAACCATATGCTCAAGATAGAGTCGGTCATGAACGACTATAAAACGCTGTATAACAAGCTGCCAAAAGGAAAGCCGGTGCCTGATGAGGTGAAGGCGATTCGTTGGATGATTGAAGAGCTACGCGTGAGTTACTTTGCTCAGCAATTGGGTACCCCGTCCCCGGTGTCTGATAAGCGGATCAAAAACGCAATGGCTGCGCTTTAATTGTGGCAACCTTCTGCCACCGTCGACTTGCGCGTGTACGTCGGTCTGCGGTGAGCTGATTAAATTACTTAACTATCAATAGCTAATGAAACCGTGTCTTTATGGCACGGTTTTTGTTTTTGTCAATACAGGCACGCTAACTAGATAGCCTGTATTGCAGTGGCAAAACAAGGAGCACATCATGATGCGATTCATTCTTCCCTATTGGGGACTTGGGCTGTTGGGCTTACTTACGTTGAGCATCTCTCATCCCGTATTGGCCAGCTTTAAAGATGACGTCAGTGGGCTATATCAATCCCTTCACCTTGAAGGAGAGGTGTCTTATCACGCTTTTGCCGATGCCTACCGTCACTTTTCCCAGCATCACAGTGCCAAACCTGTGATGACGTTAATTGATTATGGTAAGCCGTCGACCGAGAAACGCTTTTGGGTGATTAATGTTAAAACGCGTAATGTCCTTTTTCGTTCGTACGTCTCGCATGGCAAGAACAGTGGGAATCTGTATGCCAAGACGTTTTCTAATCGCGTCAATTCGCGACAAACATCCCTCGGCATTTATCGTGCTGCGGAAACGTATCACGGCAAACACGGCTATTCGCTACGCTTAGATGGCCTCTCTGAAGGTTTGAATGATAAGGCGCGTGAACGGGCAATTGTGATTCACGGTGCTGACTATGCCAATCCCGCCATGATTGAGCAAAGCGGTCGTCTTGGACGAAGCTGGGGGTGCCCGGCATTACCCACTGATTTATCATCTCGTGTGATTGATGTGATCAAAAATGGCACCTTCATCTATGCCTTTTCCCACCAGGCATAAAAAAGCCCGCGAGTCAGTTATCACGATGTATTGCAAACCTCACTACCGAACAATAACTGTTGCTAGCTTACTGCCAAAATCATCTTCCTTTTACCGCTTAGGCTTAGATTCTGGTTAGCCTTTAGCCTTATGCGATAAGGAGGACAATGATGCGATATATTAACCGGCTCAGTATTGGTTTGCTTTCTGCTTGTGTGCTATCCCCGGCCATATCATTGAGTGCTCCATCGGCACCGGCATTGATGCACGGCGTGGATGGGCAGTTAGCGTCACAAAGCTATCAAGGCTTTTGGGCGAGTGAGAAGCTAGACGGCATTCGGGCCTACTGGACCGGCACGGAATTGTTGACGCGCCAGGGGAATCCCATTCATGCACCGCAATCGTTTCTAGCAGCCTTGCCTAATGTGCCCCTTGATGGGGAGTTATGGGCTGGGCGCGGTGAATTTCAAACCGTATTGCGAACGGTGCTTGATAAGACGCCAAATGACAGTGATTGGCAACGTATTGGTTTTTACGTGTTCGATCTTCCACAGCATCCTGGCCCCTTCGCTGAGCGCTATCTGGCATTAAAACGCCTGGCCGAGCAAGGAGGCGACGTGATCCAGTGGGTTGAGCAGCAGCCGGTGGCCAATGACCAAGCGCTGGCCGATCGCTTGGCTCAAATCACCGACGCGGGTGGCGAAGGGCTGATGCTGCATCATCCAGAGAGTTTATACCTTGGCGCGCGCGTTGATAGCTTGGTCAAGCTTAAGGCGTACCAAGAAGTCGATGTGTCTGTGGTGGGAATGAATCCGGGGCAGGGACGTTTGAGCGGAATGATGGGATCACTCCAAGTGCAGATGGCGGATGGCACTGTGTTTAACGTTGGCTCTGGTTTTACCGATCAACAGCGTCAACGCCCGCCCGAGCAGGGGCAGACCATTGTCGTACGTTACAACGGCGTGACGGATAAAGGGATCCCACGTTTTGCCCGTTTTATACGAGAAAAAGTCGCGCTCTAGGCGCGACTTGACTCGCTTGTTGTTCGGCGGTTAGTGAGATGCGGTCGTCGATGAGCCGGACGTTGCTGTCTTGGTCGCGGTATCCGAGGTTGGGTGCCGCAATTGATGGTCAAGACATTGGCAATCGGTGCTGTACTTTTTCTTGCCGGTTTTTCCGATCCCAGGGTTGAAGCTGTTGGTTGGATCAAGTTGATGATAAAAGTTGGCTAAATCGGGCTCTGCCGCATAAAGGTGCCCCACATTATGTTCTGCCGGATATTTCGCGCCGCGGGTTTCTAATTGCGCCAGCATCTTAGCTTTGATTGCTGCCACGTCTGCGCCTTTTTTTATCACATAGTCTTGGTGAAACACATGACAGAAGAAATGGCCGTAATAGAGCTTTGTCACTATGTTTTGTTCAATCTCTTCGGGCAAGTGTTCTTGCCATTCGGTTTCATTACGTTTTAGTGCAATGTCGAGAGCCAAAATGTCTTCACTATCCCGGTGGTGCATAATGTGATAGCGGATCGCTGCACCGGCGGCGGCAAAACGATGCAACATCGCTTTTTTGGCTTCATCCGCATTACAGGCAAAATAGTCACTGTCTGGGTGCTCGGCAAAAAAGCGGCTTAAAAAGGCGGATATCTCATTAATGCCCTCGTCAGAGGCTTTCACGATCAAGTGATGCTCATATCGATCGCGAAATGCCAACATGCGTTTGGGTAAATGTTGAGGAAATAATTGACTGGCATACTGCATCACTTTGTCGGGTAAGGACTTAGGCAGCAGCGGTACTTTGTCTAACCAGGCGGTGATCTGGGCTTTTAAGGCAAACATCTTGGGTATTGAATCGGTACCCAGTTGCCCAATCGCGAGAAACACGTCTTTTCCGTAACGCTCGGCGATATTAAAGGCATCACGGTGTATGTATTCACCGACCTCTGGCAAATGCGACAATTCAGACAGTACACGTCGACGCAGCGTATTGAAGACACCTGGATCATTGGTACCCAGATAAAAAACTTGCTCGCGCTCGGGGATAGGATAGGTGTCTAGTCGCACAGCGAACACAGCGAGTTTACCGGCACACCCGCTTACTTCATGCAGGCGACGTTTATCTGCGTTATAACGAGCAGGGCTGTCGGCATCGATATCACGCAAGATGTGCTCATAGTCATGGGCGGAGGCTTTACGGTCGTCAAACACAACGTCTTCGCGACGGTAATCCCCTTTTTCAACGCGAGAGAGTATGGTTTCTGGGTCGTCACCCAGGGCAATACCTAAATGGTTGACCAGTACTAATTCACCGTGTTCAGTCAGTTGCGCGAACAGCGAATATTCCGTATAAGCTGGACCACGCTTCACTAGCGCTCCCCCTGAGTTGTTCGCCACGCCGCCGACTATTGAGGCACCAATACACGACGAGCCGATGACCGAGTGAGGCGCTCGATGGTGGGGACGCAACGTTTTCTCTAAGTGATGCAGTGTGGTGCCAGGGAAACTGATCACTTGCTTGCCATCATCAATCAATTGTAATCCGTCGAGGCGGGTGGTGTTGATAATAACGACATCACGATCATAGTCATCCCCTTTGGGCGTAGAGCCCTCGGTTAACCCCGTGTTAGCCGCTTGCATAATCATGACCACATCGGCTGCAACACAAGCTTGTAGCACGCGCCATTGCATCACTAACGAGGTTGGAAAGATCACGGCCAGTGCCGATCCGCCCCCAGAGCGCCACCCCATGCGATAGTGCTGGGTTTGGCTTTTATCGGTAAGGAGGTTGTCTTTGCCCACGATGTCCGTCAACGTCGAGAGAAAAGTTTGCTGCTGGGTTGACGACAAACGTGATGGGGTATTCATAAGCGTTCCTTTCCTTCATGTTTACAAAGGCTGGGGTCAGCCTAGCTGGCCCGCTTGTGGTGAGGCAGGCCGAGAGACGCTCGGCCTGATGGATTGAGATTACGCTACAGTAAGCACATCAGCAAATTGCAGTATGTTCACCAATATAATGCCAATAATGCCGGCCGCGACTAAATAATACAGCGTGGGTAAAATCGTTTTTCTGAGCGTCGCGCCTTCTCGCCCAAGTAAGCCAACGGTTGCAGAGGCAGCGACGACGTTGTGTATTGCAATCATATTGCCAGCGGCCGCGCCAACAGCCTGTAGAGCAATGACAACCACCGTCGATGCGCCCAGGGTCTGTGCGACTTCAAACTGAAATTGACTAAACATCATGTTCGAAACGGTGTTTGAACCGGCAATAAATGCGCCTAATGCGCCAATTGTTGCACTCAGCGCTGGGAAGCCATCGCCGACCAGATCAGCGGCAAATCGTGCGGTCATCACGGGCATACTGACGAGTTCGGCACCATTCACGCCTGAGTTAATAAAAATACGCACCATTGGAATCGTAAAGACCAAGACAAAGCCGGCGCCGATCAGTGTTTTACTCGACTCGCGTGCAGCTGTTATTAGTGGGGCCAATTGACGAGCTTGTAATAAGACGGCGAGTAAGGCCACAAATGCCAGAATGCCTCCAGGGAGATATAAAGGCTGAATGGCGGCATTGATGCCCGTTTCACCAAACAGAGTGGTGAAACTTAAGCTCACATCCGTGAGTGCGGTTTTAACGGTTGGGCTGACACGGCTAATCACTAAGAAGACAGCTAATAGTATATAGGGCGTCCAAGCCATTGCTATGCTCATGGGTTTATCTTGGATTTTAAGGTCCATTTTTAATGACCCTAGCCAATGTGTCGGCCACGTGGATTCATCATCAAAGTCCCACTGCGTCTTGGGAGCAAGAAATCCTTTCCGCGCGGCTATCGTGACCAGCACAATACCGACGAGCCCGCCGAGTAGTGATGGAAACTCCGGGCCGAGCAGCCAGCCGGTGAGCGCGTAGGGAACCGTAAAGGCTAAACCAGCAAAAATCGCAAAAGGCGCGACCGCCAAGCCTTCTTTCCAGCTTTTATTTTTTCCAAAAAAACGGGTCAGCATCATAGCCATGAGCAGCGGCATAAGGGTGCCGATCACCGCATGAATAAACGAGACTTGCGTGGTAATTGCCTGCAAGTAGGTGGCCCAATCGCTGCCGTTGGCGGTGAGGGTCTGACCAATAGCATGACTGTCTAATCCTTTATTAACCCCGACGATAATGGGGGTCCCCACGGCGCCGAATGACACAGGGGTTGACTGGATCATCATGCCGACCACTACCGCTGCAAGCGCAGGGAAACCGATGGCAACCAAGAGTGGCGCGGCAATTGCAGCAGGTGTCCCAAACCCAGATGCTCCCTCAATAAAAGAGCCGAAACACCAAGCGATGATAATGGCTTGTATTCGCCTGTCGTCCGAGATGGTGGTAAAACCATTTCGAATAACGGTGATCGCGCCTGTGTGCTTTAACGTGTTAAGTAAAAGGATGGCACCAAACACGATCCACAGGACAGCGGCGGTGATAATGAGTCCTTGGGCAATAGAGGCCGATACGCGCGCTGCGCTCATTTGCCACTGGAATAGTGCGATCAAGACTGTCATGATAAAGGCAACCGGCATCGCCTTTTTGGCAGGCCAGTTTAACCCCACCAGTAAAATAGCAGCCACCACAATGGGTGAGAACGCAACGAGGGCGTAGAGGGTATCTGTCATAAGTATTCCTTAGTTAGGCGTCTCTTCCGTTAAATCACGTAAAAAAGTGGCGTCACTCATGTGTTGTTATTTTGCTGACAGCTCGGTGACGTAATGTTAACAAGGTGTGACATTACGCGTTTACATTTCTCTGATATATGGAAATAATGAAAATAATTACTTCCATTACTGACACAATATGCCTAAAACAGATGATCTCGTTCTTTTTGCTCAAGTTGTTGAGTATGGCTCTTTTAGTAAGGTCGCGGAAATAAATTCCCTGACAAATTCCGTAGTTAGCAAACGTGTTAAAAAGCTTGAAGAAGGCTTAGGCGTGCAGCTTTTGTACCGTACAACGCGCAAACTGACCCTTACTGATGCAGGGCGTACCTTGTACCAAGGTGCAAAAACTGTGAAGCAGGCCGCTGATGAAGCATTTGATGCTGTTGCAGGACTTGGAGAAGCGATTACTGGGCAGATAAAGATATCCGTCCCGACAATCTCGGGTGAGTTATTGTTAGCCGAAGCGGTCGCTGAGTTTTGTGGTCAATATCCCGGCTTGAATATTGATATGTCTTTGAACAACCGCTTCGTCGATTTGATTGATGAAGGCTTCGATTTAGTGATCCGTACAGGGTACTTGGAAGACTCGAGTCTTATCGCTCGCCATATTCTCGATTCTCAGTGGGTCGTATGTGCAGCACCAGGCTATATTGCTCGCCACGGCAGGCCTCAGCACCCCATTGAGCTTAAACAGCATAACTGCTTGCAATACGCGTATCAGACCACAGGTGCGAGTGATTGGGAGTTTAAAGGCGAGGATAAAAATCAAGTCATCAAAGTGACAGGTAATCTGTCTACGGATAACCCGATTGCATTGCGCCAGGGAGCGTTGAGTGGTCATGGGATCGCTTATGTGCCGCGCTGTTTGGTGTATAACGATTTAATCGAAGGGGATTTGATTGATCTTTTCCCTGATCAAGTGGGGAAAAAACTTGGGATTTACGCGGTTTATCCGTTTACACGTCAACCGCCGAAAAAGGTACGCTTATTGATTGAGCATATTCGCAATAAGTATTTGGCCATTCAGCACTGCTTCTAGTTGGCACGGCTTCTAGGGAATCAGTATTCACTGGGCGATTTCATCACTGTGAGTGGCCCTGATTAGCGATACTTCAGGGCCGTAGGACACTAGAAAGTCACGGGGCTATGTGGTGCTGTAAGCATCTTTTCGCTGATTAAATCGCTCAACCAGGTCTTGAATTGCCGCTTCGCAATAGGGGCGTAATCCACTGGCTACCATGGTCTTGCATCCGTGACCGACTCGTTGGCCGTTAACGATAAAATCGAAGGCGAGCTCGACTTTTCCTCGTTTTCCGCTGACATGCATTGCTGAATCGGAGAGCTCGACTTGCGCAGAGGCAATCGATAAATCGTCGAATGCTAGGCTCATTTTTTCATACATCACCAATGGGCGATCGGTGTTTATCATCATCTGTTGCTCACGCATCAGTGGCACCATGATGTGGGGAAAGTTCTTGCCAGAAAACTGAACATAATGAGTAGCTATTTCGGTCGCCAATGCCTGATCATGACGCACCGCGCCGCGTCGAGTCATTGTTAGGTAGCGCTTTAGATCATCGTCGACGACAGTGACTTCCTCATCTGTTTCAACGATAGTTAAAGGGGTGTTGGCACTGATCATGCCATTAAACTGAATTTCAATTTCCTCACTGATCCCCGTTTTTGCGAGCAAAATAGAAAGGAGCAGATCCCCCGGCACACAAAATCGTGACGCATCGGTATCATGAATGGGGTTAAAGTCACCGGCAACGCGTTTCGCAAAGTCACTCGCTTGTTGGCGAGTAAAAATCAGTTTTCCATCTTGCTCAGAATAATAATGTTCTAAATTCATAGTGAGTAACAGATACGAGAAATAAGCGGCCATTGTAACCCAAGCAGTACCAAGCATTGGTCTAGCCAGTCGTTACATCGCTTATTTGTGAGTTATGTCAACGACTAAGGTCTAAAACCACAATGCTTCAATGGTAAAGGCGAGAGTGGTATAAATGGCGTAGGTTAATGAATTATCAAGGATAGGCGCGTATGACATTCCCTTATCAACACATCGTAATTTTAACCGGCGCTGGCATATCAGCGGAATCAGGGATAAAAACATTCCGTGATCAAGATGGCTTGTGGGAAGAACACCACATTGAAGATGTTGCAACGCCTGAGGGGTTTGAGCGCAATCCAACATTAGTGCAGCAGTTTTATAATGATCGCCGTCGACAATTACAGTCGGGAGTGAGCCCAAACCTTGCCCATAACGCCTTGGCTTACTTGGAAAAATCAACCCATGCCTCTGTGCTGGTGGTGACACAAAATATTGACGATCTCCATGAGCGAGCTGGCACCCATCATATTATTCATATGCATGGCGAACTATTAAAGGCACGCTGTAGTCACTCTCAGCAAACCATTGATTGGAAAGGTGATATTTCGGTTTCTGACCACTGTCACTGTTGTCAAATGCCTGCACCTTTGCGGCCTCATGTTGTTTGGTTTGGTGAAATGCCATGGGGCATGGGGAAAATCCATGAGGCGTTAAATAAAGCGGATTTGTTTATCTCTATAGGGACATCGGGGGCAGTGTATCCCGCGGCGGGCTTTGTGCATGAAGCGGCAATGCATGGCGCGCATACAATTGAAATCAACCTCGAACCCAGTGCGGTTGAGAGCGAGTTTGATGAACGGCGCTACGGCAAAGCAAGCACCTTAGTGCCTGAGCTGGTGGATGAGATACTGGCGCTTGAGCGATAAATCAGGGGCGTCTTTGCCCCTGACAGTCTAGTACAGCAAGCGGGATCACATACCGGCTTTTAAGCGTTGAAAATAATCTTCATAAAGTCGGTTGGCGTCACCTACATCGTTTTGCCATTCGCCGGCAGCCATCACCGACTGTGGTGGATAAATTTGCGGGTTATTTTTAAACGCGGCAGGCAATAACGGATAGGCGGCTTTCACTGGCGTTGGATAACCTATCTGCAGGGCAAGCTTAGCGGCGTTTTCCGGACGTAAGAGAAAATCGATCATTTTATGCGCGGCATCGACGTTTTTAGCATCCGCTGGAATCGCGAGGCTATCCATCCAAAAAATTGCGCCTTCTTCTGGCCACACCATGTCGATCGATGCGCCTTCTTGACGCGCCATGTAGGCACTGCCATTCCAAAGCATGCCTAGGGTGACTTCGCCCGCTAAAAACGGGTTAGCCGGAAAATCAGAATTAAAGAGCAATACATTTGGCATCAACGTTTTAAGTGACTGATAGGCCGCTTTTATTTCTTTCGGATCTGTGGTGTTGGCAGAGTAACCGAGTTTTCGCAGGGCAATATGAAATAGCTCTCTGGCATCATCCATCATCAACAGTTGGCCTTGCCATTTGGGATCCCATAAATCAGCCCAGCTCGAGACATCGGCTTTGTCCATAAAGTCGGTGTTAACGCCGATACCTGTCGCTCCCCAAATATAGGGCACAGAATAATCATTGTTAGGATCAAAAGGTTTGTTCAAGTTAACCGGATCCAGACCTGAAAAATGCTGGAGTTGCGATTTGTCGATTTTTTGTAGCATGCCTTGCTGACGCATTTTAGCGACATAGTAAGTTGACGGCACCACAAGATCATAGCCCTCAGGATGCGTTTTCAGTTTGGCATACATGGTCTCGTTTGACTCATAGGTGGAGTACATCACCTCAATACCCGTTTCATCGGTGAAATCTTCAATAACCGAATTAGGGATATATTCAGACCAATTGTAGAAATACAAAACATCATTGTTCGCGGCGGTCGCGGTAGACGTGAGTAATGCACCGAACAGGGTAAGCGCAAAAAAGGGGGACCATTTAACCATGGTGAGCTCCTCGTAACACAAAAAGGAGGGCGGCTGACCTGTCAACTGCCCTGGGGAATGGATTATTTTAGTCGATCTTTGGCTAGCCATTGTGAGCACATGACCAGTACGAGTGACACAATCAGCATAATGGTGGCAAGGGCGTTAATTTCTGGCGACACGCCGACTTTTACCATGGAGTAAACTTTGAGCGGCAAGATTTCATAACCTGGCCCGGTGACAAAAGAGCTGACGATGACATCATCCAGTGACAAGGTGAAGCTTAGTAACCAGCCCGCTGCAACCGCGGGAGCGGCAAGCGGTAGGATGATTTTGGTCAAAATAACCCATTCGCTCGCGCCTAAGTCACGTGCGGCTTCAAGCATTTTGACATCAAAACCATTTAAGCGGCTGTAAACCGTTACTACTACAAACGGCAGGCAAAAAGTAATGTGTGACAGCAGCAAGGTCAAAAATCCTAATTGTGCGCCCATTAAGATAAAGAGCGCCAACAGCGAGATAGCCATCACGATATCGGGCGACATCATCACCACGAACAGCATACCATTGACAAACTGCTTGCCGCGAAAGCGATAACGAAACAGTGCTACCGCGGTTAAGCTACCTATAATAGCGGCCGCACTAGCAGAAAAAATAGCAATGGTCAGTGAGTTCCCCGCGGCTTGCATCAGGCTATGATTATTTACAAGTTCCTCATACCATTGCCAAGTAAAGCCTTTCCAACTCATCCCAAACTTGCTCGCGTTGAACGAATTGACGATCAAAATCAGAATTGGGATATATAAAAAAGCATAAACCAAAGAGAGGAAACTGCCTTTAACAAAGCGATTCATGATAATGCCTCCTTACGATTCATCCATTTCCCCACACGCCAATAGGCAAATAGCAGCAGCCCCATGAGCACCGTCAGAGAAATACTGGCCGCGGAACCAAATGGCCAATCGCGAACATTGAGGATTTGGCTCTTAATCACGTTACCGATCAATAGGTTTTTCGCCCCACCTAATAAGTCAGAGACGTAGAACATGCCGAGGGCTGGAAGAATCACCAGTAAACTACCGGCAATAATGCCTGGCGTAGTAAGTGGTAAGATCACGCGCAAGAAGCATTGTAACTTGTTGGCGCCCAGATCGCGTGCCGCCTCTAAGTAGCTGTTATCAAGTTTTTCAATGCTGGAGTACAACGGCAGAATCATAAACGGCAGCAAGATATAAACGAGACCGATCATGACCGCATATTCGGTGTACATAATACGGATAGGGCGCTCAATGATCCCAAGCCACATTAGGCTTTCATTGAGTAACCCTCTCGTGCCCAGAAAGATTTTGAGGCCATATGTGCGGATTAATGAGTTAGTCCAAAATGGCACAATGACTAAAAAGAGCATCATTGGACGCATTTTTTTGGGCATCTTGGCAACAATAAAGGCAAACGGGTAGCCGATAAGCAGACAAATCAGCGTCGCTAACGCTGCCATGTAGAAGGAATGCCACACCACTTTAGCGTAGAGAGGATCGAGAAGTTTTGCGTAGTTACTCAGCGTGAACGTCATCTCGATAAGATTGGCGTCATCGCGGGTTAAAAAACTGGTGACGATGATCATTAGGTTGGGCAAAAAAACAAATACCAACAACCAGCCGACCACCAAACCAATAATGGCTGTTTGAAGATTAAGCTTTTTCATCGGCCAATACCACCTCCCAGCTCTCTACCCAGGTCAAGGTGACTTTTTGATTCAGAGAGTGATCAACATCTGGATCGTCTTCATTAAAAAACTCACTGACCATCACGGTTTGCCCTGACGGAAGCTCGAGTACTGAATCCAGGGTCATGCCTTTATAGTTACGCTCGCGTACGTAGCCGACAATACCGTTAGGCTCCGCATCATCGCTAATTTCTTGTAGGCGAATGTCTTCAGGGCGCAGCAATACCTTGACCTTATCGTCAGGCTTCACATCAAGCTTGCAGAATACCTCGCACTCACGGGATTCAATACTGGCCCAAATGCGGTTTTCATCGATGCGTTTGATCACGGTGGCATCAAAGACATTGATTTCGCCAATAAACCGGGCGACAAACAAGTTCTTTGGCTCTTCATAGATCTCACGTGGTGAGCCGTCTTGTTCGATTTCGCCTTCACGCATGACCAGTATACGGTCAGACATCGACAACGCTTCTTCTTGATCATGGGTGACAAAGATAAACGTAATGCCGAGTTTACGCTGAAGCTGCTTGAGCTCCATTTGCATTTGCTTACGCAGTTTATAATCGAGTGCAGAGAGCGATTCGTCGAGCAGTAAGACGCTTGGTTTATTCACCACAGCACGCGCAATCGCAATACGCTGCTGCTGACCGCCTGACAACTGGTGGGGCTTGCGTGAGGCATAGTGGTCCAGCTGCACCATGCGCAGTGCTTCCATCACACGTGGTTCGATCTCATTGCGGTTCACACCTTGCATACGTAAGCCAAATGCCACGTTTTCAAACACACTCATGTGGGGAAATAAGGCATAGCTTTGAAACACAGTGTTGACGTTGCGTTGTTCGGCAGGCAAATCGGTGACATCTTGACCGTCAATGATAACCTGGCCGCTGTCAGCGTCCTCAAGCCCCGCAATTAAGCGTAATACGGTTGTTTTACCACAACCCGAAGGACCGAGAATGGTGAGAAATTCACCGTCATTCACGCTTAAATTGAAGCGGGAAATAATTTCTTTGCCGTCGAAACTTTTGGTTAATGACGCCAGCTCGACAACCGGTTTGTGAGATAGATGGGTGTGATTCAATGGTTCGTTCTCTCTCTACCTGGCAAATTGTCTTGTACATACGTACCCATAAAACAGACGGCGCATAATAGACGCGCACAAGTCGAAGTTAAAGCAATTTTTCTCCCCATTTAATGCATTTCCTTTCATGACTGGCGTGGATAGCATCCTTGACGCTTTTCAGTGCTCACACAGACAACTTTGGGTTATTTTTCCCGGATCCGTCAGAATGATTTTTAGCTATGGGCGACAGTCAGATATACTGTGTGCATCAGTCATGATAGATAACGATTATGAGTCAACAAGAATACGATAATGCGATACACATGGGCGGGTCGATAGAAACCGCACTGAATGGCCGTTACCGCCTCGATCCGTTTGAGATCATTAAAGAGGCTTTCTCGCAGACCTTAAAACACTTCTGGTCTTTCTTACCCGCGGCGCTGGGCTTATTTGCGACTCAAATTGGTATTCTAATGCTAATGCTTGCTTTGTTGCTGGGCGCGCCCTCGCATTTGTTTGAGGCGCTTGTCGGGCAACGAGAGCTTACCACCGATATGATCTCCTCCGTGTGGCTAGCTAACTTCACGTCAGAGGTTTTGATTGCACCTTTATATGCTGGGGCAAGTTTGATGGGACTTAGCCATGCGATCGGCTTTCGTTCCAAGCCTCGTCATCTGCTAAAAGGGTTAGCTTTCGCATTACCCGTCACTGTGGTGATTTGCTTGTCCGCTACGCTGCAAAGTGTCGCGAGTTTGATTTTTCCGCTGCTTAGCCTTTATGTTGCGATGGTTTTTTCCATGGCGCCGTTATTAATTTGCGAGAAGCGTGTCACACCCATGAAAGCTTTGAGTGTGTCTTTCCGCGCGGTAAACAAAAAGCTGTTTCAGATGGCAACCATTTATGCGGTGGTGGGTGTGCTATTTCTCATTTCTTTTGCCACGGCTGGCTTTGCATTGGTTTGGGCGTTACCCTTCCTTTTCAATGTTAAAGGCGTGATTTACCGAGAAATGTTTGGCGTAGGGGTCGAAGTGACCGTGTCACCCAAAAGCGAGAATAATCCCGACAAATCAAACGCGTCATCACCCTCGTCAGGCCAGGATACATTTGATGCCTGAACCACGCTAAGCCCGTATGTGGAGTATCGATGAAAAAAGTAATCAGTGTATTGGCGCTATTGGGGATGATCAGTTTCCCTGCAAGTGCCGAGACATACCGTTTTAGTTATAGCAAACTCTTTACCCAACTAAAGCACAATACCGAAGAGGGTCACCCTGATATCGGTGTGGCGTACTTTATGGTATCAGCGGATTCTGGTCAGGTTTGTCCTATCTCACGAGCTTGGATGCGAAAAAAAGAGCATTATGAGGAATTTACCATTCCTGCCTCGCAAGCGTTGCCGTTGCCGTTGGATAACCAGCTGCGTAAAGTGAATCCCGATGTCTTTGTTGAAACACCGTCAACGCTAAATTGTGATATTTCATTCCAAGTGTTGGTGGATAAGCCGGTCGGAAAGACGCTAACCAGCCAACAAGTTCGCGACTGGCTACCACAAATGGACACCATGATGGAAAACCTGGGTGGGATGTTTGCCTCTTGGTTTATGCCTAAAACGCAGGGGGTGGTGATCCATTTTTCGCCCTCGGCGACAGGGAAAATAACCAGCAGTGAAGGGCAGGATTATACCATTGATGATCATCAAGCTATCATTGATGCTAGCGGCCTTGGGCAAGAGGTTAAATTAACTCTGCCTGAGGCGCCCATTAAAGTATCGCCTTGGCTCCCGAAAAACGGTTAACTGCTTGCTGATCTTAGAGGTTGTTAACGCTAAGAGCGGTTAAATTCGAACGATCAGGGAAAGAAAAAAGCGCTCACTAGACCAGTGAGCGCTTTTGTGATTCAGTGATCAAACTGTGATCTTATGCCTTGAGATTGACAATATCGAGAGATAATTCAGGGTCTACTTCAACGACCGCTTCTGAGTCAGGCGCCGGGTCAGTAAAGCTTTCCTTGTCAAATGCGGTATCGCCATCACCTTCATAAGCCATGCCTGCTGCGACTGATTTAAAGTCGAATAATGTCGCATCGGCAAGGTGTGAGGGCACCACGTTTTGCATCGCGCGGAACATGGTTTCAATGCGTCCCGGGTAACGTTTGTCCCAGCCCTGTAACATCTCTTTAATCACTTGGCGTTGCAAGTTAGGCTGAGATCCGCACAGGTTACAAGGAATGATAGGGAACGCTTTCTGCTCTGAATAACGTTCTATATCTTTTTCGCGACAATAGGCCAATGGACGAATCACAACGTGTTCGCCATTATCGGAGACGAGCTTGGGCGGCATGCCTTTTAGTTTGCCACCGTAAAACATATTTAAAAACAACGTTTCCAGAATATCATCACGATGGTGTCCAAGCGCTATTTTGGTAGCGCCTAACTCTTTCGCCGTACGGTATAGAATGCCACGACGCAGACGCGAGCACAGTGAGCACGTGGTTTTTCCTTCTGGCACTTTTTCTTTAACAATCGAGTAGGTATCTTCTTCGATAATCTTATATTCGACCCCTAATTCGTCTAAATACTCGGGGAGAATGTGCTCAGGGAAGCCGGGCTGTTTTTGATCCAAGTTAACGGCGATTAACTCGAACGAGACAGGGGCGCTTTTTTGCAGACTTTGCAACATATCAAGCAGGGTGTAGCTGTCTTTCCCGCCTGAAAGGCAAACCATAATGCGGTCGCCATCTTCAATCATATTAAAATCTGCAATGGCTTGGCCTGTATTCCGGCGAATGCGCTTTTGCAGTTTATTAAACCCGTATTTTTGTGCTTTGCTCAGCTCTTGCGTGCTCATAAGTACTATCGCGTTGTCAGGCAGTCTAAACGCATTAAGCTGCCAGTGTGCATGAATGGCGGGTATGATACGGATTTTGACTATAAATGCTAGTCACTATAAAGGCGGGATGAATATAAACAAGACAGCCAACAACAGGCGGTGAGCTGCACTGCCTGTTGTATGGGCGGGTGACAATGACTTAGTCGTTGGCTCGGGGATCGAGCGGGCTGATATATCCATCAGGCTTGATCGCAAGCAGATCGCAGTCGAGCTGATCAATCATATGCTCTGCTGTGTTGCCGATAAAGACAGCCGATAGTCCAGTGCGGCCAGTTGTTCCTAGGATCACCAACTCTGCATCTAACTCTCGTGCGATATTAGGAATGACATCCTCTGGCAAGCCTTCTTGAACATGGGTTCGCATCTCTTCGATGTGATGGCGCTGACGCAGTGCCTTCATGGCGGTGAGATGGTGGCCTCTGACGGCATCGGTATAAGCACTAGGATCAAAGTCAGGTAGCTCAATAGTAATATTCACCGGTGTTGCTGGGTAGGCGTTCGCAAGGTGTAGCTCAGCGCCCAGCATCGCACTCATCACGTTGCCTTCATCGACTAATTTGTCGTTGAGTTCGGCGTGGGTTTCTGTTTCTGAAGCCACGTGAACGGACGCGACAATTTTACCTTTATCCGGCCAACCATGCTCTTTTACCAATAACACAGAGCTGGGACATTTACGGAGTAAGTGCCAGTCCGTTGGGGTAAAAATCACTGAACCTAGCGTGTCGTGCTTGTGCGTCGCTTTGACGACAAGATCATGCTGATGACTGAGTACGCGCTCGACAATCGCTTCGTAAGGACGGTTGTGCCAAACGACGACTTTTTCAATCTCACAGTCTTGTGCATTGTGGGACTGAATGATCTCATTCATCCATTCTTCACGCTGGTGCATGACACCTTGACGCATGGCTTGTCGTTCATCAGACGAAAGCATCGAGGTCATTTCATAGGAAAAGTCGAAAATGGCGAGAAAGAGCGTAAGCTTAACCGCAGAATCACTGCGTTGGCTGAGCGTGACCGCACGTGATAACGCGGGTTGTTGTTCTTGGGAAGGATCAATAACGACGAGAAGGTTGCTGTACCTGGACATATCTGCCTCCTTTGCACAGATGCATCGGTTACTGTCACTTTAACCTAGTTGACCGGGTAGCGCGAAATAATTCATGGTTCCGATAGCAAAAAAGAGAAATGGCGCATTAAAGCGCCATTTATTAACAACTTATTTACCCAAAGAAGGCTTAAACCAAACACTCTTCGTCAGCAAGGCGTGCCAGCTCTTCTAAGTCTAACACTGTAATATATTTACCCTTTACCGCGAGAATCTCTGATTTTTGGAAACGGCCTAATAGACGACTAATGGTTTCCACCGTTAGACCCAGATAGTTACCAATGTCACCACGAGTCATGGTTAGTCGAAACTCACGCGGTGAAAACCCACGTTGTGCAAAGCGTTTTGAAAGGCTATACAGGAAAGCGGCTAAACGCTCTTCTGCTGTTTTCTTCGATAAAAGCAAGATCATGTCTTGATCACCTTTTATCTCGTTGCTCATTAGTCGCATGATTTGCTGACGAAGCTTTGGCATCTTGCCAGATAAATCGTCGAGCGTATCGTAGGGGATTTCGCAAATCATCGATGTTTCTAACGCCTGAGCAAAACTTGGATGCTCATTATCGTTAATGGCATCAAAGCCAACTAAATCGCCTGCGAGATGGAAAGCCGTAATTTGCTCATCACCTTGTTCAGTGATGGTATAGGTTTTAACCGTTCCTGAGCGTATCGCATAGAGCGCTCGAAGATTATCACCGGCTTTGAACAATTCTTGGCCTTTCTGAATAGGTTTTTTGCGCTCAATGATGCTATCCAGTTGATCCAACTCTTGCTCATTTAACGTAAAGGGAATGCAAAGCTGGCTTATACTACAATCCTGACAATGGATCGCACAGCCACCAGACTGAACCCGCCGAGTGATGATCTTATTCGACACCATACACCTGCCTGATTTTGAAAACGTCAATTAACATATTACACCATTATCGTGTGCTAGGTCGACCTTATATAAGGAGTTTCAATGCACCTTGTAAGGTGTAGAGGCCATAAACTGCCAACATTATGGCACATGTCAAGCGTACTAGACGATTATTCAGTATTGGTTTAATTCGTTCTGCAAACGCGCCAACCGTTAACATTGCCGGTAGCGTTCCGAGCCCAAACCCTAGCATAACTAATCCGCCGCCAGACGCACTTCCCGCAACGGCAGCCCAACTGAGTGCTGAATAGACAAGGCCACAGGGTAACCAGCCCCACACCACACCAAAAGGGTAGGCATAGAGGGGAGAGCGCAACGGCATCAACTTAGAAGAAAGAGGCGAAATATAGCGCCAGAGCTTGCTACCGATACGCTCAATATAACTCAGACCATTCCATAATTGCGCCATATAAGCGGCCAGCAATAGCATCATTACTGCGGCAAAAAGTCGCAATACGGCAAGGTGGTGAGTGAGGTCAGAGAGCGCGAGCAACGAGGCAACTGCGCCCCCAATGAGTGTGCCCGCTACGATATAAGAGGTTATCCGGCCTAAATTGTACAAAAGAATATAGGGCCATTTGGCACGCTCAGCAGGCACCCCGAAGGACATGGCCGCTGCGACACCGCCACACATACCGAGGCAGTGGCCAGCACCGAGCAAGCCAATCCCTAATGCACCGATAAAATCAACGTTTGTCATGATGTGACGAGTCAGTGTTCTCAGTGTCATTTGACTGAGGAGTGGGCTTTTTCTCTGGTTCTTCTTCATCGAAAAGAATAGAAGAGCCTTGACGCTCAAGATCTTCAAACTGATCGGATTTTACCGCCCAAATAAAGACGACGCCGGCGACACACACCAGCATGATCGCAATCGGAATCAAGATGTACAAACTAGCCATAACGCTATCCTTATTTTTTATTGAGCAGGCGCAGCGAGTTAGACACCACAATAATGGAGCTAGCAGACATTCCGACCACAGCAACATATGGCGCGACAAAGCCCATGACAGCCAAAGGCAAAATGGTCACGTTGTAGCCCAATGCCCAGGCTAAGTTTTCTCGAATGATCCGTCGCGTTTGTTGAGCAAGACGTCTTGCAGTTAGCAGTTTTTCTAAATCATCACCAAGAAGTACCATATCGGCGGATGACTTCGCGATATCGGTTCCGCCTCCCATGGCAACGGATAAATGGGCACCCGCTAAAACGGGCGCATCATTAACACCATCACCGATCATCAAGGTAATTGTACGACTATCAAGGCTTTGAAGATATGACAGTTTGCCTTGAGGAGACACGCCAGATACAACAGAGTCTATACCGAGCTCATCAGCGACTTGTTTGACATTGCGTGACTGATCGCCGGTTAACATTGTCGTTTGGATGCCCGCGTCCTTGAACGCGGCAAGTAATCTGGCACTACTGGGCCGGATGGGGTCGATAAGCGAGAATGCCGCGACCGGTTTGTTATCGCAGCTGAGTATGACCGGATACGATTGGTAGCTTTCAGCCCCGTCTGATAACGCGAAACTGGCTTTACCAATGCGCCAATATTGGCCATCGATAGTGCCACTCACGCCTTGCCCGATATGATTATCGGCAGCGCCGACGTTGACTTTTTCCGTGGCCCGAGCCTGAAATGCGTTCGCTATCGGGTGATTGGCGAACGCTTCCAGGCTGGCGGCAATATTGATCACCTGTTGCTCTGTCAACGTGTCGCTGTTGATCTCAATCGTACTGATCTGCACGGTGCCTTCGGTTAATGTGCCGGTTTTATCGACCACTAATCGATTCACTTTGGTTAACGTTTCTAAGACATGTCCTCGACGCAACATAATGCCGAGTTGACCAAATGTTGACGTCGAGCAGGTCAACGCGGTAGGTGTCGCTAACGACAGCGCACAGGGGCAGGTTGCAACGAGCACCGACAGCATGATCCAGAAAGCATCATCAGATCGAGAAAAGTGCCAATAGAGCCACGTCGATGCAGAAATAATGAGAATAGCAGCGACAAAATAACGCGCAATTTGGTCCGCCAAAACAGCGACTTTGGGCTTTGCCATCTGTGCTTCATCTTGCAGGCGAACAATGTGCGCGACGAGCGATTCTTTATGGTTATTAATGACGGTGATGTCGACATTGCCCTCAACATTCATGGTGCCGGCATACACGGTATCACCGCTTTGTTTGGTTTGTGGCAACGACTCTCCGGTCAACATGGCTTCGTCTACTGATGTTTTGCCTGACAGGATTCGCCCATCGGCGGGAAAAGGCTCTCCCGGTAACACCCGAACGTGGTCATCGACCTTTAAGCTGTTGGCCGGAACGGTTTCACCCGTAAGGTGACGTGCCATCTTCGGCACCAATTTCAATAAATTGGCACTGGCTGCTGCCGCTGTACGCCTGGCGCGCATTTCTAAAAAGCGCCCCAACAATAAGAAGAAGGTGAACATTGCCACCGATTCAAAAAAGACCTCACCTTTACCTGTTACCGTTGCGTATAAGCTCGAGAAATAGGCAAAGAGTAGGGCAATCGAAACGGGGACATCCATACCGAGCGTTCTGGCTTTTAGATTACGCCATGCATTAGTGTAAAAAGGTAAGGCGGAATACAGTAGAACAGGGGTGGCAAAGATAAGACTAATCCAGCGGAAGTAGTTGCGAAAGGTTTCATCCATATCGCCAAACACTTCGAAATACATTGCCACCGCTAACATCATCACCTGCATTGTCGCGAGGCCAGCAATCCCTAACCGATAGAGATATTGCTTCATATTACGATGGTATTGCTGCTCTTGCTTATCCGCTTCAAAAGGGGCTGCTTTATACCCAAGATGATGAATGCGCGTGAGTATTGTGCTCAGTGATGTTTCGCTATCATCCCAACGAACCAGGGCACGGTTGGTGGTGGTGTTAACTTGAATATGGGTAACCCCCTTGGTTCTCTGCAATTGTTTTTCAATCAGCCATGCACAGGCCGCACAAGAAACGCCATCTAATGAAAGGGGGACTTCTTTTTGTTCGGCAACATCACGAACAAATTCTTGTTGTATATCTTGGTTATCATACAAAGTCAGTGATTTAAGCTCTTCTGGCACCAACTCTGCTTTATCCGCGTTCTCGGTACGATACTGATAATAAGAGCTCAAACCACTGTCTACGATAGTGGTTGCCACAGCCTGGCAGCCAGGGCAACACATAAGGCGAGGTTTATCGAAGATCACGACTTGGAAGGTGTCGCCTGTTAAAACAGGATCACCACAGTGATAACAGGGAGTCGTCATGGTTATTGTTTACCGCTTAACGTCAGGGTATTCGAGAGAGGGAAATTAATACGACCGTTGACCTTCCACTGTTTGTCAAACGACGCCAGTTCTATAAACCAAGGGCCGGACATAGGCTCAGCCAAATCGATATGATAAATCCCAGCTTGATTTGGGTTTACCATGACATTCACGTCCTTACGCTCTAAGGTACGATGTTGTATGTGAACTTTCAGCGTCGGAAATGTATCAAGTTGCCCTTTATCAAGTGCGATGGCAATTGCGTCTTCAGTCGCTGACAGTTGCGCTGAAATACCAAGTTGGTCTGCGACTTTCAACTTCGATAAATCAAGGTTAATGGCTTTTCCTTTCTTGTAATAGTCTTCCGCAACAAGAGAAACCGCATTTTTTTGAAATAACGCAAAGGTAGATAGACTCGCGACGACGACAGTCGCTGGTAGGGCGATAAGGAACCAAGGCCAAAACTGCTTGTACCAGGGGGTTATCATCTGAAGCTCCTTGGGATGAGCATTAGGAAGCCCCTGCAAGCAGGGGCCTGTTTATACGTAAGTCTCTATTCTACTTCAGGATTACTCAAACGCCATACATAGGCAGAGAGTATCTGAATTTTTTCTTCGCCAAGATGTGCTTCCCATGCGGGCATAACACCTTGACGGCCACCACGAATGGTTTGTTCCACCGCTCGACGTGAGCCACCGTATAGCCAGATGTTGTCCGTTAAGTCCGGCGCACCGAAAGCAGGGTTACCTTTACCATCTGTTCCATGACAAGCGGCACATACCACAAATCGGGTTTTACCTTTTGCAGCCATTTGCGGGTCGACTTTACGGCCTGACAAACTTAACGCGTAAGCGGCAACTTCTTGGACACCCTCTTCGCCCATGGTATCTAGCCAAGCTGGCATGTTGCCTTTTCGGCCGTGGAGCAAAGTGGCTTTGATGGTTTCAGGTTCACCACCGTATAGCCAAGCATCATCCGTTAGGTTAGGGAAGCCGGCTTGACCTCGTGCATCCGACCCATGGCAAGCAGCACAGTTTTGGCTAAACAAGCGTTGGCCAACCTTTAAGGCTTCTTCATTGCGCGCAATTTGTGTTATTGGACGCAGTGACTTGCCATCTTCTTGATAAGCGAGTTGACGGAATGCCTCACCAAACACTTTGTCTGCAGCGTCGAGTTCCATCGCGTATTGGTTAATGTGCTGAGCTTCTTGTGCCTTCGCCATTAACTCGCGTGATTCATCAACGTTGCTAACATTTTGGTAAGAGCTCTTCCAACCTAATACGCCAGCAAAATTACCTAACCCCGGGTAAAGGGTGAGGTACCCCAACCCAAATACCAATGTGGCCCAAAACATGTATGACCACCACTTGGGAAGTGGGTTATTCAGCTCACGAATACCATCGTAGTCGTGACCCATGTCATCGCCCTCTGCGACGCCCATTTTATCTTTGGTCGTCCAAATGATAAGGGCAGCACAGCCAGCAATCGTGCCGAGTACGATGACTGTTACGAAGATACTCCAAAACGTACTCATTAGCGATTATCTCCTGTCTTGTTATTGGGCTTATCCTGACCCTTTTCTTCTTCGTCGAAAATCAGGTTAGCCGCTTCATCAAAGTGTTTTTTGCGACGTTTGCTATAAGCCCAAACAACGATCCCAATGAAGCTAACAAATAGGACCACGGTCCAAATACTATGAAAGGTGCCGATATCCATAGGCCCTCCTTATTACTTCATTGCGTGACCTAGTGACTGAAGATAAGCAATCAACGCTTCTATCTCCGTTTTGCCTTTAACCGCGGCTTCTGCGTTCTTAATATCTTCATCGGTGTATGGCACACCAAATTGATCGCGGAACACTTCAAGCTTCGCAGCCGTTGTCTCTCCGTCTAGCGTATTTTCTGCTAGCCATGGGAAACCAGGCATATTCGATTCAGGCACGACGTCACGTGGGTTAATCAAGTGAACGCGGTGCCATTCGTCAGAATACCGATCCCCAACACGGGAGAGATCAGGACCTGTACGTTTAGAACCCCATAAGAATGGATGCTCCCACACGCTTTCACCTGCAACGCCGTAGTGACCATAGCGCTCAGTTTCGGCCCGGAATGGACGAACCATTTGGCTGTGACAAACATTACAGCCTTCACGGATGTAAATATCACGTCCTTCCATCTCTAAGGCTGTATACGGACGAAGGTTATCAACCGGTTCAGTGGTTTGCTCTTGATAAATCAGTGGTGTGATTTCCACTAAGGCGCCAAAACTAATGGCGACAATGATTAAGATCGCGAGCAAGCCTGTGTTTTTTTCTACTATCTCGTGGCGATTTGAGCTCATTTAATCGTCCTCCTTACACCGCAGGCTCAAGCGATTTCAAGCTAGCTTCCGGCGCACGAATCGTTTTATATGCGTTGTAAGCCATCAAGAACATGCCTGATAGGAAAATTGCACCACCGATAAAGCGGACAAAATAGAACGGGTAGGAGGCTTCTAATGACTCCACAAAGCTGTACGTCAATGTGCCATCCGTATTCACTGCGCGCCACATCAAGCCTTGCATGACACCAGAAATCCACATCGCGACGATGTAAAGTACGGTACCAATGGTGGCTAGCCAGAAGTGTACGTTTACCAGTGAAACGGAGTACATACGCTCTTGACCAAACAGTTTTGGAATCAAGTGGTAGATAGAGCCGATTGACACCATCGCAACCCAGCCGAGCGCACCAGAGTGTACGTGGCCAATCGTCCAATCGGTATAGTGCGATAGCGCATTCACCGTTTTGATTGACATCATCGGCCCTTCAAACGTCGACATACCATAGAAGGACAGGGACACGATTAAGAAACGCAGAATCGGGTCATAACGTAGTTTATGCCATGCGCCAGAGAGGGTCATAATACCGTTAATCATACCGCCCCAAGAAGGCGCAAATAAGATCAGCGACATCACCATACCCAGCGACTGAGTCCAGTCAGGCAAAGCCGTATAATGAAGGTGGTGAGGTCCCGCCCAGATATACAGTGAGATCAGCGCCCAGAAGTGGACAATAGACAAACGGTAGGAATAAACAGGACGACCAGCTTGCTTGGGAACGAAATAATACATCATACCCAGGAAGCCAGCTGTCAATAGAAACCCGACCGCATTATGTCCATACCACCACTGTACCATTGCATCGACTGCACCGGCATAAATGGAGTAAGACTTCATCGGTGAAACTGGGATTGCCATGCTGTTAACGATATGCAAGACAGCAATGGTCAGAATAAAGGCACCGAAGAACCAGTTCGCAACGTAAATATGCGAGGTTTTACGCTTAATTAATGTGCCAAAGAACACGATAGCGTATGCCACCCATACCACCGCAATGGCGATATCGATTGGCCACTCTAGTTCAGCGTACTCTTTGGAGGTGGTGTATCCCATTGGCAACGAAATAGCTGCTGAAAGGATAATGGCTTGCCAACCCCAGAAGGTGAACTCTGCTAACTTCCCTCCGAATAACCGTGTTTGACAAGTACGTTGTGCAACATAATACGACGTTGCAAACAGCGCACTGGTGCCGAATGCGAAAATCACTGCGTTAGTATGCAGTGGACGCAAACGGCTGTACGTCAAATACGGAACATCAAAGTTCAGTGCAGGCCACACTAACTGAGCGGCAATAAGTACACCTACCGCCATGCCCACAATACCCCACAAAATGGTTGTTAGAGTAAATTGGCGGACAACGCGGTAGTTGTAGTCTTGTTCAAGCTGCTTAACTTGGCTCATATTGCATGCTTCCACTTTTGGTTAACTACACTCACGTTTGATACGGACGAAGCCTCCGCTTCGTCTATTAACATACCTTTTTTACGAAATCGCTCGGCTGCGTACGGTTTTTAACCGCTTTATACACTTCGTTGCTATTTCTTTGTAAAAATGGCATTTTCGACCAGAATCATACTGTAGATACTGGTTAAAAAACAGGGGCTAACCCACACACTTCGTGAGGCTTACCCCTCTTTCTGATAAAACTTTGACCTCTGTAACATGGAGAAAGCCACACATGGCAGCAGAAAAACTCACTCGCGGGCGATTAGCGCAAATTATCGTTATGCTTACACTTTTAGTGATCGCCTTCTTTTGGCGCACGGTCATTTATACGCCAGGACTGACAATTATAGATTGTAAGAATGCGACTGGTTTTTGTGGCACATCACAATCTCAAGAAAAAGTCGCGTATGAATGGATAAGGAAGAATGACACTATATATTTTTCTTTAGTTTCAGAGAGTAAACCTCACTCCGCGTACTGGGATCAAAAGGGGAAGCAATCACCTGAGCTAAGCATAAAACAGGTTCAAGAAGGGGAAAGATACCGGACTAATTGGCAATGGTCTCGTCATGATCTCCCTACCGATATGGGTATATTTAACGTTGTCTTTGATCAGTATCAATTTAAGTTTAATTACCCAGAAAAAGGATAAATAAGTGCGGTTTATATCGTATTTATCGATGTAGTGCTTTATTACTAAAGAAAACGCTTATTTATGATGGTTTTTATATTTACACCGTTAAAGTTTAACGCTAAAAACTTGATTATTAATGCGTTTTGATTCTTCTCCTAAAAGAAAGCAAACCAGTGGTGATAAAACTTCGCACTTTTCACGCACTGATAATGTTTCATCACCACTGTTAAAATTGTGATCCAACCAGAAAGTGACACTGTTAATCCGTTGCAAGAAGTTTGTGTCCGGTATGTCATCGAGACGGGGCTTTATTAGTCCCCCATGTGGAGAAATCATGACACACGCCGCGTCAGCTTGACAAAATTGATCTAAAACTGGATACCCCAACAGTCGCATGTACCGTTCACCGTCTTTGGCAACCTGAACTACGCCAGTTAGCGGTGCAAGTTGAGATACACTTTGCGATAAGGCAGCGGTAAGAGCGTCGACGGTAAGCGCCGGAACTGATTTAAATCGAACTCTAGGTTCATGAGCAACGATATCAAGTGCAGAGGCCTGATTGTGATCGATAATAATGGGGGTATAGCCTTGAGCGGCAAGTTGATAAGCAATCGTGGCGCCTAAAGTGCTCGCGCCACCCAATAGCGCAACGGGTCGACAATCCATGTTCAACGCTCAATTGATATAAAGGGCGTATAGGATACGTCAGTTTAGAATCTATTTCAGCCACCGAGAACAATGAATTGATCGCTTGATACATGTATCATTAGCACTGTCATACACTCATATTCCTATCAACGTAACGGTGACATGAAGATAGCAACGGCACGAACTCAAGCTGATGACGCAGTACAAGCCGCCTATGCATTGGCGCGCACCATCAAAACGCGTATCAGTACGCCTAAGCTTTTGATGATCTACTTTACTGAGCATTATGACGTTCAAGCGCTTCAACGTACCTTATATCGTCTTTTTCCTGGCGTACCACTCATCGGCTGTTCTACGTGTTATGGCGTGATGACCCAAAATGGATGTACCAGCGGTCCTGCGGCCGCTATCTGGGCATGCAGTGATGATAAAGGGAGTTATGGCTCAGCCTTGGTCTCCCATCAAGCACACCGCCATGTGCGCGACTCGGCGCGTATGGCACTGACTCAAGCGATTGAAGAAAGTGGGCGATGCGGCGAGTTACCCAAATTGATTGCGTTGCACAGCACGCCTGGTGAAGAAGAGGCAACCTTATCGGCAATCCGAGAAGAGCTAGGCGTATCTGTTCCCGTCATCGGTGGTTCGGCCGCGGCAGAAACAGTCGGTGGAAACTGGGCTATTTTCGATCATAAGCAAACAGCAACGTCCGGCATCGCGATCAGCGTTTTTTATCCCTCAGCTCGGGTCAGTTACTCGTTCCATTCTGGCTATGCACCGACTCAAAGGTATGCGACGGTGACGGATGTGCGTGGTCGCGCATTGGTGAGCTTAAATCATCAACCTGCTACCGATGTGTATAAACGCTGGTATGAGTCAGAAACTGGGTTGGCTCTTGATCCTACAGCATCACTTTTCTCTCAATCCACGCTTTATCCGCTGGGAACTCAAACCGGCACAATACATGGATTGCCTTACTATACACTGTCGCATCCAATGTCTATCAATGACGATGGCCATATGGAGTTGTTTTCACAGTTGGATATTGGCCAAACTGTCTATTTTATGTCGGGAACCAGCGAGGGGCTCATTTCGCGAGCCAGTCGAGTGGTGGAGTCAGCAAATGATCATGCACTGTGTCAGCCTGAGCCTCTGGGTGGATTAGCGATTTACTGCGCTGGATGCATGTTGCATGTAAAAGATCGCCTTGACCAAGTGGCTGAGAATATCAATACGGCCTTGTATAACGCTCCTTTTGTATGCCCCTTTACGTTTGGCGAGCAAGGTCTCTTTAAAGGGGGAGAGTTATCTCACGGTAACTTAATGATCTCGGCTGTGCTATTTCATAAGGATTAATCAAGATGTCGAAACGCTTATCGGCTTCTGAACGTTCAGACTCTGAATCGTTGCAAGAAACCTTATTTGAACTCAGCCGCGTTGAGGCCAGAGAAAAACGGTTAAGAGAAGAGAACGATGCAATTCTGTCTGCCATTTCTGCTATGGCAGAAGCCACATCGAAGACAGATATCTTTGCGTCATTGCTCGACGTTATTCATCGCTATGTGAATTTTGATAGTGCGGTCGCGCTGAGTCGCAATCGTGAAACGGAAGATGCGTTTCGCTGTTTAGTGTCTACGGAGCGATTGCTAGAAACGGTAACGTGGCAAACAGGGGACGTGTTTCACCGTTGTGTAAAAGGAGAGACGGTTGCCATTTATAAGCCAGGCATGATCAAAGAGCTTCACTGCTTAACCCATCAATATGCCAGTTATCTTCAAGGTACAGCACTGATCAGCGGCTTAACGGTCAATGATAGCGAAGTCATGTTGATTTTATTTTCACATCGTCGTGATTCGTTCAATAACGAAGCTCAGCAGGTCGTCGATCGATTTCGTCCATTGATCGAGCGGACCATTATGGATATCGACTATCGACACCGCTTGCATGCACTTGTCAGTAGCCGAACCCAGGAGCTTAATGCTAGTCGTCAACGCTTCCAGGATTTTGCACAAACAGCAAGTGACTGGTTTTGGGAGCTTGATAATGCGTTTCAGCTCACGTATCTATCTTCGCCTAATACAGATATCCATATTGATGCCGAGGCATTGCTGGCGAAAATAAAATCAGATAAAGAACTAAAAGCACGGCTTGAACAGCTTATATCCCGCGAAGAATCTTTTAGTGACATTGAGTGGCATATTGCATCTCGTGCGCATGACTACTGGGTGAGCCTCTCTGGCCGACCTTGCTACAATAAAAAAGGGCAATTGTCAGGCTATCGCGGCACCGCCAAAGATATTACCGCCACCAAGCGTCGCGTTGTCGAGCTGCAACAAGCGCGCCGTCAGGCTGAACTGGCCAATAATGCCAAATCACAGTTTCTTGCTGTAATGAGCCACGAAATACGGACGCCGCTAAATGCGGTATTGGGCTTGATTGATGCACTACAACATTCGCGGCTAACCTTAGAGCAAAAAGAGTGGGTAGGGCAGATGGATAAATCCGCTCAACTGCTATTGACATTAATCAGTGATGTGCTTGATTTATCTAAAATTGAGTCAAATCGCTTTTCCCTCTCTCCCTCGTTGATGAAGCCAAGTGACTGTGTCACTAACGTTTATCAACAGCTCATTGATCGTGCCGATAAAAAACGTATCCATTTATCCGCATCAGTGTCTCCCTCTGTTCCTGATACGCTTTATATGGATGAGAATCGCTTTACTCAGATTTTACTTAACCTAATAGCCAACGCGTTAAAGTTCACCGACCAAGGTGGTGTGACAGTGTCACTTAATACGGATGGTGATGTACTGATCCTGAGGGTAAAAGACACGGGAATTGGCATTGATGAAAGCCAGATTGGACGCATTTTCGATCCCTTTACCCAAGCAGACGGCAGCATTACTCGTCGGTTTGGTGGAACAGGCCTTGGTTTATCCATCTGTAAAAAACTGGTTGAGATGATGGGTGGACGTATCGATGTAGACAGTGAGCTTGGCCAGGGCACAGACTTTTGTGTTCGCTTGCCTATTGTTGCGACCCCACAAGATGCCGAAAAACATCAGCCAACGCCGGCGATACCGGCAGGCAATGTGCAACCTATGGTGATTTTAGTCGCTGAAGATAGCCGCGCCAATCAGATGGTTGTGCGTTTGATGTTAGAAAAGCAAGGCCACACTGTGGTGCTTGCATCAAACGGCGAAGAAGCGCTAGAGCATGTAAAGCAGACTGAATTTGATATTGTTTTAATGGATATGTCGATGCCAGTCATGGATGGCATTGCCGCAACAAAAGCGTTACGCGCATCTGGCTTTAAGCAGCCGATTATTGCTTTAACTGCCAATGCCATGGACGAGGACAAGCAACGCTGTGTTCGGGCTGGCATGAACGACTTTGTCACTAAGCCAGTGCGAGCAGCGAGTCTGAGTGCGGTGCTTTACACGCATCAGCCGTTAACGCTTTCTGATCACTAATTACCGCTGAGTTGAATCGAATTAGACCAAACGTGTTGGAATAATGACGATTAAAGGAAGTAGTAATTAGCTATTTTATGGTAAATAGCTAATTACGTTCAATGGCAACCAAAAAGAGCAGTGCGCGATAGCATGACCCCACATAGAAACCTTATCTAATACTATATTTAACATAATCAATATAATACGCACTGATGTTGGGAGTGTAAATGAGTCATTTAGTCATGTCTAGTTTGAGCCATTCACGCCGTATCGCCTCGATGCTCAATGTGTGCATTGTGATTATTTAAATGACTGATGCGGGAACACATTTTTAATTCGTTGCTGAGTACGATGATCAATACTGCGCGACAGCACGACTTTTGCGGGCTTAAACCGATTGCTATATACCTTTACTGTCCCCGTAAACGGATGACGTTTAGCGATATCTTGGCAATCATGTAAAAAACCTTTCGGTACTTTGCCTTTATGACGCACTAATTGGCCATCCTTAAACGCTATCACCAGCAATGGCCGGTCGATCAACATAAATGCGAGAAATATGGCAAAAGAAATCAGTAAAAAGTAGCCCATACTGCATGCTCACTTATTGATAAAAGGTTTTACATATCCAGCAAGTTGCTAAGATCTTGCTTTAGCGTATCCACTTGCTTATTGGCACTTTCTGAGCGGTTAGCCTCAGACAACAAATATTCAATCGTGTCAGACAAGGTCGCATCAAGCTCATGGGCCTTTTGCGACAGCTTTTCCCATACGCGATAGTCTAAATCGATCGACTTTTTACGCGTTTGCTCTTGCTCAGCATTAAAGTGGCGTTTTCGCTTGGCACGAATGGCTTGTTTGAGTTTTTTATCTAATGATGGCGCCATGTGCTTGTCAATCCACTGTTCAACTCGCGCGGGTTCATGCTCAAGGGCCAGCAACGCATTAACGGCAGTATTTGCCTCGTCTGCGTCGATGTATTTTGTGACAGCGTCACCATCTTTCCATTTTTTTACCAAATAGGCCCATTTCCAGCCTGCTTCAAGGTTTTCGAGTTGTTGATATTTCATATGCCAAGCTTCAGTCACGCCAATGAGTGACAGCGTAACACTAACTCGCTGCCTGTTCAATTATCACACACCTAGATACGCACCCTACCCGTTGGTTATTTATCCCTTCGTTATGGCGCCATTTTATTACCGTAGTGTGTTATCCTTTATGCTTTAACCATTCTAATCTTAGTCAGTAATCATAGACATGCATGAAGTTGATTGGCGTGATGCCAAACCACATTATTCTCAGTTTTCCCCAGACATCGCACAGTTTGAGTATTTAGAGGCCGCCACGCTACTGTCGCTGCAGTCACGTTTAACCCAGGCTCTGCAGTGGTTGATGTCATCTTCGTGCCCGACACGTTGCCTGACCGTCATGTCTGCTGATCTTCCACACTATCTTAATGCATATCGGGATGAGCTAGTCGCAAAATGCCCGAGTTCGCCTGTTTTAATTGGTGAGGCCGTTACAGAGTCGACGCTATTCGGGTTTGCTTATGATAATAATAAAAATGTGACAGCGTCACAAAAAAAATTGGGCTTACTCCATCAAGCCAACGGTGGCGTTTTAATTTTAAAAGTTGCCGATATTTTGCAACAACCTCGTGTTTGGGTGCGTCTGAAGCAATTTTTGTCGACAGGTAATCTGGCTTGGCAAACAGCGCGTCCCGATCAAATAACCGAATTACCCGATGAAAGCCTTGATGTTCGACTGGTATTGGTTGGCGATAGGCAGTGGCTGGCCGATTTTGAAACCAACGAGCCTGACCTTTACGATGGCTTATCTGCTTATGCTGAGTATGAACAAGACATTGAGCTCAACGCAAGTAATATCACGCCCTACTTTTCTTGGTTAAAAGGTATTGTCACCACACTGACCGCTTTAAGTGTCTCCGACTCCGCGCTGGTGCGTTTACTCCAAGCGGGTGCACGAGAAAGTGAAGATCAGTTACGTATGCCACTTTGTCCTATTTGGTATCATCAATTATTGGCTGAATCACTGATGACGGTCGATGAGGTATTAGACGGCAATGCGATTGATGCGGCCATTACGCGCCGTTATCAGCGAGCTGCGTATTTGCCAGAGCGTGCCATTGAAGACATACACAAAGGACAAGTTTTTATTGATACTCGCGGTGAACATATTGGTCAAATCAATGGTCTCACTGTGATTGAGGTGCCCGGTCATCCATTGAGCTACGGCGAGCCAGCTCGGATATCATGTGTGGTTCACTCTGGCGACGGTGATATTGCCGATGTTGAGCGCAAAGCGGAATTAGCCGGCAATATTCACGCCAAAGGAATGATGATTATGCAAGCCTTTGTGAGCGTGGCCCTAAATCTTGATGATCCCCTGCCTTATTCGGCATCCATTGTGTTTGAGCAATCTTATAGCGAGGTCGATGGAGACAGTGCGTCATTGGCCGAACTGTGTGCTTTTGTCAGCGCCCTTTCTCAACAACCGATTAATCAAGCCATTGCGATAACGGGAGCCGTCGATCAATTTGGTCGCGTTCAGGCCGTTGGCGGAATCAACGAAAAAATTGAGGGATACTATCAAGTTTGCGCACACCGAGGATTAACTGGCCAGCAAGGTGTGGTGTTGCCGAAAACGAATCTATCATCCCTTTGTTTACGCAATGATGTCGTTGAAGCCATTAAAGCTGGACAGTTTCATATTTGGGCGGTAGATGATGTCGAGCAGGCTCTACCTCTTGTGACGGGTCTCCCATTCTCAGGAGAAGAAGACGAGACATTACTAAGAAAAATATCTAATCGAATAAATCATTTTCATACTGATGAAAAACAAAGCTGCAACAGTTTGTTTAAACGCGTAAAAAACTGGTTTGGCCAGTACTGATCCGAGTTGTTTGGCGTACACGTGTACGCTAAACTGCTCGCAATTGAATAAGGAGCAGTTTAGATATAATGAAACGCCAAAATTCCTATAATCGCGATGATCTACTCGCATCGAGCCAAGGTGAGCTTTTTGGTCCAGGACGTCCACAGCTTCCTGCCCCTAACATGTTGATGATGGACCGTATCACCAACATTACCGATCAAGGCGGTGACTTTGATAAAGGCATAATTGTCGCTGAATTGGATATCAATCCCGATCTATGGTTTTTCGATTGTCATTTCCCTGGTGACCCTGTTATGCCTGGTTGCCTGGGTTTGGATGCGATGTGGCAGCTGGTTGGCTTTTTCTTAGGCTGGATCGGTGGCGAAGGCAAAGGCCGAGCCCTCGGGGTTGGCGAAGTAAAATTCACAGGCCAAGTTCTCCCTACTGCTAAACGCGTTCGTTATGAGATTCATATGAAGCGTGTAATTAATCGCAAACTGGTAATGGGTGTTGGTGATGGCCATGTCTTTGTCGATGATAAAGAGATTTACGTCGCTAAAGATTTAAAAGTCGGTCTATTCCAAGACACATCGGCATTCTAAGCGTTTCAGTAAGCCGGTGCCTTCGCCGGCTTTACTTTTATTTGTTCTCCCCCGTTAATTTTCCCTTTCCCTTTCCCTTTCCCTTTCCCTTTCCCTTTCGAGACCTACGTTAACGTGATAATGATTTTAGAATTTTTATATAGGTAATTAATGAAANTATTTATAAAGTTATAGTGCGTTAGGTAACTATTAAAAAGGCCTTATCATAAGATAAGGCCAAACATATTACGGAAATGGACTACTTCATCATCTCTGATTTACTTGTTCTGCCTTCGCGCCATCCGCCAAGCCAGTAGCTTCTTGCATCAGTTTGTTGGTAAGGACATATCTCAGACGATCGACCGTTTACTCCCGCTTGAAAGCCTTTTGACTGTGCGCGTTCCAAACGATCTCGCTTCTGTCTTTTCATAGGGTCGCCCTCTTCATTCCATCTTGTTCAATGCTGCGCTTGCTATTCGCAAGAATGCTCCCGTCCATGACGTTTTTATGAAGCATCAACTACAGCTTCGATCATGAACATTTTTTAATCAAGCACTATCGCTGCTGTAAAAGACAAACTGTGAGTCATCTCCATTCAAAAGTGACGCCGTCACTCACTCTCTTGTTGCATAGCCTCCAAGGCTTCCCAACGTTCAAACGCTTGCTCAAGCTCGTGTTCCGCCTCTGCCAATCGAGTAAGTTTAGGCTGAGTAATCTCCTGACTTTTCGAGAAAAACTCAGGATCATTCATCTCTGATTGCAAGACTTCAATTTCGTTTTCTAATGCTTCAAGCTGCGCAGGTAAACCTTCCAATTCACGCTGTAATTTGTACGAAAGCTTCCGCGGTTTACTTTTCGGTTTTGCCGTCTTTTGTTCCGTATCAGCGTGACGGTTTGATGGGGTACCTTTATCATTTGGGGTAATCGCTTTGAGGTATTGCTCACGTTGTTGCTGCGCATCGTGATAGCCACCCACAAACTTATTGATCGTGCCGTCCCCTTCAAATATCCAACTGTGGGTCACCGTATTATCAACAAACTGTCGATCGTGACTGACTAACAACAAGGTTCCTTGGAACTGAGAGAGTAAGTCTTCCAGCAGCTCTAACGTCTCAATGTCCAAATCGTTTGTTGGCTCATCAAGCACTAAGAGATTCGCAGGCTTGAGGAAAAGTTTGGCTAACAGTAAGCGATTTTTCTCTCCTCCCGAGAGGGCTTTTACCGGGGTTTGTGCACGTCGTGGATGGAATAAGAAATCTTGCAGATACCCCATCACGTGGCGCTTACGCCCACCGACTTCCACTTCTGTTTTTCCTCCCGCCAAGTTATCAATCACGGTCTTTTCCGGATCGAGTTTTTCGCGGTATTGGTCAAAGTAGGCCACATCCAGCTTGGTGCCAACATGTAAAGAGCCACTGTCGGGCGTCAGCGTCTCTAGCATCAGTTTTAGCAGTGTGCTTTTTCCGCATCCGTTGGGGCCGATTAGCGCGATGCGATCACCACGCATCACCGTAAAGCTCAGCGGTTTAATTAACGGTTCATCTTGATAAGTGAATGTCACGTTTTCAGCTTCAAAAACAATTTTTCCTGAACGCGTTGCATCATCCAGTTGCAAGTTGGCGTTACCTTGTAACTCTACGCGGTTAGCGCGCTCTTGACGTAACGCTTTCAGTTCTCGCACCCTTCCCTCATTACGAGTACGACGTGCTTTAATACCTTGACGAATCCATGATTCTTCTTGGGCCAGTTTTTTATCAAACTCAGCGTTTTGCTCAGCTTCAACCCGTAGTGCCTCTTCTTTACCATCAAGGTAGGCTTGATAATTCCCCGGCCAGGATGTCAGCTTACCACGATCTAAGTCGACAATGCGTGTTGCCA
The DNA here is from genome assembly GCF_001995405.1 of Salinivibrio sp. AR640. NCBI lineage: Bacteria > Pseudomonadati > Pseudomonadota > Gammaproteobacteria > Vibrionales > Vibrionaceae > Salinivibrio > Salinivibrio sp. AR640. The sequence goes on along the minus strand of NZ_MUFD01000002.1, from coordinate 64,703 downwards.
TGGCGCCGATGAACGAACGATCGTGTGAGATAAATACGATCGCGCCCCGAAAGTCTTTCAAAAATTGCTCTAACCACAGAATGGTCGATACATCAAGATGGTTAGTCGGCTCGTCGAGGAGCAACACATCGGGCTCGCAAACCAGTGCCCGGGCTAATGCTGCCTTGCGCTGCCAGCCACCTGACAACGCGTTGAGCGCGGTATTACCATCCAGCCCAAGGGCACCAAGAACCACCATAATTTGGTTATCAAAGCGCCATGCATCGGCATGATCTAGCGCTTCTTGTACCTTTGCCAGCTCGGCGATGTTTCGATCGCTAGGATCGGTTTCGATCGTTGCGATCAGTTGATGGTATTGCTTAAGCTTATCGCCCGCATCGGCAAGCCCTTCCGCGACATAGTCAAACACGGAACCTGGGCTATCTCGAGGTGGATCTTGCTCAAGTCGTGAGACTTTAAGCTCGGATTGACTTTGAATAGTGCCATCATCAAGTTGCACTTGTCCGTCGATGACCTTCATCAACGTAGACTTGCCTGCGCCATTACGTCCAACCAAACAAACACGCTCTCCGGGCTGGAGAATGAAGTCTGTTTTGTCTAACAATGGATTGTCGCCATACGCTAACTGCGCAGCGGTAATTTTAATTAATGCCATGTTGCGATAACCAAGCTTGTAGTTGTATGTGATCAAACGGCCAGCCTAACTCTGCGCTCACCTCTCCTGCTTGATTGCGAATTGCAATCACCGGAATAGTGACGCCGTAACGCTCAAAGAGCGTATCGTCAAAGGCAATATCTTGGGTTGCAAGTGGCGTTTGATAACCGAGTGATTGATAAAGTGACCAGGCTTGCTCACACAGATGACAGCCTTCGGTACTGAATAACACGAGTGTCATGCAACCACGTCCTGATGCTGAATAATCCAACAATTGTGAATATGGGGATTACGTGCAAAGTCTTCTGGGATCGAACGCTTACTCATATTTTCTGCATAAAGTCCGGCATCGGCCAATCGCTCAAGATCCATCTTAAAGTGGCGTTTGTTATTAGAGAAAATAATTTCGCCCCCTTGACGCAACCGTGCTTTGAGAGCCAATAGTAAATCGATGTGATCGCGTTGCACGTCAAAGGTTGTCTGCATCCGCTTCGAGTTAGAGAAAGTCGGTGGATCAACAAAAATAAGATCAAATTGTTGGTCCGATTGCTCTATCCACTGCAAGCAGTCGGCCTGTTCAAACTGATGCTGACGCCCGACCATTCCGTTAAGCTTCATATTGCGCTCAGCCCACGCAAGATACGTTTTCGACATATCCACGGTGGTCGTTGACCGTGCACCACCGACCGCTGCATGTACCGATGCACTTCCCGTATAAGCAAACAGGTTAAGTACATCTTTTCCAGCCGCTTTCTCGCCAATTAGTCGACGCGTGTAGCGATGATCGAGAAACAAGCCGGTATCGAGGTAGTCATAAAGATTAACCTCAAGTGTTACACCGTATTCCTGTACGGTCATAGTATGCGCGGCACCTGACAGCTTTTGGTATTGATTATTCCCTTTTTGCTTCTCACGCGTTTTGAGCACAACTTTATTCGCATCAACACCTGTGACAGCAATGGCAGCACGCACCATATCCAGCAATCGCCGACGTGCCTTTTCTGGGGCGATCGTCTTAGGTGCCGCATATTCTTGGATCACTAAAAAGTCGCGATAGCGATCAATCGCGGCTTTGTAATCCGGCAGGTCAGCATCATAGAGTCGATAACACTCGATGGCCTCTTTTTTCGCCCATTTATCCAATTTTGTCATGTTTTTACGGAGCCGATTAGCAAAGTCAGGAGCAACGTCAACCGTCGGGGCTGCATCTCCTGCCTCTTTCACGCCACGTGCGGTAATGGCATACGTTTTCATTACACAATCAAGTGCACCATTGCGTAGTGCAAACTTGTCATCGGCACGCATCCGCAGACAACTAAGCAGCTCGTCCGAGCCGGAATATAAGGAGACAGTGTTACCTGCAAACGCGTGCTTAAGATGGTCACCTAGCTGCGTGTACAACGCAATCAGTCCAGGCGTCGTGCCTAAACGCTCACCGTAAGGGGGGTTTGAGATAATATGCCCTCCGGTGAAGTCTTCTGGCGGGACCACCTCAGTGGCATCTGCGACATTAAATTCGATCAATTCTGCGACACCCGCGCGTCGGGCGTTTGCCCGGGCCGTCTCAATCATACGTGCATCATTATCTGTCCCATAAAAACGCGTTTGGCATTGGCTCACCCCGCGTTTAGCTTTAACGCTCGCCTCTGCTTTGATCGTTTTAAAAGCCTCGTCATCAAAACCAAGCAGTGATTCAAAGCCCCAACGTTTGCGCTTAAGCCCAGGAGCGACATTCGCGGCAATCATCGCCCCTTCAATCAGAAGCGTTCCGGAACCACACATGATATCCATCATAGGTTGCCCGCTTTGCCACCCACTGCGTAACACTAACGCTGCTGCATGGGTTTCGCGTAAAGGAGCCGCCCCTGCCTGAGTACGATATCCTCGTTGGTGCAAACCACTGCCAACCATATCAATACCGAGCACACCTTTATCTTTCGACAAGCGCATATGAATGCGTAAGTCTGGTTGCTCACGATCAATACTTGGCCGTGGCAGATTGGCTTTTTCAAATTTATCGACAATCGCATCTTTGACTTTTAGGGCACCATATTGGCTATTGCGAATCTCTTGGTTAGTACCGTTAAAGTCAACCGCTATCCGCTGGCTGGAATGGAAATGATCCGGCCAATTAATCGCCGTAGCACCAAGGTATAAATCCATATCATCGCGAACCGCGAACTCACCCAGCACCAGCACAAAACGGGATGCAACCCGACTCCACAAACAACATTGATAAAGCGTGGAATCGTCGGCTTTAAATTTTACACCAGCATGGACTTGCTTAAGGCTGGATGCACCAAGCTGTTCAAGCTCCTGAGCCAACAAATGCTCGAGACCTCGAGCGGTTATAGCGAGATAGTGTTTCATTGAGTCTCTACACCCTCTGGGCGTGGTTGTCATAATGGCGCCGATTATACATCAATCTGACCCGCCCCGTTGACCCAAGGCGAAACAATCTCCGTTGAATGGTGAATTAATCGCCACCCCACTGTTTCTGTAAAGAATCAATCACCCGATGATTATTGTTTCCCTCAGGAATCCTATCTCAGCAAACCCTGACTGACTACGTTTCCTGGTGGAAACACGACCTAATCAAGGCGCGCCACGTCTAGCATGAAGTGTTAGAAAATATAACGTGTAAGCATTCACTTTGCCTTGAGAGGCGAGTTATGGCGGGTTGATAGGTGTGCAGAATTCGATTATTTCCCGCTAGGAATTAGGTTAGCCTCTAAAAACTGGTATATACCAGGAAGCGATTAAGGAAAGGATTATTGCTGTAAAACAGGAAAAAGCGGTAAAGATTTACCGTTAAAGCGGATAAAAACGCGACGAAAATACCCAATTTTAGACATTATTGGTGCACGTTTTTTGCTCAAACGTGAAGAGAGATCACAGGTTTTAGACGCACCTGTTTGGTATCAGAAACATTAATCGCGCAAAAAGAAGCGGGAATAGTGACGTCAAATCTAGGGGAAAGGTTGGATAAAAGAAAACGTGAGCTGAGTGAAAGCCACTCAGCCCACTAACGCAAAGCGACCTTTTTGGCTATTAGTTTGGTGTTTAGATTGCGATAGCCGGTCGTTCATTACTTTAATCGCACCACAAAACGCCATGGTTTTATTTGCGCTCAGTTCAAAATCGGCTTCGCGAGCGAGCATGCATAGCGAGGCTGAACCGGCGTTTTCTATAATAATAAATGGCGCCCTGTCCCCGGTTTGGCTCGTGAGTTCGACAATCTGCCCCCACTCGGGTGCGGCGATCGTTTCTTGTTGCGTCTCAAAAAACCAACTTTTGGGTAGCACAGGTTTGTGGAAGCGATGGGCTGCCACTGCGTTCAAAGCGAGCTCTGCCCGGCGCGGCCCGGACAGTGACAGTAATGACAGAGGATCTGTCAGATACTGAAAAAGCGATGCGTCCTCAACTGAAAATGGGGATGTCGAGAACGCATCAGGGATGAGATGTTTGGCATTGATAGCCACGCGAAAAACCATGTCATCACCCAAATCGAGCATCAGTGATGTCGATGCATCATCGAAATACCATCTCCATGCATTGTTAGGTTTTAACATACTTCAGCTCCCGCGAAGACTTAAAAACTGGGGGTCTGGCGATATCACGACTGCCATTGACTGAAGTGTAATGGGTTGAGGGCAAAAAAAAAGGGGAAGAAACCCTCCCCCTTTTCGCCTTAAGACTTTATTTTTTAAATTAAATATGACGAACGATTTGCTTCACTAAGCCTGGACCTTGATAAATAAGTCCTGAATAGAGTTGCACTAAATCAGCTCCAGCCTCCAACTTTTCACGTGCCGCTGTCACTGAGTCAATACCGCCAACGCCAATGATCGGCATTGCTCCATTGAGTGCGCGATGAAGTTGACGAATCACTTCCGTACTTTTCAACTGTACCGGCCGGCCACTTAATCCACCAGCTTCACGGTAGTGCGGCATCCCATCCACCAGCGAACGCTCTAACGTCGTATTGGTCGCAATCACGCCATCAATGTTATGGCGAACCAAACTATCAGCGACGTGTTGGATCTCATCACAACTTAAATCAGGTGCAATCTTCACTGCAAGGGGGACATATTTGCCGTGTGTTTCGGCTAATTGACCTTGTTCCTTTTTTAACGCACTGAGCAACTCGTCAAATATGTTGCCATATTGCAAAGTTCGTAATCCGGGAGTGTTCGGTGAGGAAATGTTAACCGCAATATAATCAGCATACGGATACACTTTTTGCATGCAGGCAATGTAGTCATCGGTGCCCTGCTCAATGGGCGTATCTTTATTTTTGCCTATATTAATACCGAGCACACCCGTAAAATTTTTCGCCTGTTTCACGTTTTCAATCAGGGCCTCAACACCATGATTGTTGAAGCCCATTCGGTTAATAATTCCTTCCGCCGCTTTAAGGCGAAAGAGGCGCGGTTTATCATTACCTGGTTGGGCGCGTGGGGTAACCGTCCCCACTTCCACAAAGCCAAACCCCATGGCGCCAAACGCTTCTATACACTCACCATTTTTATCTAACCCTGCGGCTAAGCCTACTGGATTGGTAAAATGCAGTCCCATGACAGTCACTGGGCGAGGAGGAAGATGCTGAGAGTATAAAAAGCGAAGCGGTGTGTGATGGAAACGGGAAAGCGTTTTGATGGTTAAGTCGTGTGCTTTTTCTGGATCTAACTGAAAGATAGCCGGTCTGGCGAGGCGGTATAGCATTATCCCTCCTAATAAAAAAGCCCCGTTATAAACGGGGCTAGATTATTGCGTTATTGGCGCACTAATTCAATTTAAATTTAGTAACGACAATTCACGCAGCGCGACAGAGAACTTGGCAAACTCATGCATAGAACCGACTTTGAACTCATCGACAATGCTTTGCCAACGGCTCAGGATTACAGCATGATCATCCATCCACTGCGTTAACCCTGTCTCGGCATCGTGTTGTGAATCCATCTCTGAAACGATGCGAGCGGTCAATAAGCGCTGTTGCCAGTCAAGATCTTCACGGAACGAGGCGCGGGCAAGCGCTTGCCAGTGGTTATCAACCGGCTGGTTATTGATTTGCTTCAAGAACCAGTGCAGTGATAAACGATCACCCAGTACATAGTACAAGCGCGCCACTAGCTCGAATGGCTTGTCGAGTTGTTCTGACACTTGGGCAAGATCTAATCCCGAGAACACGCTCGTCAGGCGACAAACCTTGTTCGCAAGCGCATCAGGTACACCCGCTTTTATCAATGCCTCCGCTTGTTGATCATGCTCGGTGATCTCACCCTCAACCAAATACTGATCGAGGTGATCCACCAAGTTTTGCAATGCGGGACGATAAAAGCCAACTTGAGCCTCAATACTCTCTCCTTTGCGTTTGTTACGTAACATCCAACGGGTTGCACGGCGTAACATTCGGCGACAGCGGAATATGATGTCATACTGCACTTTGGCGCTCACATGATTATCGAGCTCGCGCACATCATCAAATAGCTGCTCAAAACCAAACACCTCTCTGGCAATGGCATAAGACTTAGCAATATCACTCACACTGGCGCCGGTCTCATCTTGCATGCGGGTCACAAAGTTAAAACCCATGTCATTCGACATTTGATTCGCCAGTGCGGTGGCAATGATCTCACCACGCAGTGGATGAGATTCCATCTCGCCTCTATAGTGACGTTGTAACTCTTTAGGGAAGTAACTAGGGAGTAGCTGTCCGAAGTGAGCATCTTGCGTGACATCATCAACAACCAGCTGCTCTTTGAGAACCATTTTGCCGTAGGCAACCAATACAGCAATTTCTGGGCGCGTTAAACCGGTGCCACGCAAGTTACGTTCAGACAAGGTTTCATCGTCTGGCAGATATTCAAGCGCCCGATCGAGCTTACCCTCTTTCTCTAAATAGTGAATAAACCGAATCTGCTCTTTTAACAAAGCGGCCTGCTGGTTATGGGTGACAGAGATCGACTCACTTTGACTATAAGCATCCTCGAGCACGATGTCAGACACTTCGTCTTCCATTCGCTCCAGCAACTCATTGCGCTTTTTCATGGTCAGATCACCGGCTGCCACCAGTCCATTAAGCAGGATCTTGATGTTGACCTCGTTATCCGAGCAATCGACACCACCGACATTATCAATAAAGTCGGTATTCACTCGACCGCCGTTAAGCGCATACTCAATTCGCCCTAATTGGGTCATGCCAAGGTTACCGCCCTCACCAATGATACGAGCACCCACTTCATTGCCGTTGACACGCAAACCATCATTAGCACGGTCACCTACCGAGGTATGGGTTTCGCTCGATGACTTAACATAGGTGCCGATACCGCCATTCCAAAGCAGATCAACCTTGGCTTTTACGATCTGTTTAATCAGATCGTTGGGCGCCATCGTCTGCTTACGGGTGCCGAGCAGCTTTTGTATCTCCGGCGTTAAGGTGATTGATTTCGCACGGCGAGAAAACACCCCCCCACCTTTGGCTATCAACTGAGTATCGTAGTCTTCCCAAGTTGACCGCGGCAAATTGAAGAGACGTTGGCGCTCTTCCCAGCTTTTCGCGGCATCTGGATCGGGATCAATAAAGATATGCATGTGGTTAAACGCTGCGACTAAGCGAATATGCTTGGAAAGCAGCATGCCATTACCAAACACATCGCCGCCCATATCGCCAATGCCGACACAGGTAAAGTCCGTGGTTTGACAGTTAATATCAATTTCACGGAAGTGGCGTTTTACCGATTCCCAAGCACCTGCGGCCGTAATCCCCATTTTTTTGTGGTCATACCCATTCGAGCCACCGGACGCAAAAGCATCTCCCAGCCAAAAGTTATATTGCGCTGAGACACTGTTCGCTAAATCAGAGAAAGTTGCCGTTCCCTTATCTGCCGCGACGACTAAATAGGCGTCATCGTCGTCATGACGGATCACATGGTCAGGCGGCGTCAAGGTGCCTTCGACAATGTTATCGGTAATATCAAGTAACCCTTGGATAAAGATTCGATAGCATCGCTTACCCTCAGCAATGATCGCATCCCGCTCAGTTAACTGATGTTGACGCTTGCAGACAAAGCCCCCTTTCGCCCCGACTGGCACAATCACGGTGTTTTTGACCTGCTGCGCTTTCACCAAGCCTAATACTTCGGTACGGAAGTCTTCTTGGCGATCGGACCAACGAAGTCCACCACGCGCGACTTTACCACCGCGTAAGTGCACCCCTTCTACATCGGGGGAGTAAACAAAGATCTCAAACGCGGGAACCGGCTTAGGCATATCCGGAATATCCGATGCTTGCAGTTTTAGCGATAGATAGGGTTTGTCTTGGCCATTGTCCGGATCTTTCTGGAAAAAGTTTGTGCGCATGGTCGCGAGCATGATTTCCATGTATCGACGAATAATACGGTCATCATCCAAACTTTCAACATTGTCGAGTGCCTCTTCAATCTCGTGAATAATCGCATCTCGTTCTCGCTTGTTTTGCTTACCCGCAGGGTCAAAGCGTCGACTAAACAACCTGACCAAGAACCCAGCAAGATGCGGGTGCGAAGCTAATGTATCCTCGATATACGCCTGACTGAAAGGAAAGCCAATCTGGCGCATATACCGAGCATAGGCGCGTAGAATCGTGACTTCTCGTCCGGATAACCCCGCGTTTAATACCAAGCGGTTAAAACCGTCATTATCCAAGCGGCCATGCCAAATGTCGGCAAATGCATGTTGGAAACGATCGCGCGCATTACCAAGATCAAACGCTGCTCCCGCACTGTGCAACATAGAGAAGTCGAGAATCCAATACACATCCCCCTGGCTGGTTTCAACCTCATAAGGCGATTCGCCGATCACACGCAGCCCTAGATTTTCTAGCATCGGCATCACATCCGATAAATGGATCGGCTCCCCCTTTTGGAAAAGCTTTAGGCTAATGGCATTAGATTGATGGCTAACTTCTTGCGGCCTGTAGAGCAACATATCGAGTTTATTGTCATCACTGAGCCCTTCTAGGCGCTCAATATCCGCCACTGCTGATCCTGGTAACATCGCTTCTTTGTAAGAACGCGGAAACGCACGCAAATACCGTTTCGCGATCGGTGTACCACGATTTTCACCAAAATTAGCAATCACGGCTTCTTGTAAACGATCATCCCACGATGACGCTGCCTCTGTGAGGTTTTGTTCGATTTTTTTCACATCAATATCGAAGTTATTATTTTCCACTCGGACAATATAATGCGTCCGCGCCAGCGGGCTTTCCGAGAAAAAAGTGGTAAATTCAACCGTCTGATCTGATCCAAAGTATTGCTGAAAAATACGCTGGGTTTGACGACGGAACTCGGTGTTATAGCGCTCTCGGGTGATATACACCATGCACGAGAAAAAACGACCAAACGGATCACGACGCACAAATACACGGAGCATGTCGCGGTCTTGCATTTGTACCACGCCCATTCCCACATTGCGCATTTCGTCTTCTGTCGCTTGGAACAGTTCATCACGCGGGTAGTTTTCTAGGATATTAGCCAGCGCTTTCCACGCGTGTGATTCGCGATAAAAACCGCTGTTATCAAGGATACGGCGTACTTTATTACGCAGCACCGGAATGCTAGCGGTCGACTGGTTATAAGCAGACGATGCATAGAGCCCAGTAAACCGGTGCTCGCCGATCACATTACCGTTGCTATCAAACTTTTTGATCCCGATATAATCGACATAAGCCGGGCGGTGAACCCGAGATTTCGCATTACTTTTGGTAAGCACTAACAGCTCTTTTTTCAGCGCTTCTGCTCGGGCTGACTCAGGCATTTCGGATAAACGCAGAGCCTGGGGAGATTTGTGCTTTTTAGCTAAACCTAGTGCGTCACAGTCACTGCTTGCGCGAAGCTCGTAATCGCCTTCAACCGGAACCAGGTCAAAGCACTTGTAGCCCATAAAAGTAAAGTTATTGTCCGTGATCCAACTTAGGAACTCGACGGCTTCTTGGCGGCGCTCATCATCAATCGGTAATTGGGTCTCTTTTAATGATGCTAATAGCTCAAGCATTTGCGCGCGCATTGGCTTCCAGTCGTTCACCACCATTACGACATCGGTCAAGGTTTCAGAGAGCTCAGATTCAAGTGCTGCCATCTCTGAGTCATCTGACATCTTGTCGATTTCAATATGGAACGTGCTTTGGAATTGGCCGTCCTCACTGCCAATGCCGACCACATCTCCCTGCTCATTCTTGCGCGCTTTGATCGGGCTATTCAGCATCAAGTGCGTTGTGATACCTAAGCGATTAAGGGCCATACGCACAGAATCGACAAGGAAGGGGGCATCTGGAGCGAGGATTTCAACAATCGTGTGGGTTGATTGCCATCCATTTCCGCTCAGGCTTGGGTTAAAAACTTTAACAAAGACTTTATCTTGTTCAAACGTGTTGAGATGGTGCCATAAGCTCATTACTGCACCATAAAGATCTGACTCATTGCGTTCCTGCAAATCGTCATCAGATACTTGACCCAATATCCTTTTGGCTAACGCATCGACAAGTGGTTGTTGAGGATCATCGAGTTTATCAGCGATGAGTTGATAAACCTTCTCAAGTAACACTGGTACTATAGGGTCACGCGAGGTCATTCTGGCACTCCGTTGTCCTTTTTAGAACATTATCATTGTGAGTCGTCATCAGAGGTAAACATTGCGTTAACAAACGCACTGTCTAGTGTAAGGCTTGAATAGCAAAAACGTTATAGATAAACGGCTGGATTTACGCGATTTTCGCGAGAATGTGACTGGTGTGGCTATTTAATTAGAGATTGGATGAGGCTTTAACCAACGCCTATTAAGCAACGCGCATTAACGATTGAAAGCGGTGGTGCGCGTCCGTCGTCAGTTTAAAACGCCCCCTAATGCCAAGCTGTGAAAGAAAAGGTCGAAAGCGAGACGCCGGGATTTGTAAGCGCAGCCCTTGGTCCGTAGTCACAACCACATTCGCTGCTGCACCACTGTAGTAATGCTGATACTCAGAATAGGCAATATAGACGCTAAAAAAGTACTCCATGTTTCACTTTTTAATCCGCTCATAAGTTTATTCGTTAAAAAGCCGCCCAACCAGGCGGCTTTTGAGGTTCACTTGTCGTACGTCTTGATTTTATCCCAACTTATTGGTTACTGCTCAAGTGTTTTTTCCACTTTTTCATACAAATCGTTCGCCAAGTTATCCATATCGGCGAGCTCTTGCAGTACATTACGCATTTGCTGTTGACGCGCTGAGTCGTAGTACGCCAGTTTCAATAGCGGATCAATCAAGCGCGACGCCACTTGCGGGTTAGACTGGTTTAACGTCACCAAGATCTCTTTTAAGAATCGATACCCTGCACCATCTTTAGCATGAAAACGTGCCGGGTTACGATTACAAAATGCGCCAATTAAACTCCGTATACGGTTAGGGTTTTTCAACGTAAATGCTGGGTGCGACATTTGCGCTTTTACTTGCTCTAACGCATTGTCGGCTGGATTGGCGCCTTGCAGCATAAACCATTTATCCATCACCAACCCATCATGCTGCCACTGATCACTGAAGCCTTTCATCAGCGGCTCTCGGCAAGGCAATTGTGCACTGTTTGCTGCGCTCAGGGCTGCCATGGTATCTGTCATATTGTGCGCTTCTTGATAATGCTGCTCAACATAGCCATTGCCATTTTCTGTATGGGCCAAGTAACTCAAACAGGCATTACGCAAGGCACGCTCACCCATCGCTTTGTGTGTGATTTGATAATCCGTTTGTGCATACTGACGATACACAGCAGCAAGCTCATCCACCATATGATCAGCAAACTGCTGTTTAAACGCTGCCATCACTTGGTGAATAGCGTCCACGTCGACCGTTTCAAACCAACCTGCTACCTCTGTCTCTGAAGGTAAATTGAGCACTTCAGCAATCAAGGCAGGATCGGTATTGTCACTCAGCAATACACCACGGAAGGCATCAACCACGGATAAGGGCACATCGATCGGTTGGTCATCTTGCACACGCGCTACATTCGCTTTGATATGCTTAGCCAGTAAGCTTTGGCCCGCATCCCAGCGCGCAAAGTCATTCCGAGCGTGCTGCAATAAGAACGCCAACTCATCGTCCTGATAATCATATTCGAGTTTAACCGGTGCTGAGAATTCGCGTAGTAGCGATAGGACCGGTTGCTCATCGATATGATCAAACAGATAGGTTTGCTCTGCTTGTGTGACCGCCAATACGTTAGAAACCGACTCTCCGTGACGCTGTAACTCAATCACACTGCCATCTTGACGGTACATTTCGATATCGAGCGGAATATACAGCGGCTGCTTTTCTTGCTGATCAGCCGTCGCCGGCGTGTGCTGTGCCACATGCAGCGCCAGTTGCTTGGTAGCCGCATCATAGGTGGATGAAACGGTCAGCACCGGTGTACCTGACTGGCTATACCACAGACGGAACTGGGTAAGATCAATGCCTGATGCCTCTTCCATCGCTTGGACGAAATCATCACAGGTCGATGCGGTACCATCATGGCGTTCAAAATACAGCTTCATCCCTTTTTGGAAAGCAGATTCACCGAGAATGGTGTGCATCATACGAATGACTTCACTACCCTTTTCGTACACAGTTAGGGTGTAGAAGTTATTCATCTCAATCACCTTTTCAGGGCGGATTGGATGAGACATAGGGCTTGCATCTTCAGCAAATTGCGGGCCACGCACGATGCGTGCATTGCTGATGCGGTTGACGGAGCGCGACCCCAAATCAGAGGAGAACTCTTGATCACGGAAAACCGTTAACCCTTCTTTGAGGCTAAGTTGAAACCAATCCCGACAGGTAACACGGTTGCCTGTCCAATTGTGGAAGTATTCGTGGCCAATCACCGCTTCAATACCCAGGTAATCGGTATCGGTTGCCGTCTCTGCATTGGCAAGCACATACTTGGAGTTAAAGATATTTAGGCCTTTGTTCTCCATCGCGCCCATATTGAAAAAGTCGACGGCAACAATCATGTAGATATCGAGATCGTATTCTAAGTCAAATCGCTCTTCGTCCCACTTCATGGCGTTTTTCAGTGACACCATGGCGTGGTCGGCACGATCTAAATTGCCTTTATCGACGAATATTTCTAACGCGACATTGCGCCCTGAGCGCGTTTCAAACGTGTCTCGCAAGACATCAAAATCACCGCCCACCAAGGCGAATAGATAGCTTGGTTTAGCATGGGGATCGTGCCATTCAACCCAGTGACGGCCGTCATCAAGATCACCCGCCGCCATTTTATTACCGTTACTAAGCAAATAAGGGTACGTCGCTTTATCCGCAATCACTTTGGTGGTAAATCGCGCCAGTACATCAGGACGGTCTAAGTAGTAGGTGATACGACGGAAGCCTTCTGCTTCACACTGGGTACAGTACGCACCGCCAGAAATGTATAACCCTTCTAACGCAGAGTTATTCTCCGGATCTAGCTGGGTTTGAATGGTTAAAGTAAAGGCGGCGGGGACATCGCGAATAATCAATTTACCCGCTTCTTCGCTGTATGCCGTCCAGGTGTCACCATTAATATCCAGGCGCACCAGAGTCAGATCATCACCATCGAGTACGAGATCCGTCGCGCGTTCATTAAGACGTTTTACCTGACTGACTGCTGTCACCAGGGTCTTATTCGGATCAAGATCGAACTCAAGATTGATATCCGTGATAGTAAAGTCCGGTGCGCGGTAGTCATCACGGTATTTGGCGGTAGGTTGTTGAGACATGTTATTTCCTTTTTATCGGGTGTACCTCAGCCAACGAATTGTATTCATTCGCCTTTAGGACGATGTGCATGCCATACCATACCGCGGCTGAGCAAAGATGACTATAGGTTTAACAGTTTGTTATCAAATGTTTGCGTTTACATTTAACGCGATGGCGACAAAGGATTAACGCCCGCTCAATGGGAGACAGACAAAGACACGTCGCTGTACTAAAAACAAACGGTAGTGGTTAAAAGCGCAACAAAATGTCAACGAAGCCTGCCAATCCATGCGGAAATATAATGTGACGACGGTTAAATTTTTTGAAAATTACGGTACTATGAAGCCAATTTCGTTTTGCAACCCGTAAGGCGTTCCTCACGCATGCACAATCCGATCATCACATCGCTTTTGGATACTGATGCTTATAAACTAAATATGCAGCAGGCTGTCTTTCATCATTACCCTGACGTTCATGTCAGTGCGGACTTTTATTGCCGCAGTGATGAAAACCTTGCCTATCTGCGCGAACAGCTTATCGACCATATTCACCACATGGGGACACTCCGTTTCCAAGCGGACGAGATTGATTATCTCGCCTCGTTAGATTTGTATCAGGCCGATTTTCTCGTCTACCTTTCGCACTTCCAGCTCAACCCTCAACAGGTGACGGTGTCCATTGAAGAGGGACAACTTGCTGTGCATATCAATGGGCCATGGTGTGACGTTATTCTGTGGGAAGTGCCACTGCTTGCGATTATCTGTGAGCTACGCAATCGCGCTTGCTATCCAGAATTGGGAGTCGCGGATGCCTTAGCACGCCTTGACGACAAACTGGCACACTTACCGGCCGATGGCTACTCGGATGACTTTCATCTGGTTGATTTTGGTACACGCCGTCGTTTTTCGCGCGATGTCCATCAGGCTATCGTCACGCGTTTACACGCCGTTTATCCACCGCTAAAGGGGACCTCGAATTGCTGGTTAGCAAAGCAGCTAGGGCTTCCTCCGGTTGGCACACAAGCGCATGAGTGGTTTCAAGCCCACCAACAACTGGCGGGCGATCTAGCAGATTCTCAACAGCTCGCGCTTAATGTATGGCTACGCGAGTATCCGAATAGTCTTGGGGTCGCCCTTACCGACTGTATCAATATGGATGCCTTTTTGCGCGATCTTGATGCGTCTCTATCTCAGGCATTCAGTGGCTTACGTCACGACAGCGGCGATCCCATCATCTGGGGCGAAAAAGCCATTGCGCACTATCGCCACCACCATATCGATCCTAAAGATAAAACACTCGTTTTTTCAGATAGCTTGACACTGGCTAAAGCCATTCATATTTATCAACACTTTGCGGGTAAGGCGAGTACGTCGTTTGGGATTGGCACACAACTGACTTGTGATCTACCCAATGTGAAAACACTAAATGTGGTGATCAAGCTGACCAGCTGCCAAGGCAAACCCGTAGCCAAAATATCGGATGAACCGAACAAGGCGATTTGTAAGGACGAGGCGCATTTATCGGCGCTAAAGGCCGCATTTAATTTGTCGCCGTGAATCACGGATTGGGCCCGTAAAATGCCATGACGATAACCAACTTTTACGGGCTAAACGATTCTTGGCGCTGCTATTCTTGGCGTTGCCGTTGTAATACCGCTTCCATACCAAATACATCATTGGTTAATCGCAAAGTATCAGCGGCCAGTTGGTATTGCGACGAGTGACGCCCTTCTTTGTAAATCAACATTAAGTGATCCCCCTCGACCAAATAGACGCCTCGATGGGTCACTGAACGGCCACTATCGCCTCTTACTTGCATCGCAAACAAAAAGTCTGGGCGCAACTTTAGCGACACACCGTCTACGTCTTCGCTAACATCATCACCTTCAATACTGTTTGAACGCCACAAACCACTCAGGTTGTCTGGAAGCAACTTCGTAAAGATAGCCCCCTGTAATTGCAACTGGTGATGATTCAATTGATAAGCATGTACCTGATCCGTGCCATTCTCATCATAAAGCCTCAGTGTTTGCTGAGTAACGCTATATTGGCCGGCCGCTGTTTCCAGCTTTCCGTTACGACGTAACATATCGATACGAAATTCATAGTGGGAGTTAAAGGAGATATTAATTGCTTTATAAGGATGGAGGGTTGATGTTTCGCTTGCTTCACTAAACCAGTACCATTGCCCCAGCAGCAAAGGCACGTCAAAGCGCCCTAAATCCTCGCTATGCACTGGCCATGCCATAAACATGGCAAGTGTGATCCCGTAGAAATAACGCATACCTTCCCCCTACTGATGGTGATGCCTTATTACTAAGATTAGACCTAGTTCTCATTTTGAGTGAAAAAAAGCCCAGGTCGGATGACCCAGGCTTATCGTGATCACAGTCGTGTCTTTTTCGGGCTCACTATTCGTTAAGAGATGACTCGTTACGCGATGTCGTGAGATTAACTAGATCTCGCGTAATACTGGCGGCTTCGTCTAGGTAGGCATCGGGCTCTTCATACTCTTTAGGTACATCATCGAGTGACTTGAAGCGAGGCTCACCCATGGCTTCTTGACGTGCATTTAAACGCGCTAAGCGGTCTGCATCTTCGTCATCCATCTCTTGACGTCGTACTTTCTCATTTAAAGACAAGGTATTGTCGTCCTTTTCTTTTTGATAGCGCGCGATATCTTGACGAATAAAACCGAACTCTCGATCGTCAGCAATCCTTGCTTGATGACGTTGCGCGAGGGTATCAATCACTGATTCAGGCAAAGACTGTGCCTGATAATCCGCTTTTTCAATACGATCCCAAGGCAATGCATTGTCTTCCATACTTTCACCGGTTTCATCAGGCGATACAGGCGATGGAAACGCAATGTCAGGTACGACACCTTTATTTTGGGTACTGCCGCCACTGATGCGATAAAACTTTTGGATTGTATATTGCACGTAACCCAGTGGGTTATCGAACAAATCGTAAATATGGTTGAGCGAACGATGCTGTTGCACTGTTCCTTTACCAAACGATTGTTCGCCAATCACTACCGCTCGATCATAATCCTGCATGGCAGCGGCAAAAATTTCCGACGCAGAGGCACTATAGCGATTTATCAGCACGGTCATTGGGCCATCGTAATAGCTTTTGCCATCACTGTCGGCGTTGACTTTCACTCGACCGTAGCTGTCTCTTACTTGCACAATCGGGCCTTTGTCGATGAACAAACCACTGAGCGCCGTTGCTTCACTCAGCGCCCCGCCACCGTTATTACGTAAATCGACAACGATGCCACTGACATCTTTCTCTTGTAAGTTTGCCAATTCTTTTTTGGTATCATCGGCTAAGCCGACATAAAACCCCGGTACCGTGAGTACACCAATTTTATCTTCGCCGCGCGCGATCACTTCCGACTTCACCGCACGATCTTCAAGACGAATTTTATCGCGGGTTAACGTAACGTTGTAACTTTTAGCATTAGCGCCTTCAGGAAGAATTTTGAGTTGAACCTCGCTCCCTTTCGGGCCTTTGATCAGTTCCACCACGTCATCCAGACGCCAGCCAATAACGTCGACAACCGATTCGTCTTCCTGGCCAACACCAATAATGCGGTCACCTGGTGACAACTGTTTTGACTTGGACGCAGGGCCACCAGCAACCAGAGAACGAATGACGGTATATTCGTTTTTGACCTGTAAAACGGCACCAATTCCTTCAAGAGATAGGTTCATTTCCGATTGAAATTGTTCGGCATTACGGGGAGATAAGTAGCTCGTATGCGGATCAACCTCACGGGCGAAGGCGTTCATGTAGACTTGAAACACATCTTCACTATGGCTTTGTGTGAGGCGTTTTAACGCACTGTTATACCGTTTCCCTAGGGTGTCGCGGATCGCATCATCCTCTTTCCCCGTGAGGCGTAAGTTCAATGCGTCATTTTTGACTCGCTTGTCCCAAATCGCATCAAGCTCCGCTTGATTTGCCGCCCATGGTCGCTCAGTACGATCCAGTACCATGCTCTCATCTGCGGAAAAATCAAACGGTTTATCGAGTACTTTTAAAGCGTACTGATAGCGTTCAAAGCGCTTTTTGAGAACCCGGTTATAAATCGCATACGCGGCTTCTGTTTCACCCGCCTTTAATTGGTCATCTAAACGATCTTCCCAACGCGATAGCGTGTCGACATCATCCTGAGTCAAAAAGACACGGTTGTAGTCGAGCGTTTCAAGGTAGCGTTTAAAAATAGCCGCTGAGAACGCGTCATCGAGCGTAAACTGCTTGTAGTGCGATCGGGTAAAACGAGAGGTTACCCGCTTAGAAGCGGTTTCGTGTTGAGGTTCTGCAGAGAGTGAAGGTAACTCACTGAGTTGAAAATCGGCCTCTACGGCCTGGGCAGATGCTGCCAGCATGAGGCTGGCAGCAATCGCCGAAACGCGGCGTCGACAAAACATGCGTCGAGGAGTCTCCTTTAAGCGCTGAGGTGCTCCGCTTTTACTAACATGGTTAATCCGTTAGTTAGGCGAACCCGCACCTCATCCTTATTAATTTCAACAATGGTCGCAGGTAAATTACCATTGCCCATGTTCACATTTACGTCTTTGCCTACGACAACGTCGTTGGCGCTGAGTTCGCGACGTGGCTCACTCTCTTTCTTAGTCATTTTAGCGGGCTTTGGTTTACTTGTACGGCCTTTTGCCGATTGCGCTGCCGCTTTTTTGCCTTTGGCTGGCGCTTTTTCACCGTTTTTCGCCTGAGACTCCGCTTTTTTCGCCTGTTGTTGCTTACGACGCTCAGCGGCCCGTGCTTTGCTTTCTGCTAGAGCCTGAGCCGCATGATCAATATGCTCTTGCTCTAACTCGCCGCACGCATTGCCATCTAAATCGACGCGTGACGCACCGGGTTTCACGCTGTGCAGATAACGCCAGGAAGACGTGTACTGACGAAGCGCGGCGCGCAATTGGGTTTTGCTTACCTTGGGGTCGCCGTCTAGACGAGTCGCAAGATCTTGAAAAATACCAATTTTTAATGGCTTGGCTTCGCCTTCAACAGTAAAACATTTAGGGAAACGTTCAGCAATATAGGCAATGACTTCTTTGCTGTTCGCGAGCTTTTCAGTATTTTCCATGTTTTTTCCTGGCCTGCTGCAGCAAACTGCAGCAGCGTATCTACGTGTATTTAAGTATGAAAGTGGTGCGTATTATAGATACCTGATATTAAAAAACTACCAAGATTGGCGAAATCATAAGTGTTTTTGCATTTCTTTGACCAAGGTAGCCAGTCCATGCTCATCTTCTTGGTCAAATCGACCGATACTTGGACTATCAATATCGAGTACCGCATGCCGTTGTCCGTTGACGTGCACTGGCAGAACAATTTCAGCGTTACTGGCGGCATCACAGGCGATATGTCCTTCAAAAGCATGGACATCTTCAACTCGCATGACAATATCTTGTCGATAAGCCGCACCGCATACACCTTTATCAAAAGGAATACGAACACACGCGGGTTGGCCTTGAAATGGTCCAAGCACTAACTCGTCACCGTCATCAAGATAAAATCCCACCCAGTTGATATCGTCAAGTTGGCTATTTAGCAAGGCGCTCACATTAGCAAGCTTAGCGATAAGGTTAGGCTCACCTTCACATAAAGCCACCGCTTGTTGCGTTAACAAACGATAAAAATCCGCTTTGTTTTCCATAAATCACTGCATCTCAATCAACAAGACCATTACAATAGAAAGAATCTAAAGACATTTCAATTGAGTATCTTGATTTATGATCACTTGGCGCTGGCTTCTTGACCAAGCACGACCTCATCGAACGCGGCTAATCTGGGCAAACGTGGTCGCCATTGCTGCCACGCTCATCAGTGTGCCGATTCCGCTATTGATGCCATTATTGGTCGACGAGGTGCTACTCGACAAACCCGATTGGGGGCTGTCGGTACTTAACACAATACTGCCACAAAGCTGGCAACAGGCTGCGTACTATATCGCTGCCGTCTTAGTGATCGTGGTATTGATGCGCACTATCAGCCAAGGGTTGAACATCTTACAAGGTCGCCAATTTACGCTGGTGGGTAAAGCCATCACCTATAAAATCCGTCAGCACCTGATTGCAAAACTCGGCCGTATCAGCATGCGAGAGTACGAACTTCGTGGCAGTGGCGGGCTGACTTCTCACCTTGTCACCGATGTGGAAACCATCGATAAGTTTATCGGGACCACGCTGAGTAAATTTATTATCGGGATCCTCACTGTCACCGGGACAGCGGTGGTTTTGCTTTGGATTGACTGGCGATTAGGCTTGTTTATCTTATTGATTAATCCCATTGTGGTGGCGCTGAGTCGTGCCCTCGGCCAACGCGTAAAACACCTTAAAACGCGCGAAAACCGAGCCTTTGAACAGTTCCAACAGCGACTGGTCGATACTCTAGACGGATTATATCAACTTCGCGCCGCTAACCGAGAGAGGACCTATTTAAAGCAACTTGATGACAGTGCCAATGATATTAAAGTGAGCGCCGATAAATACGCGTGGCAATCTGAGGCGGCGGGTCGTCTTTCGTTCTTAATGTTTTTAGTCGGCTTTGAACTCTTTCGCGCAGTCGCGATGGGCATGGTCTTTTTTAGTGATCTTTCTATCGGCTTGATGTTTGCCGTGTTTGGCTATCTATGGTTTATGCTCGGGCCAGTTCAAGAGCTACTCGGGATACAGTTTGCGTGGTATAGCGCCAAAGCAGCGATAACTCGGATTAACGAGGTCTTGCAATTACCCGAAGAAACTCGGCGTCCAGAAGGGATCGATCCAGGCGAGCTCATGTCAGGGAGGGGTAACCCGCAAGCAATCGATGTTGAGATAGATAATCTTCACTTTGCGTATGATGATGACAAAGCGATTCTCGATGGTCTCACCATGCAAATCCCGGCCGGACAACGCGTGGCCCTCGTCGGCGCAAGTGGGGGCGGCAAATCAACCCTCATTCAGCTGTTGTTAGGGCTCTACCCTGTAGAACAGGGTGATATTCGCTTTAATGGCCATTCCATTCATGCCATCAATATGGATGCGCTTCGTCATCAAATTGCCGTGGTATTGCAACAGCCCATACTGTTTAATGATACCTTAAGAAATAATTTAAGTCTGGGGCGTGAGTTTGATGATGCGACGCTCTGGCAAGCGTTGGAGCGCGCACAGCTGGGCGACGTCGTGAATCAGCTGACTCAAGGCTTAGAGACCCCACTGGGACGCCAAGGGGTGCGCTTATCAGGCGGTCAGCGCCAGCGTGTTGCAATTGCGCGTATGCTGCTCGGCGACCCTAAACTGGTGATTTTAGATGAAGCCACGTCGGCACTCGATACCGCCACTGAACGCGCACTGCATCAAGCAATGCAAACCTTTTTAGCCGGTCGTACGACACTGATTGTTGCGCATCGGCTGTCAGCGGTTAAAGAAGCCGATCTGATTTATGTGCTCGATGAAGGTCAGGTCAGTCAACAAGGGACACACACCGAACTGGTGAATGCACCCGGTGTTTATCAAACCTTATATGGACAACTCCAACAGGTAGCAGGGAAATAATCGTGAGAAGGCAACCACCAGACAACACCCTATCGGTATCTTATCCAAGTCAGATAAGGTGCCCGGGTTGTGACCGGGTGCTACAAGGCTGTCAAACGGGTTATGACCATCTTGCCATTTGCCCACGCTGCGCGACCAAACTCGCACAGGGTCGACGCTTATCATTTAATAGTGAAATCGCGTTAACCTTGACGATACTTATCCTTTTCTTGCCAGCCCATCTCCAACCTTTGCTATCGATAGATTTATTAGGCTCAACGATCAACGTCTCCTTATTGACTGGTGCTGCGCGCCTTTGGTCCGACTTTCCTTTTGTGGCTGCGCTCGTGGTGATTTGTGCCTCTCTAGGGCCACTTATCTTTACCAGCGCTTTACTCACTTTACACCTTGCACGACGACGTCAAGCGATTCGGTGCTTTCGTCTTGCGGTCAAGGTAGTTGACCATAGTCGTCATTGGGTCATGGCGGATGTTTTGATGGTCAGTTTGGCCATCGCTTGTTTTAAAATTCAAGACTATGCCTCCCTGCATTTCTCCATCGGCCTCGCCTGTTACGCGGTTATCCAGATCTTGCTCTCTGTGCTGCTGGTCAGAGTGAATACACAAAGATACTGGGATACATTTTCTTTAGCTGCGACACCATCGGATAACACGTCCACACTCATTCGTTGTGGTCACTGTGGCTTAACACAGACCGCAGACCAAGGCGCGTGCCAGCGCTGCCACCAGCCTCTTTATCGGCGTGTCATTCGCAGTGAGCAAAAGACATGGGCATGTTTGATCACAGCCAGTATTTTTTTGTTTCCAGCCAACGTGTATCCGATCTCAATTTTATTTTCTAACGGTATTCGGCTTGAAGACACCATCTTCTCTGGGGTGGCGAGCTTAATCAATAATGGCATGCCTGGTATTGCCGTGATCATTTTCACCGCCAGCATCATCGTTCCAGTGGCCAAGATCTTGGGGCTAGGATTAATACTAATCAGTTTTCGGCGCCGCACTGCCATTACACCTCGTCAGCATATGTGGCTATATCGTGGGGTTAAGTGGATCGGAAAATGGTCAATGATGGACTTATTCGTCATTGCATTTATGGTGGCATTAATTGATCGTGGTCGCATTATGGACTTTACCCCCGGGCCGGGCGCCATCGCGTTTGGCATTGTCGTGGTATTAACCATGCTCGCCACCGAATTTCTTGATACGCGTTTGATATGGGATCATCATGAGCGACAAACAAGACCTACCCTCACCGATAATTAAAACCACCTATGGCCTGTCTCCACTATGGATACTCCCTATACTGGCGCTAGGTTTAGCCGCATGGTTGGTGTTTCAGTCAATCAATGAAGCCGGGCAACGGATCCAGATCCTTTTTAGTGATGCACAAGGATTAGAAGCTGGGCGGACCATTATACGCTATCAAGGGCTGGAGGTCGGCAAGGTGCGCAATATTACCTTGGCTGACGATCTTGATGGTATTTATGTCGATGCCAATATCTATCCAGAAGCCACACAGCTTTTAACTTCCGGGACCGAATTTTGGCTGGTCAAGCCTCGCGCCTCCATCACTGGGATCAGTGGCTTAGAAACCTTAGTATCCGGTAACTACATTGCTTTGCAGCCAGGAAAAGGTGAGCCTCGCCTGACATTTACCGCACGCGACGAGCCACCGACAGATATGGCCGAAAAGGCGGGGACGACGGTGAAACTGCGAGCACCGACCCTGGGTTCTCTTAATGTCGGCTCTCCCCTTTATTACCGTAAAATTCAAGTCGGCGAGGTTTATAGCTATCGGCTCGACAGTGACGCGCAAGGCGTGACGCTCTCGGCGTTGATTGAACCCCAATTCGCACACTTACTAAAAGAGCAGACACGTTTCTGGTCGGTCAGTGGGCTTAAAACACGAATCGATGCTTCTGGCGTTGAACTCGAATTAGATAGCGTGGCAAGTTTAATTGCGGGAGGCATTGCGTTCGACTCTCCCGATAACAGCCCTCGTTCGGATGCGAATCAGCCATTTCAATTGTATTCGAGTCTCGCGCATGCCGCGCGGGGGCAAACATTAAACCTCTCTTTACCCGCTGATCACGGTCTGCCGGGCCGAGGCACACGGATCACCTACCAAGGATTAGAAGTGGGTGAAATTACGCGTATTGAGATCACAGACAATTATCCTGGTCCTATCGCCACCGCCAAACTCGATCCCAGTATGACCTGGCTACTGAACAAAGACACGCGTATAAAAATCGAGCAACCACAAATTGGCTTTGATGGCTTGAAAAACATCGGTAACCTCGTACTTGGCAATTATTTATCGATTGAGCCAGGTTCTGCGGACGCAGATTCCGTTACATCGGACCATCTATTCACCGCTGCCAACCGCCATCAACAACGTAAACAACAAGACAATGCCTTAACCGTCACCCTGACCGCAGACGATGCCTATGGGCTCTCTCAACATACAAAAGTGTTACACCGCGGCATAGAGGTCGGCTTTATTGACCATATCGGCTTCAATGAAAGTGACAATGTTACGATAGATGTGGTGATCGACCCGCAATATCGTCACCTCGTAAAACAAGCATCGCAATTTTTCATCCTTGGCGGCATTACTGGTGAGCTAACGGGTAAAGGGCTCGACGTGGTTGTGCCTGCAATGGAACAAATTGCCGATCCGGCGCTTAGCTTCACCAGCGAGGGGGCGAAAGGCGCCAACGATACCTATCCGCTTTACACGTCATCCATTCAAGCAAAACATGCCAACCAAAGCGCACAAGGCCAAACGCGCTTTACGCTTGTCGCTGACCGCTTACCCAGTATCAGTGAAGGTAGCCCCGTGATGTATCGTAACTTTATTGTCGGTCAAGTGGAGGGTTACCAATTAAACGGTCAGAGCGTCACCATCGCCATCGCTGTCAATAACCGCTACAAGCACTTAATTCATCGCAATACAGTGTTTTGGAACCAATCCGGACTGGATATCAAAGCCAATTTACGTGGCGTTGAAATTAATACAGGCTCGGTCCGCTCGCTACTCAATGGCGGCATCGCGTTTGGCGACATGCCGGGGATCAGTAATCAACGCAACGGAGAGTGGAAGCTCTACCCTTCCAAACAAGACGCAGCCCAATATGGTGTTGATATTATGCTGACAGTCGACCAAGCCAATGGGGTAAAAGTAGGCAGTGCGATTCGCTATCAAGGCGTCGATGTGGGTGAAGTGATCGACATGTCGCCAGATTTCAGTCAGGAGAAGGTGCGTATGCACGCAAGGCTCTACCCGAAATATAAACGCGCATTGGCGCGTCAAGGAAGTTACTTTTGGTTGACGCAACCCGTACTAAGTCTGACCAAGACAGAAAACTTAGACTCCTTATTTGGAACTTATATCTCCGTCGAGCCCGGCCAAGGTGAGTTTTCCCAGCAGTTTGTCCTGCATGAGACGCCAAAGTATCCGCAAGGACTCACTTTGATATTAGAAAGCGATGCGCGCCATTCAGTGACCCGAGGTACGCCTGTGTTGTATCGAGAAATAGAAGTAGGCACTGTCGCTAAAGTAACACTGGGTGAACTCGCTGATCGCGTTTTATTCGAGTTACACATTGCTCCCGACTATGCCTATTTAGTACGCGAGAACTCTGTATTTTGGAATCAATCAGGCGTGGATGTCTCGATAGGATTAACCGGTGCCGATTTAAAAAGCGGTACCATTGATAGTTTGCTAAAAGGCGGGATTGCTTTCTCAACCCCTGAGGACAAGCCGCTTCAGCCTATCGCTCAGGATCAACAGCATTTTTTACTCCATGATGAAGGGAAAACCGCATGGAAAGCGTGGCGGACAACGATTCCCAAGCCATGATCCCCAGGGTATCGCGCGTCTGTCGCGATACCCTTTTATCTTCATTTCCACGCCCGCATTATTTTCTTCACGCGCTGGAAAACCACTAATGATAGACTACACTATAGGAAACAAAGTTAAATTGGCATCGGGCTCCAATGAGCCTTTTCCCTAAGCCCGGAACAGGACGTACCGGGCATTTTTTTGTCATGTTAATCGAACTTAGTTAAGTAAATGCCATCGTGTTCGATCCGGATTTGTCGCTGCTTATACAAGCCACCCAGTGTCTTTTTAAAGGTTGCCTTGCTCGTACGAAACAAAGCAAAAATAGCATCAGGCGAACTTTTATCATTCAGCGGTAAGAAGCCGTCTTTGTTTTCCAGCGTACGTAAGATTTTATCGCCTAACTCATCGACCCGGGCTTTACCTGGTTTTTGTAGCGATAAATCCATTTTGCCATCGTCGCGTACATGTTTGACGTAGGCGCTGAGTTTTTTGCCAATAAACAACTTACCAAACGCTTCAGCGCGATAAATCAGTCCCCAGTGTTGATTGTCGACCACACACTTATAGCCCAGATCGGTGTTATCCGTGATCAGTACCGTGACTTTATCTCCCTGTTGCATTTTGGGCTGTGCGTCGCTAATAAACTTGTTAAATTTACGACTCGCCACAATGCGCCCTGATGCATTGTCAGTATAAACGCGCACAACATACGGTTTGCCCTCTTCCATACGCGTGCGTTGCTCACTAAATGGCACCAGCAAGTCTTTAGTCAGCCCCCAGTCAACAAACGCGCCCACTGAGTTCACCCCAACACAACGCAAGGATGCAAACTCACCCACTTGCACATAAGGCGTTTCGGTGGTCGCTATGATGTCATCTTCAGAATCGAAATAAATAAACACATCAAGGTCGTCGCCAAGCTGAGTATTCTGCGGTACATAACGCTTGGGGAGGAGAATATTGCCGTAGTCATCTCCATCCAGAAACACCCCAAAGTCTACCTGTTTGACCACAGTAAGCGTATTAAATTGGCCTAGTTTAATCATTGTCTCAACACGATAAAAAATAATGCCCCCAAGTATACGCAATTTGCACGTAAGATGCGTTGTTGATCCGACGCGTCGCAGAAAAAATACCCTTACTTTCTGTCTCTTGTTAGTCGTCGTAACCCTGTTAGGCTGGCTAAAGCAAATAAGGGGGAAACATGGCAGTATTTAATGGCGAACACATTCGGTTTAGTTTTAGCCAGTTGGGCAGCGCATTCGGTAAGTCCGTTACACCAACGCCGCTATATAACGGGCGAATTTTAACCTTTGACGCCACCTTGGCGGAAAAACTCGGCTTAACCGATGCAGACATCAAAAGCGATACCTTTCGCGCGTTATTATCGGCAGAGCAACCCTTGGCCGGCCGCACGCCTTTTGCCATGAAATACACGGGGCACCAGTTTGGTCAATACAATCCCGCGCTCGGTGATGGGCGTGGCGTATTACTGGGCGAGTGGCGTGATAACAGCGGCACACTGTGGGATTGGCATCTAAAAGGGGCCGGTAAAACACCTTATAGTCGCCATGGTGATGGTCGGGCCGTGTTACGATCAACGCTCCGTGAATACTTAGCCAGTGCAGCAATGCGCGGACTTGGCATCCCAACCACGCACGCCCTCGCCATGGCCACGAGCGACACGCCCGTCATGCGTGAGCGAATGGAAACCGCAGCAACGTTATTGCGGGTGACAGAAAGCCATGTCCGTTTTGGTCATTTTGAGTATTTATTTTTTAGCCAACAACATGACGCGCTGCGTACACTGGCCGACTATGTGATTGCGCGTCATTTCCCTGAACTTGCCAAAGCCGAGCAACCGTATGCGGCATTGCTGCAAGAAATTGTCGAGCGCACCGCTGGAATGATCGCTCAATGGCAAGCCGTTGGTTTTAACCATGGCGTGATGAATACCGACAATATGTCGATCCTGGGCCAAACCTTTGACTATGGCCCCTACGCATTTTTAGATGATTTCAATCCCAGCAATATTTGCAATCACACGGATCACACCGGACGCTACGCCTTCAACCAACAACCCGCCATTGGACTTTGGAACCTCTCCGCATTGGGTTACGCATTCACGCCATTGCTAGACAGCGCGGTGATCAACGACATTCTTGGCGGCTATGAACATCATTTGCAAGTGGCATATAGCAAAGCAATGCGTGATAAATTGGGCTTATCGGACGCACAGCAGGGTGATAGCCATTTATTTAATGCGCTCTTTTCATTGCTTGAGAGCGAAGGTGTCGATTATACCCTTTTCTTTCGCCGGCTCAGCGAGATTGAAAACGATGCCCTACTCACCGCACAAAGCCTCAGTCAGTTTTCAGACATGATTGCCGATACCGACAGCTTGAGTGAATGGCTAAGCGATTACCATCAACGTATCCATCATCTTGATTCGCTTGAACGACTAAACCGTATGCGAGCAACAAACCCTGGATTTATTTTGCGTAACTCTCTGGCTCAGCAAGCCATTGATGCCGCAGAACAAGGTAACATGCAACCTACGCACGATCTTATCACTGTATTAGCCGCTCCCTTTGATGCACATCCGGCATTGGCCTATCTCGCACAACGGCCCGCGGAAGAAGACAAAGATCTCACCTTGAGTTGTTCATCCTAGTGCTGAGTATTAAACACACAGATTGATCATGGGATTGAGTGACAGGGTAACATAATAACCTTCATTCAATCCGTCAATCATCGTCACGCGTAACCTGTTGGTAGGCGTGACACCTTGCCGCTCTGGAAGAAAAAATCCAACAGATATCACATTGATGCTTTCACAGGCCGCTTTTTTTGCTATCTTACTGGCTTCGCAACAGATAAAAATGTGAGGAAGGCTGTCCTCTATGCCACTGAAAACCGACGAGCTTCGAACCCGTGTGGTCGATACCATGCCTACGCCTGCAGAGGTGGAAGCTGCCCACCCCGTTACTGACAGTGTTGCTCACCACATAACCACCGCACGACGTGCGATTAGCGATATTCTCAATGGCCGAGACCCTAGACTACTCGTGATCGTCGGCCCTTGCTCGATTCACGATCCAACCGCGGCCCGTGATTACGCAGCAAAGCTCAAAACCCTAGCCGATCAATACACAGATCAATTATTGGTGGTGATGCGCACCTATTTTGAAAAGCCGCGCACCGTTGTCGGTTGGAAAGGCTTGATCAACGATCCCCACCTCGACGGTAGCGGCGACATTCGTGCGGGGCTATTCACCGCGCGTGAGTTACTGCTCGATATCAATAAAATGGGTTTACCGACGGCGACCGAGTTTCTCGATATGATTACCGGTCAGTATATTGCTGACCTAATTAGCTGGGGCGCGATCGGCGCTCGAACTACTGAATCCCAAATTCATCGCGAGATGGCGTCAGCGCTCTCAAGCCCTGTTGGGTTTAAAAATGGCACCGACGGTAATATTACTATTGCCGTCGACGCGATTCGTGCGAGCCGTGAATCGCATTTGTTCTGCTCGCCGGACAAACATGGCGCCATGACAATCTATCGCACTGCCGGCAACCCTGACGGCCATGTTATTTTGCGCGGCGGACACCAGCCGAATTATCACGCGCATGATGTACAGGCAGCCGCGAACACGCTGGCAGGTTTTGGCTTACCTACCAAGCTTGTGGTTGATTTTAGCCATGGTAATTGCCAAAAGCAGCACCGTCGTCAATTAGAGGTGTGTGCAGACATTGCCGCGCAAATCCATGGTGGCGAGCAAGCGATCGCTGGCATTATGGCTGAGAGTTTTTTACAAGAAGGTAATCAAGCAATGGGGAGTGCCGATTCACGCACCTATGGTCAGTCGATTACCGATCCTTGTCTCGGCTGGGAAGATACCGAAAAGGTTTTGGCTCAACTTGCCAACGCTGTCATGGCGCGAAAAAATACATAACCATTGATTGAACATGGGCATGTCCAGAGCATGCCCCCAACTAGGATGAGACTATGCCTTCATTTGATATTGTGTCTGAAATTGACAAAGTGGAACTCAAAAATGCCGTTGATAATGCCAATCGTGAACTGGCAACACGGTTTGATTTTCGTGGTGTGGAAGCCAATTTTGACTTGGATAAAGAAGCGGTAAAAGTGATTGCTGAGGCTGATTTTCAAGTGAATCAAATGATGGATATGCTTCGCAACAATTTGGCCAAGCGTGGCGTTGATGCACGCGCGATGGATATTCAGGAAATGGTCCATTCCGGTAAGAGCTTTTCACAGCAGGTGAAGTTCAAAAATGGCATTGAGACGCCAGTGGCGAAAAAGATCACCAAAGCGATCAAAGATGCCAAGATGAAGGTCCAGACGCAAATTCAAGGTGAGCAAGTCCGTGTTACCGCTAAGAAACGCGACGATTTACAGGCTGTAATTCAATTGATCAAAGACAGTGATTTTGAGCAACCTTTTCAGTTTGAGAACTTCCGCGACTAACGGTTTAAGCCTCGAACTATCTAAAAGCGGGCGCCTGAAGCGCCCGTTTTTATTCTTTGTGATGCCCCGCGCTACTTGTAGTTATTTTTTATCTCATCGAGCGTGCCGTCCATGATCGCCTGGTCAACGCCTGCTTGCAGTTTTTCAACATAGCTGTCTGGTGTATTGTTACTTAGACTGTAATAAAGCTGTGATTCATTTAACACATGCACCACCTCAAACTGGCTGGTATCGATATTACTCTGGCTCATGATATACGCACTCACATTTTCTTCATAAGCCCACATATCTATCCGCCCAGCGGCTAATTGTTTTGCCAACAAGTCCGGTTTCGGGGATAAACGAATTGATTTCTTGCCAACGCCCATCGTTTCTAATAGGTGTTGACCCACATCATCTCGTACCACGCCAACTTTGTAGTCAGCAAAGTCACTCGCGTTATTGATTGTTATCTCTTTGCTTTTTGGCGCCCAAACCACCACTTTGGTATCGGTAATGGGCCCAACCCATTTAAACTTATCTTCACGCTCTGCGGTGCGTGTGGTTGAAAAAAGGACCGTATTGGGTTCAGACAACGCGGTCGCATAACCACGAGCCCACGGTTGCAATTTCACTTGATCACGGCTAATTGGCTCACCCGCCGCCTTAGTCGCAGCCTCTAGAAAATCAACGGCAATCCCTTTTAACTCACCA
The DNA here is from genome assembly GCF_001995405.1 of Salinivibrio sp. AR640. Lineage (NCBI taxonomy): Bacteria > Pseudomonadati > Pseudomonadota > Gammaproteobacteria > Vibrionales > Vibrionaceae > Salinivibrio > Salinivibrio sp. AR640. Next base: position 34,717 of record NZ_MUFD01000002.1, on the reverse strand, counting down.
CGCTCTTCATAATTGAACGGGGGATACACCTCTGTAATATAATCTAAATCGCTTAAATTAGCAGCGAGAGTCGTGGTCGAAAAAACCAGCAAGCTGGCGGCAATAAGTGACTTCATTGGACTACCTCTTTTTACCTTCCATTAAATGTGTACAGCCAACATCTTTATTATTAGCTTTCAATCAATTGCTGTCGGTCACCGAGTAGCAAGTTTAAACCGCACTGCGTTGTGGCCTACAGGCAAAGTGTAGACCCCTCGCTCTTCTCTTGCGCAACTTTGCTAATACCCACACCGCACATTGAGGTAAAAAAGTTGAATTAGGTCACCATTCATGCCTAAACTTTACCCTTTATTGCAAATCGCCTGGGGCTATCGCTACCTAACGCACAAAAAGCGTTCGGCAAAGGACATAAAAACGCCACGAAGGCACATGATAACGCCCAACATTCGTCATCGACCCAACGAAAAGAACCATCGAGTCTGATCATTCATGAATAATCAAAAACGTCCTCTTTATATCCCCTACGCGGGGCCAGCTCTGCTAGAAACGCCACTATTAAACAAAGGCAGCGCATTCAGTGTTGAAGAGCGTAAGTTCTTTAACCTTGAAGGATTATTGCCAGACGCGATAGAAAGCATTGAAGAACAAACCGAGCGCGCCTATCAGCAATACCAACGCTTCGAAAACGATATCGATAAGCATATCTATCTTAGAAATATTCAAGATACCAACGAAACGCTGTTTTACCGACTGGTATCGAACCACATCACCGAAATGATGCCTATCATCTATACCCCCACGGTTGGGGCGGCGTGTGAGAACTTTTCCAATATTTATCGCCGCGGACGCGGGTTATTTATTTCTTATCCAAACCGCGATCGTATTGATGATGTTTTAAACAATGCGTCTCGTCACAATGTCAAAGTGATAGTGGTCACCGATGGAGAACGGATTCTGGGATTAGGCGACCAAGGGATCGGTGGCATGGGCATCCCTATCGGAAAGCTATCGCTCTATACCGCGTGCGGTGGGATCAGTCCGGCTTATACGCTTCCCATTGTTCTGGATGTAGGAACTAATAACCCACAACGGCTCTCCGATCCCATGTATATGGGATGGCGCCACACTCGGATTAGCGGCCAAGAGTACGATGCATTTATTGAAGAGTTCATCCAAGCAGTACAGCGCCGCTGGCCTGAAGCATTGATCCAATTTGAAGATTTCGCGCAAAAAAATGCCATGCCAATCCTAGAACGCTATAAAGACAAGGTGTGCTGCTTTAATGATGATATCCAAGGGACGGCAGCAGTCACCGTGGGCTCATTAATTTCCGCGTGTAAAGCGGCTGGCACCAAGTTGTCTGAACAGCGGATCACCTTTTTAGGCGCGGGCTCTGCCGGTTGTGGTATTGCAGAAGCTATCATTGCACAAATGGTCGCGGAGGGCATTTCAGATGCACAAGCTCGCTCACGCGTGTATATGGTCGATCGCTGGGGTCTATTAGTCGATGCAATGCCAAACTTGCTCGACTTCCAACAAAAGCTGGTACAAAAAAGCGAGGCACTAGCGGAGTGGCAGCTAGAAGATAGCAACATCTCACTATTAGACGTGGTTCGAAACGCGAAACCCACCGTGCTCGTCGGCGTATCGGGGGCACCAGGGTTATTCACTGAAGATGTCATTAAACAAATGCATGCCACCTGTCCACGCCCTATTATTTTTCCTTTATCTAACCCCACGAGCCGGGTCGAGGCGACGCCATTTGATATTTTGCGTTGGACCGATGGTCAAGCGCTAGTTGCCACAGGAAGTCCATTTGAGCCCGTCCGTTTAGATAATGGCAAAACCTTCCCCATCGCACAGTGTAACAACAGCTATATTTTTCCAGGCATCGGGCTTGGCGTATTAGCCGTCGGGGCTTCTCGTGTTACCGATGGCATGCTAATGGCCTCATCGCGAGCACTATCCGAATGCTCTCCTCTGGCGAAGCGAGGGATCGGCGCCCTGCTCCCACCGTTGGAGGATATTACCCAAGTATCAAAACGCATTGCGTTTGAGGTGGCTAAAGAAGCGATTATTGAAGGCGTCGCCGCCGAGCTCTCTGATGAGGCACTGAAAAAGCGCATCGAGGAGAGTTTTTGGTCACCTGAATACCGCGCTTACAAACGCACCTCATTTTAACCAAAGACTGACAGAAAAAGCGCCTACTCAGGCGCTTTTTTTGCTACCATTCCATCTACTTGCCGCACCCGCTATTATCGAGTGCTGTCCGTCAAAAAAGGGATACAACGCACCATGGCTCTCCGGCGCCTCGTTCGTCAGGCGATAATCACATCGGCTATACTCACAGCCCTTACTGTTATTCTCATGGCGGCTAGCGATATCGCAATCACGCTTAACGCCAAAGGGCGTGTCTATAAAGATGTCGATGTCTTGCCCAAAAGACAAGTGGGGCTCGTACTCGGCACCAGTAAATATATCGGCAAAACCTCAAATCCTTATTACACCTATCGCATTGAAGCGGCTGAGGCGCTTTATCATGCAGGAAAGATTGACCACCTGCTTCTTAGCGGCGACAACGCTCATCGGTCGTATAACGAACCCTGGACGATGAAACGAGATTTACGCGAGAGGGGCATCGCGGAAGAGGCGATCCATCTTGACTATGCCGGCTTTCGGACACTCGATTCCGTTGTTCGCGCCAAGACGGTTTTTAGTCTTGCTCGTTTTACCGTCATCACGCAGCAATTTCATTGTGAACGTGCGCTGTTTCTTGCGGATGTAAACGATATTGATGCCATCTGTTACGCGGTACCAAGCCCCAGAGGCTGGGCCGGTACCAAGATCCGCGCCAGAGAAATACTGGCACGCACTAAAGCGGTACTAGACAGTTTTATTCTCAATGTGAAACCAAAATTTACCGGACCTAAAGCACCGATAGATGGCCTCTCAAACCGATAACTCCCTTCTGACGTTATGACCAAGCGTTCTGCCATCGATGCTGCCCGAATCACAATTTTTACATTGTTTTAATCATTTGTTTAAAAACCTGCCTGCAATCGATTAACACCCTGACCAATAAAGCGTATATTAGCCATCGCTTGGTAATCTGTTATGGCTTGTTTTTGCTTATAAATCCCCGTTATCAAGCGAATCACACAAATATTATAAATGAGTACAATACCTGATAACGTTTGTAAAAGGACGCCCTATGAACCTGCAATCCCTTTATTTACACTCCTGGAAGCTCGATCGAAAAGCCTGGATTTTATTGGCTGATATTGCGTTGTTTTTCGTTTTATATCACAGCTTACCTTTTGCCGCCGACGTAACAACTGGCCTCAGCTTACTGGTCTTTATCGCCGTGCTTTGGCTCACCGAAGCCATCCATGTCAGCATGACAGCGATATTGGTGCCGATCATGGCAGTGGGTCTCGGTGTGTTTGAAACACCGGCGGCGTTGTCAAACTTTGCTAATCCTATTATCTTTCTGTTTCTAGGTGGGTTTGCATTAGCGGCGGCATTGCAAGCTCAAGGGCTCGATCAAGCGATTGCCAATAAAGTATTAACCATCGCCCAAGGAAAAATGTCAGTGGCAGTCATGATGCTCTTTGGTGTCACCGCCGGTCTATCGATGTGGATCAGTAATACAGCCACGACAGCAATGATGCTTCCTTTGGTACTCGGTATCTTACATAAGGTGAATAATCAAAAAGATCATGGCACCTATGTTTTCGTTCTGTTGGGGATTGCTTACTGTGCCAGTATCGGTGGCATCGCGACCATTGTCGGTAGCCCACCAAATGCCATCGCCGCTGCAGAAGCTGGGTTGAGTTTCGCAGACTGGATGAAGCTTGGACTGCCTGTCACGCTTATCCTACTGCCAGTGGCTGTTGTTGTGTTGTATTTTTTAACCAAACCGAATCTTAACTACAGCTTTGATGCCGACAAACGCGGTTTTGAGTGGACCACGCCACGTTTAATCACCATTGCTATCTTTGCGCTTACGGTGTCGGCGTGGATCTTCAGTAAACCCTTAAATGCCATGCTCGGTGGTCTCAGTAAATTTGACTCGATCGTCGCGCTGTCTGCGATCGTACTACTGGGTGCTGCCCGAGTGGTAAAGTGGAAGGAAGTGGAAAAAACCGCAGATTGGGGCGTTCTATTATTGTTCGGTGGCGGTATTTGCTTAAGCAACGTACTCAAAGAAACAGGCACCAGTGTATTCTTGGCGAATCACCTCAGTAGCGCGCTGACCGGCTCCGGGTTGTTCTTTACCATGCTTGGTGTCGTCGCGTTTGTTATATTCCTCACAGAGTTTGCCAGTAACACCGCCAGCGCCGCACTGTTAGTTCCCGTCTTCGCGACCATTGCAGAAGCCTTAGGCGTGTCCCCCGTGGCACTATCGGCGTTAATTGCCATTGCAGCATCCTGTGCCTTTATGCTTCCCGTTGCCACCCCTCCTAACGCCATTGTGTTTGGATCTGGGCATATTGAACAACGTGATATGATGCGGGTTGGCATGTACTTAAACCTTGTTTGTATTGTGGTTCTTGCCATTTTTACCCGTTTATTCTGGTAATCTCGCTCACTACCTGGCATTTGCGCCAGGTAGTGTTTTTCGCGTCTTCTCGTCTATCAAAATTGTTTCAATTGAGTTTCAGGTTTACACTAGCGCAACGCTTAATAACCCGTAAACGACTATGGCATTTGCAGAAATTACTGGCTGGGGTAAATGTCTCCCGCCTGCTGTGTTGAGTAATGATGACCTCAGCACCATCTTAGAAACCAATGATGAATGGATCCGCTCGCGCACTGGCATTGAGGCGCGTCGAGTGAGTCATGTAGAAACCTCGGACTTAGCAACCGTTGCTGCCCATCGAGCCCTGGCGGCTGCAGGTATCGACGCGAGCCAGTTAGACTTATTGATTGTCGCGACATGCTCGCCAGATACCTTAATTCCTAACATCGCTTCAAAGGTTCAAGGAAATATTGGCGCCCTACATGCAGCCGCTTTCGATATGAATGCCGCCTGTACTGGATTCCTTTATGGATTAGAAACGGCTACCAAAATGTTGCAAGCTGGCCATTACCAGCACGCACTGATTATTGGTGCAGAACACCTTACTTGGTACTTGGATTGGAGCAAACGCGATACCGCCGTGTTATTCGGTGACGGAGCGGGGGCAGTCGTGGTGAGCAAAAGCGATCAAGAAGTAGGCTTGTTGGATGCGCAACTCGGATGTGATTCAGCAGGAAGAGACGTATTAGCCATCCCGGCATTTGGCACCGCTATGGATCGTTTTGATCCCGACAATGGGCATTTTTCGTTTGACTTTATCGGTCGCGATATTTTTAAACGCGCGGTGAAAGGTATGGGCTCTGCGGCAAATCAAGTGCTTGCCCGCAATCAACTTAACGCCGACGACATCGATCTTGTTGTTCCTCATCAGGCGAATAAACGGATTATTGAAACCTTGTGTGAGCATGCCGGTATTGAACTGGATAAAGCATTTATCAATATCCAGCATTACGGTAATACGTCTGCCGCAACAATTCCTATCGCCTTGTGCGAAGCGGTAGAACAAGGCGTCGTCAAGCCGCACAGTCAATTGCTCACCGCGGCATTTGGCGCTGGGCTTACCTGGGGCGCAGGACTGATTCGCTGGAGTGAGCGAACCACACCTATCGCGCAATCAAATGCAGACCTACCACCCACCGATAAAACGGCACTCGAGCTATTAGACGACGCAATTAATCACTGTCAAAAGTCGAATAAGTAGTAACGCGAGAAAGCTAAGAGCCAAAAAGCCGACAATCAAGATGTCGGCTTTTTCTTAGCAGGGTTTCATTGAGGCATTAGGTTAAATGCAAGAATGCCGCGCCACGCACTCCACCCGCATCGCCATGCTGTGCTTTAACTATATCAGGCGCATTTGCCGCTGACAGTAAATGCTGAGGTAAGCGCTCGGAAATGGCGTCATAAAGCTCATCAAAATTAGATAAGCCGCCGCCAAGCACAACCATGTCAGGATCGAACGCAGTTAAAATACCGCCTAAAGACATTGCCAACACATCAAAAAAGCACGCTACAAATGCCACTGCATCGGATTCACCCGCTCGGTAGTTTTCGATAATCTCAATCGCTGATAGAGGCTGATAAAAGTGGCCATACAATTGTTCGAATCCGCGCCCTGATAGGTAATTATCTAAGCATCCTTTGTTGCCACATCCACAATCAAACATCGGTGGGTGATCACCAAGACGCAACCAAGCATCAATCGGCATCCGCATGTGACCAACCTCGCCAGCCATCTGGTTTTTACCATTGATCACCTTACCGTTAATGACTAAACCACCACCAAAGCCAGTGCCAAGGATTAAACCCAAGACTGTTTTCGCCGACTGCGCTTGCTCATCCCAGGCTTCCGATAACGCGAAACAATTAGCATCATTACTGATACGGACTTCTCTACCAAGGCGTGCTTCTAAATCTGCACGTAACGATTGTCCATTGGCTGCAGGCACATTAACGGTTAGAACCGTTCCATCTTCTGCTTGTGAGCCAGGAATACCAATACCAATGGTTCCCTGCCCTCCCCATTTAACATCGTGTTTTTCTACCAATTGGACGATGGTTTCAACCAACGCCGCATAATCCTGCGTGGGGGTTGGATGACGTTCGGTCGCAATACGATTAAGTTGTTTGTCAAACGCGCCGAACTCAATTTTTGTGCCGCCCACATCAAAGCCGTAATACATGGCTAAGTCACCTTCGTGTTTGTTTGTCGTTATATAACCAGATTATCCACCAAAAATAGCCTCAAGTCCGTGATTCTGGCCAAGTTTCGTAGTTTTTTAACCAAACGTTAGCCATCGGCATTTTCGTGTGTATCACATTGATCCTGGCGATGAAGAAGCAGGGACAACGCGTCTCGCTCTGGCAACGCCTTTTGTCGTTTACCTGCCATATAGCGCTCGCTAAATACATCAAACCATTGATTCAAATATGCGGCTGCCATTTGCTCTTGATTTGCGATCAGTGCCTCTGCAGCCACTTCTGCTGTTGCAAGCTGATTCTCGCCGTGAGCATCACGCACTTGATAGCGTGATAATGCCTGAGGTTGAATACTTAAAACCGGAAAACGATCAAGCCAAGGGCTCTTTCTGAAAATCTTTTTCGCTTCTCGCCAGGTTCCATCGATAATAATCAACAGCGGACGTTTACCTGACACGCCCACAGTCGGGGCACTCACGACACGCTCAGGCGTCGTGTATTGAGACGGGAAAACCACAAAAGGTTGATAATCGGGATGGGACAGAAGCGCTAACATCTCAGGGTCCGGCTCTGTTCGTGACCAAATAAACGCATAGGTATCGGCGATACAGTCAGCAATCAGCCGGCCGGTATTGCTTGGCTTCAATATCTCATCGTCATACATCAGCAGCATAAAAGCGGCGTGTGTCTTGTGAGCCGTTCGGTGGGCGCAGATACAATAATGACGAACCAGCATGCACTGCTGACAACGATCAACCCCGGCACCACGGGCTAGATAAGGGCGGGTAGCACGCGAGAGGCGTGCTTTATAAAGGCGCTGAATCGCGTGATTCTGCTCTATTTTTGACATCGCTATTTTTGACATCAAAGTATCTAGGTTATTAGTGGCTGAGTACTAACGAAATTCAACCATGGCGCCATCAAATAAATTTTTGACTAGCGCCACATACTCTTCTAAAAAGCCCACTTGCTCCGCCGTGACAGGTTGCTCCCATCGCCCGGCTAAGACTTCTTCCATATCTTCAACCACACGATCGGCTTCACGGAGTATGGTAAACCTTAACGCGGATGAGAGCCCAGGATTCTGCTCACAAATGGTCATGATGTTAGAGGCGACGAGATCGTGCACGATATCTGCAATGGTTTCATCGCCAATGGCTTCACCGGGTTGCTCAAAGACGGTGAGATTGAACGCAAAGTGCTCGATCAGTGCCTGATACCCGTCTGAATCTACTACCATGGTTACTTGTCCTTAGACTGTTCATATATCGCTATTGTATCGCGAACATCCGCGATGTGCGCCCCCAGAGGACGAAATTAGAAAGCGAGTCACGCTTCACAGCACATCACGTGCTTTATACTGTTTCCATGCACCTTATACGATTCGATGCATCTTGTACTATTCGATGCACCTTACATACGATTCCACACGCCTTATAGTATAAGATAGCATGCGCAATAACACGTACTGGCTTATTGCTCGTGTACATACAGTGGCAAAACTGTGAACGGTAAGCCTTTCTTGCTTATCCATGCCACACTTTACTCATGCAAACTGCTGACCCACTCTTCTTTGCAGTATAGCTTTGGTTTGCAGTGATGAAAATAAACCACACACTGAGCTGTTTTCACGGATACGCCCGAATCAATCGCTCACAAGGATGTAGGAAAAAACCATGAAGGTAAACCGTCCGCGCCCATTTAGTAAGAGCATTGTCAGCAAAATCGGATTAATCATGACGTTTATCACGCTGATGGTGCTCGGATTATCGGTTTCAAGCTATATCATGCAAGAGCGTGTCAATCGTGATGTAGAGCGCGCTACCCATCACGAAATTCCTAGCGCCATTATTACGATGCAGATGCTACGTTCGGTGAGCGACATGAATGCTAGCATGCTTAAATATGTCATGGGACGGCACGAATCGCTATCAGTGTTTCTAGAGAATCAACAAGACTTTGAAAACGCGCTAAAAAAACTAAAAACCATCAAACCCGATGAAAAACAACAACTCGAAAAAGTCAGTCAACTCTACGAACGCTTTCAACGCATCGCACATCAAAAAGTATTAACCGAGTTTGATCCGGTGGCTGAGCAATGGGCACGCAAGCAATTGATACGATTATCCATTGATGTCGCTCGCCCAATTGATAACCTCGTTGCCGAACTCAAAGCCACCCAGGAGTTAAAGCAACCTGACAACTTAGCGGTATTACAATACCTTGACGAGCTCGTCGATGAAAACGGCGATATGCTTACCGAGCTAAATCAGTATTTAGAAGGTCGCACGAGTAGCCGTCAATACTTTATGGAAGATATGGTTACCTTTGAGCAATATTTGTCATTAACACAGTTCGAGCTTAATGACCCTGCCTCACTCAAAAAAATTGCGCGATTAAACAATCACTTTACTAGCTTTAAGCGCAGCGGTATTGCCATTTTTAACAATTACCAACCGAACGCCAAAGTCGCTGCCATGAAGGCAGTTCGCACGCTCAGCGATCATGAGTATCATGCGCTAGAGAATGCACTTTCCCGTTTTGCACAAGGCACAGGTAATGAAGTTACCCGCTCAATGACCGACTTACAATCTATTCTTCATTCCAATCAATTGAATCTTGGCTATTTATTGTTATTTATTTTGTTTGTCAGTAGCGGCATGTATTTTTATATTTATCAGTCTTTTACTCAGCCAATCGCCGCGCTGGCAGATTCGATGCAGCGACTGGTCGCGGGTGACATGACACCACCGTCTAGTCATTTTCAAGATAGAACCGATGAAGTCGGAAAGATTGCGCAGAGCTTAGTGATATTCCGAGCCCACATTATCTCGCGCAACCAAGCACGTGAGCAGTTGATAGCAGAAAAGGAACGAGCTGAAAGTGCATCTCGGGTTAAAGCGCAGTTTCTTGCCACCATGAGCCATGAAATACGCACCCCCATGAACGGGGTCATCGGGATGTTGGATCTACTGCGTCGCTCTTCGCTAACCCAATCCCAACACGGGTTGCTGAGCACAGTAAGAGAATCAGCCCTTTCATTGCTTTCGATTATTAACGATATTCTTGATTTCTCCCGCACCGAATCAGGAAAACTGCAGCTGGAGCAGGTTACCTTTTCTCTCTCTGAAACGGTTGATCAAGTGATGGACACGGTGAGCCACAATGCCAAAAAACAAAATGTGACATTGTCACTATTTATTGATCCTGAACTGCCTGACTCACTGATTGGCGATCCTAACCGGCTTAAACAGGTCCTTTATAACCTTGTGGGCAATGCAATTAAGTTTTCTGGCAGTCACCGTGACAAGCTGGGAAAAGTCGATGTCAAAATCACACAGTTCGACACAGGCACACCGGAAAAAACAGGATTGAACGTCACAATAGCGGATAATGGTATAGGCATCAGCCCCGACAAATTAGACACCATATTTCAACCCTTTAACCAAGCAGAATCATCCACTACGCGTGAGTATGGTGGGTCCGGACTCGGCTTAGCGATTTGTAAAAATATTATCGATTTACTCGATGGTGAGATAACGGTTGAGAGTGAACAGGATAAAGGAACCGAATTTCAAGTTCGCTTAAGTTACACCACTGACAGATTAGGTGCACCTCATCCTGCGCCACTTAGTCGTGACGATATCGACACACTGTTTATTTACCTTGATTTACCCGACGGCGAGCTAAAACACGCCATCAACCTCTATCTCAATCATTTAGGTATTGCACATGCGACAGCTAATCCAAACGAGACGCTTATCCTACAAAAGGAGGCGTCAAGCACGCCTGCGCTTGTCGCTGCCAGACATGTTCTCTTGATCACTCAGGACACAAGTGACGAGACGCGTTTTGATGCGCTTGGGGTGAAACACATCATTGCGCTACGAGAGAAGCTGTCACTGAATACCCATCCTAACAAATACCTGGTCGAGCTTTTTGCCTCACCGCTCACTTATCGCCGCTTAGTGCATGGGATCCGTGTGTGTTTAGGCTTAGACAGCCCAGAGGTTAGCATGTTGGGGGAATCTCTCGAGCTAAATATTATCCCCGATATGCAAGCAAGAGAGCGCCATGGCAAATCGATACGTGGACATATACTGGTTGCCGAAGACAACCCCACTAATCAACGCGTTTTGACACAACAACTCCATTATCTCGGTTATCACGTTGTGATGGTTGATGATGGTGAACAAGCATTGCAGGCTTACCAAAGCACGCGCTTTGATCTGGTCTTAACAGACTGCCATATGCCCAATAAAGATGGTTATGCACTCGCAGCCGCATTGAGAGAGCAGCAGTCATCCACGGGATACGTCCCTATTATCGCTATTACTGCCAATGCACTCAGTGGTGAAGACGCACGTTGTTTTGCAGCGGGTATGGATGATTATATCACCAAGCCCATTGAGTTAGAGCAGCTCGAAAGCCGCTTAAGTCACTGGCTTCACCAAGGTTCCCATTCAACCACCGACAAGGCGCAAGAGGAAACGTCTACCCTCTCTGTGCAACACGAGAGCTCGCCAACCGTTTTAGATTTAAGTGTTATCGAACGACTCTACGCCGGCCAGAAACACGCTTATCTTGATATCATTGCGATATTTCGCCGGCGCAGTTTACCGAGCATCAACACGCTGAGCCAGTTAGCGCCGCCGTTTACAGATTGGCAAGATATCAAAGACACAGCACATAAACAGAAGTCCGCGACAGGCAGTATTGGCGCAACAGAATTGCATCAAGCGTGCCTTGACGCCGAACATGCTGCCAACACACAGGACACACAAGCACTTGTCAAAGCGTTAGCGCAGATGCAAACGGCGATCATACGTCTGACTCGTGCGCTCGACACGCTTGAGACTTAATGTGTCCAACATCAAAAATAGTGAATCGGTGTGATCCCTTATCCGAATATCTAGAAAATCGGTGTACAAACCTCGCGTTCCGGTGCCACACTCAAGGTAAGTATCAGCAACCAAAACGGTAGTGAATAATGAGAAAAACCAAAGTTGTCACCTCCGAGGACATCCTGCTCAAACTATGTCAATCTGCCACAGCAGTGTTAACCAAAGCCACGGACTCTCCCGTGCATCATGCCGCAATGGTGCAAAAAATAGTCAAAACCAGTCTTAAGCCGGATATCGGGTGCTTTGTATTATTTGATGGCGGCTTTTCGGGACTCGTCGTGATTAACTTCTCCTCACAAGCGGCGTTAGAGATTTATCGCAACTATATGCAGCATATGGGGATCCCCGAAGAAGAGCTTGCCACTCAACATACAGCGGATGAAGTCGGTGATGTACTTGGCGAACTGATGAACCAAATCATCGGTGACTTCACAGGCAAGATTAAGCGCTCAATTCAGACGTCTATCACGCAAAACCAGCCGAAGATGATGGCGGTGAACAAAAATATCTCCGTGTCTGTCGACAGCAATATTGATAAACCTCAAGCGCGCCGGGTCAGCTTTACCACCGAAAATAATCATATTTTTTATCTAGAACTCGCGATGGAACGCACTGAATTCATTCAGCTGCAAGATTTTGAAGAAGGCGAAGAAGTCGATCCGGATTCTATTTTAGAGGCAGAAACCGTGCGTCAGCTGGAAGGAAAATCTAACGATAAAAATGAAAAGAAAGACAATGGCAGTAACGACTTGTTAGATGAACTCGGGATCTGAGCACGAACGCCCATATAAATTAACATCGAACTTAAAAATCAGTGAGTTACGCCTCAATTCGTGAACAAGTAGCCATTATTGTTGCTTGTTCGCGACTTTTTTGTGTTTTACCCACTTAATTTTCGACAAAAAACAAAATAACATTTCATCTTTTCCCGCTCACAATAATATTGAATTTATCGCTTTTGTTTCATATAAGTTACCATCTTGATCACAAACTTCCCGCTCTATTACTCGTTCTTATCGCTCATAATCATACATGAGTGGTTGAATTTTAGGACTTATTTTTAGTAGGTGAATAATTCTGGGTCATTTAGACTGCGCAACAAAATAATAAGGCTGGCAATGATCAGTCCATTACCCTACTGGGCACCCTGCCCACCCACAATCATTCGTGAAAAGGTCGATTCATGAGTCCAGAACACTACCTACTCGACTGGCAAACCAGTCAAACTCACTCTGAAACCATGTATCCGCTGTTGAGCCAGCTCTATCGCCAAAAAGGCGTAGAGATTCAACTCTTTGGCCGTCAGCTTATCAACGCTAGTACCATTGATATTATTAAAGCTCACCGCGTCGCACGTCGTTACACTGGCGACACATTAGCCCCGAGCCAAACCCTCCCTTTAATCGAAGCGATGGCCGAACTCGACCTGGCCCCGAGTAAAATTGATATTGGCCAGCTGGCGTGGACGTACTGGCAATCACATGACAGTGAGCATGGGATTACTGATTTTCTTCATAGCCAATTGAATCACTTAATCGGCACTGGCAACAGCGTCGAGCCCAAAGATGTGGTGCTTTATGGTTTTGGCCGTATTGGCCGGTTACTCGCACGTCTACTGGTTGAGAAAAGTGGGCCAGGCTATCCATTACGTTTACGTGCGATAGTGGTCCGTGGTGGCAAAGAAGGCGATTTGGAAAAACGCGCCAGCTTATTGCGTCGTGATTCGGTGCACGGTCCATTTAATGGCAGCATTACTGTGGATGAGACCCGTAATGCTCTGATCGCCAATGGTAATTTCATTCAAGTCATTTATGCCAATAACCCAACTGAGGTCGACTATACCCAGTATGGCATTCACCATGCCTTAGTGGTCGATAATACGGGGATGTGGCGTGATGAAGAAGGACTCGGTCAGCATCTTGATAGCAAAGGGACAGACAAAGTCTTGCTAACCGCCCCAGGTAAGGGCGCGCTTAAAAATGTGGTGTTCGGTGTCAATCATGATGTCATTGGTCACGATGACAAAATTATCTCCGCCGCCAGTTGCACCACCAATGCGATTACCCCAGTGCTCAAAGCCATGCAGGATAAATTTGGCATTGATAGTGGTCATATTGAAACCGTCCATTCGTTTACCAATGATCAAAACTTAATAGACAACTACCACAAAGGCGATCGACGTGGTCGTTCAGCATCACTCAACATGGTACTGACGTCGACGGGCGCAGCAAGCGCGGTAGCAAAAGCATTGCCGGCACTAAAAGGAAAACTCACTGGCAACTCAGTGCGTGTCCCAACCCCGAATGTCTCGATGGCGATTGCAAACCTCAACCTCAATCACGCCACCAACAAAGATGAAATCAATGCGTACCTGCAAGACGTCGCGCTCTACTCGCCGCTTTCAGGCCAAATCGATTATACCCAATCCACCGAACTCGTCTCGAGTGATTTGATTGGATCTCGCTTTGCTGGCGTGGTAGATAGCCAGGCGACGATTGCCGAGGGTAATCGCTGCGTACTGTACATTTGGTATGACAACGAGTTTGGATACAGCTGTCAGGTCATCCATTGTATGGAGAAAATGATGGGGGTTCGCTATCCTGTGGTCCCTCAGCCGGAATCGTTATCATAAGCAACACAGCGTTATCATAAACAACAAAAGGCCCATCAAGGGCCTTTTTTACGTGCGCGTTTTAGGTCTGACTAAGACGACTGGGTTGCCGTCAATGGTGATGCTTGGCTCACCGGCTTAATCAACGCATAGACTAAACCTGTCACCAAGGTACCGGCCGTAATGGCGGCGAGATAAAGCAAGACAGGGCTAATCGCATTTGGGATGAGCAAGACAAACAAGCCACCGTGCGGCGCCATTAATTTCGCGCCAATCAACATTGAGATCGCCCCCGTTAATGCGCCACCGGCAATACACGATGGAATAACACGCATCGGGTCTTTCGCTGCAAACGGAATCGCGCCTTCTGAAATAAAGCACAGTCCTAAAACGAATGACGCTTTACCTGCTTCTTGTTCGGCATCGTTAAACTTGCGTTTGGCAAGGAAAGTCGATAAACCCATTCCTAATGCCGGCACCATGCCTGCAGCCATAATGGCAGCCATTGGCATGTAGGTACCGCTTTCAATCAATCCAACGCCAAACGTATACGCGGCTTTATTCACCGGGCCACCGAGATCAAAGCACATCATGGCGCCGAGTAACACGCCTAAGATGACGGCATTGGTTGAATTCATGCTTTGCAAGAAGGTTGTTAAACTTTCCATCGCCACCGAAACGGGGCCACCTACCACATAGATCATCACCAAACCGGTAAATAAACTGGCCAATAACGGGATCACCAATATGGGTTTGAGCGCTTCCATTGAAGCCGGTAAGCTGACTTTGTCCGCAACGAATTTAGCGCTGTAACCGGCAATGAAACCAGCCAGAATACCCCCTAAGAAGCCCGCGCCTGTTGAGGCTGCAAGCATACCACCGATAAGCCCGGGTGCCAGGCCCGGACGATCCGCGATAGAAAAGGCAATAAAGCCCGCCAGTACCGGGACCATCAGCGCAAACGCGCTACCACCGCCAATTTCCATTAAGGCCGCTGCAAGCGTCCCTTCTTCTTTAAACGCCTCAATACCAAACACAAACGAGAGCGCAATGGCTAGCCCCCCGGCCACAACCAAAGGCAACATGTGTGACACCCCGGTCATAAGGTGTTTATAAACGCCACTCCGTTCACCTTGGTTTGCAGTGCTATTCGCGGTATTGGTTTGTCCGGCTTGGTGAACGTGGGCGTTCGCCAAAGCATCATCCAAACTTTGTGCCGCTTTTTTCAACGCGCTCCCAGTACTGGTTTTATATAAACGTTTACCGGCAAAGCGACTGAGATCGACCTCAATATCCGCCGCGATAAAGACAAGATCCGCTTGTTCAATGTCTTGATCAGTTAAGTTATTTTTCGCCCCCACCGAGCCACGTGTCTCGATCTTAACCTGATACCCTCTCGCCTTCGCGGCTTCTTCAATCGCTTCAGCGGCCATGAAGGTATGGGCAACGCCCGTCGGACAAGCCGTGATCCCGACAATACGAACCGGTTGTTCGTCACCACTTTCACTGGATACGGAAGCCTCATAAGGCTGGGCCTGATTCGATACCGCCGTCAACACGGCCTGTGCGTCCACCATGACTTCATCAAGGCTTGCCTGGTAAACAGGTTTACCATTAAAGCGCGCCGTCTCTTTCGGATCGCCAACGAGCAGCACGCGATCGGCGTGTTCTATCTCTGCGGCTGACAATACTTTTGTCGATTGGACACTCGACTGACACTCTATTTGTGCCGTCCATCCTTTTGCATCGACGGCTTGCTCGAGAAGCCCCGCCGCAATAACAGTATTGGCGACACCACTAGGGCATGCCGTAACAATGACCAGATTCATACCTTCTACCCCACTTATGGATTGGTTTTTATTGTGCATGCACTGACAACTCAACAGGCGACACGCTGATTTGTTCGGATAATTGATTCACATTTTCATGATTGCTCACCCCCACTCCCACTTGAGTGACGGCAAGCGCCGATATGGCAACGGCACGGCGAAGTGCCGTTTCTTTACTCAGCCCAGCTTGACAGCCAGAGACCAGACCCGCGACCAAGGAGTCCCCCGCACCAACGGTACTCACCACCTGCTGGGCCGGCGCTACGGCTTTTAACCAGCCTTGATGATCGCGCCACAATACCCCATCAACCCCACGCGAAATGACCACGTTAGCGATCCCTTGGTTAAAGAGCTGTTCACCACGCGCTAATAAAACAGATTGCTCATTACTGATAGATTCATTAATACACTGTGCTAACTCCGCTTCATTGGGCTTAACCAACCAAGGCGTTGCATCAATGGCAGCACGAAGCGCGTGTTGACTGGTGTCGACGACCACTTTTTTGCCTGCTTCTCGCAAGGTGCTAATCCACATCACCAGCTGTTCGGTGGTGACACCTGGCGGTAAACTGCCCGCCAATACGATCCATTCATGGCTTGCTGCCAATGCGTGCAAGGTCTCGGTCAACGCATCAATATGGGTCGGGTCTACCGCCATGCCGGGAAAATTTAAATCCGTTACCCGGCCTGTATTTTCTACCAGCTTGACATTGGTACGGCTTACCCCTGGCACGCGCAAAAAGTGATCGGCAACGCCGTGTTCAGCAAAAAGCTGGGAAAATGGGTCTTGATTGTCTGCACCGAGAAAGCCAGAGACCGACACAGTGGCCCCTAAATCGCTTAACACACGTGCAACATTGACGCCTTTTCCTGCAGGATGCAGGGTGTAGTTTTGCACCAAGTTGACATCACCCGGTTGCAATGCCCCGACACTTCCTGTCATATCGAGAGCTGGATTAAAGGTGACGGTTAAGATGGCACTCATGCGTGTTCTCCTAATCCGTCTTTAATGGCATTCCCGAGTGCAGAAATCGCCTGCGCTGCATCCGCACCTTGCGCGGTAAAGTGCAATTGATGACCATGTTTTACCCCTAGAGCAATCACTTTCATCAAGCTCTTCGCATTGACCGAATCTGATTGGGTCGACGCATTGGCAACTTGAATATCCGCATCAAATTTTTTCGCGGTGTTGACCAACATTGCCCCTGGACGTGCATGCAAACCATGCGTATTGGTGATGGTAAACGTACCGTTTTCACCTTCTTGAGTCGCTTTATCGGTCGCTTTTTGACGTTCATCGGTCGACGCCATCGCTGGCGCTGGCGATGCCCCTGTTGACGTCTGGGGAATGCATGCGTTGACCAGCGCCTGTGGCGAGAGGTCAATACAGGTCGCCAATTGATCGTCGGCTTTCCACTGCGTTAAGGTTTTCAAGACAGGAACATGGGCCGCATTATTCGCTGCTATGCACCAAAGTGCATTGACAGACTGCGCGTGATGCGTCAATGACGTTGCCGGCATCACAACGGATACGCCTGTTTGTTCAACGCCTTGATTAATCCCAAGCAGCCAATGCCCTTGACCCAAATGAATAGGATTGCCTGCCACTAACTGGCTCACGCCCTCGTGATTGATACAATGATGGTTTTTGAGCAGGCCGGCTCCCACTGCTTGGAGGGTAGTCATGTCTGAAGCTGGAAAGCCGCTCAGTATCATCTCTGGTTTAAAGGTTAGGCTTTGTGCGCCGGTTGTTTCACCATTGAGGATCGCAACGACCTCTTCAGCACGCTCAACCTTTTGCAATGCTTCCTCAACGCCCTCTTGAGATAGCACACGGGTTAACTGGCGTAGAATACTAAGGTGCTCATCAGACTTAGCGGCAATACCAATGGCCACATATGCAAGATTTCCGTCTCCCCAATCCACACCATCAGGGAAATGAAAAACCTGCACCCCCGTTTGTTTAACCTGATCACGGGTATCGGTTGTGCCGTGTGGAATGGCAATCCCACTGCCCAAATAGGTACTGGTTTGTGCTTCTCGCGCTAACATGCCGTCTTGATAGCCGGCCTCTACCAGTCCTTTTTGCGTCAGCAAACCGGCAATGGCTTTAATCGCGTCTTGCTTGGAGGCAGCATGTTGCTGCATATGAATATCTTGTGCGTTAAGTGCCAGCATGAGGGCTTTCCTCTTATTTCAATGCCAAGTGCAAAGGGTCAATGCCAAGTGCAAAGGTTCAGTGCCAAGTGCAAAGGGTCAGTGCCAAATGCACGGGTTAATCGTTTTTGTCACGCCAGACCACGCTGTCATGACGGTATATCGGGATCAGGGATTGGTCTTCATTCACGTTACGTCAGACCCTAATAATGTTTTTTTGTGTACAGTCTTTCGCTATACCATTTGGCTGAATCGTTTCAGCTTTTGGCCGCAATTACCCGCGTTATCGATGAAATGAATCTCATCGTTACTGTCGATTCATTCTAGCCACGATTATCGAAACACGACGCAATAAATAACATTCGTGTGATGGTGACGCGATTTACATCCAAAGCTGAAACCTTTCAGCTTTAAGGCTGAATCGTTTTAGCTTATAATGCAAGCCTATTATTGATCGGGGATGTGCAAAATTTGATCGCATTCACAAAGCCATCAATAACGATCGGCGCACTAAGGATTCGTTTATGAAGCTAGATGAAATAGCCCGCCTTGCTGGGGTGTCACGCACAACAGCCAGTTATGTGATTAATGGTAAAGCCGACCGTTACCGGATCAGCGAGCAAACACGTCAACGCGTGATGGCGGTGGTCGAGCAACATAATTATCAACCTAACCGCGCAGCGACGGCATTACGAGCAGGCACGACCCAAACACTGGGCTTAGTGGTTCCGGATCTTGCTAATACCAGCTATGCAACGTTAGCCAAACTCTTTGAACGCAAGGCGCATGATCAGGGTTATCAGGTTATTATTACGGGATCAGACGACGATCCTGAGCGAGAAAAAACGGTTGCACAGACGCTAGTATCCAGAAAGATTGATGCCTTAATTGTGGCCTCTTGTTTACCGGCCGATAATGCCTTTTATCCGAAACTACAGCAGCAAGGCACCCCGATTATCGCGATTGACCGTGGCTTAGATGCCACACAATTTGCCAACGTTTTAACGGACGATGCGAAAGGGGCTTATCAGCTGACAGATCGCTTGATCAGCCCAACCGATGTCTATCAAGCTGGGTTAATCGGTGCAGTACCGGCTCTGGCGATATCTCAAGATCGTGAGCAAGGTTTTTTTCAGGCATTACACGCACAGCACGTCGAGGGACAAGTACGCTATGGCAATGCCTTTAGCCGTTCAGAAGGACAGCGATTAATGACCGAATGGATAGACGCTGGGGATTTACCCGATGCGCTTTTAACGACATCGTTTACCCTTTGCGAGGGTGTGCTGGATGCGATTCGTCAGACCGGTATCGCCCCCACAGCCCTGTATTTTGCCACTTTTGGTGATAGCCGTATTTTAGACTTTCTGCCTTTTGGTGTGCAGTCTTTGCCGCAGCAATTTGAAGCGATCAGTGATGCTGCCTTAAGCCTTGCGGTGTCTGCCGCTCAAGGCGATAACCAGCCTGGCGTGATTACCGTCGAGCGTCAGCCAATATGGCGCCCACATCAAACCCAGGCCTGGGTTGGCCTCAATTAATAGCCCGTCGCTTCCATAAACCCGCGGCCTGTTGCGCTTCCTTGCACGCGCACTGGCCCTTCCCAATACGGCACACTCAGCGCCATCCAACTTTGCGCATTGAGTGGCTGCGTAGTGATGTTAATCCCTTCGTCTGGTACTTGTATCTGCCAGGCTATCGGCAAACTGACCCCCTCGCGCATTTTGGCATGGCTAATAGGTAACATCCGAATATCCGATTGCGCTAAGGCCACA
Source organism: Salinivibrio sp. AR640 (assembly GCF_001995405.1). NCBI lineage: Bacteria > Pseudomonadati > Pseudomonadota > Gammaproteobacteria > Vibrionales > Vibrionaceae > Salinivibrio > Salinivibrio sp. AR640. Next base: position 14,666 of record NZ_MUFD01000002.1, on the reverse strand, counting down.
ATGCGCCCATTTGGATACGTTAATGAACCAAACATAAAGGGCTGACTGCCTCGGATTTGGGTGACCATTAACGCGCGACCATCGTCTAAATTAAGCCCGAACCAATCCCATCCGCTTTGATCCGATGCCATCGCACCGCTAGACCATTCTTTATCGAACCACCCTTTTCCCGAAACGGGTATTGTCTCACCATCGATGATAAGCTGACCTTCAATGGTCAATTGTGGCAGAGAAAAGTAATAAGACGCTGACGGCTCATTGGCATGGCGAATACTGTATCCTTGCTCGCCCTGTTTCACGCGCAAGCCACCGTCAGCCACCTGGAGTGCGAACCCCAATGCTGCATCCTTATCGGACCATGATGCACGGACTTGCGCCGGTAAAGGTTGATCGTCCCCCTGCCATTGCCAATCATCCAGCCAAGCCTGAAATGGTGACAGCGTCACGCCAGTCTGACCAATACCACCACGGGCAAAACGCTCGGCTTCCCACTGTTGATCGGCACGCGTAATAGCAACATGCGCCATATAAAGCTGCTGGTTTGCCCATCCTGTTTGATGGCGAGGACTCAGCGCACGGCGAAATAGAGTCCATTGCACACCGTATTCTTGTCCCGCATTATCCGTCAGTGTGGCTGTCAAATACCACCATTCCGTGGCAAATGCAGGATGAGAGGCCATATCCTGCGGATAGAGAGGTGTATAATCAGGCGTAACAGCGGCAAAGCCATCTTGTTGGCCAAACACATCAAAGCCATCCGCTAAGTCGGTCGACGATGAAGACTGTTTTCCCAACCCGATCAAGACCCCCAACACCATCACTCCGATTAAGCCAAACACTACACGGCCAATAGAGCTTAACCTTCGCTGACTTGATCTCACGGCGACTCTCCTATTGCGCATCACGTAACGACGCGGCGGCTGTCCGCTTAAGCATACGGTAAACCGGCCACGCCCCGGCCACCATTAAGGCGAGTATTGATAGGCTAATGGTCGTTGCATAGGTCATTGGGAAAAAATTCATAGTCATTGTCCAACCAAACGATGCTTTGAGAACAACATGAATTAACATGCCCGCTAACACCAAGCCAAGCGGGATCGCGATAAGGGCACTGACTAACCCAAGGATCACCAATTGCCCGCCCCCAAGAGCAATGAGCTCTCGCCCTGATAGGCCCAAATAACGCAACAAGCTGTACTGGCGTTGCCGCGATAGCTCCGTGGCTAACGTTGCGAAAAACAAGCCGCTAATCGCCACGATCAACATCAACACACACAAGCTTTCGGTGACAGTAAACGTTCGATCAAAAATGCGCATGGCGTAACGCATAATGTCGGCTTGATTTTGCACCTGACCATTGCTCAGGCTAAACCGTGTATTCATTTGATCAACAAAATGATCACTTGGAGCTTCTTTATCAAGTACCACCGCCAACGATGGGCGTCCTTGTGCTAGCCATTCGCCCGCCTCACTATGCGTTGAAACCACCAACTGTCCGTATGGATTACCGTAATCGTAATAGATCCCTGCCACGTGCCAGCGTTCGCCCATCGGTGCGGGCAGATTAACCATTTCACCAACACTTACGTCAAATTTAGCGGCGAGTGATTCACTTAACAGTACCGCACGTTGCTGGTGTAATTGTGACCAATATTGGGGTTGGGCCGATTTGACGGCTAACGATTGCTTTTCTAGCGCTCGATCACCAACCGATAACACCTCCAGGCGTCCTTGGGGCGCGACCAACTCACGTCGATAAGTGGCCCAAAATTGCGACACGTCTTCTTGTTGCTCAAGCCAGGATTCGATTCTGGGTAGCAAAGCATTGCCGGGTCGAACATACACATCCGCGGCTAACCGTTGCTGCAGCCAAGTTTCGGTGCTGGTGCGAAAGCTCCCCACCATGGTTTCCATACCTATATGCGCAGAAACAGCAAGCATAAAGGCCATCGCGGCGACACCTCGGTAGCTTAAACTGGCCGCCGCATCGGTAAAGAACCAACGCCAACGTGCGCCCGCATAGCCGCGCGCCAAGGTATGAAACAACCAGCCACAGGCATAGGGCAACGCTAGGGCGGCACTTAACATGGTTAATGCGATCAGCGTAAAGCCTTGCCATTGGCTACTTTCCCAGTAAGACACGCCCCAAGCTGTTACGCCCAATAGTATCGCGATGATCGCTTGCACCGCATACTCTTGGTGTGTCCCTCGAATTAGTGTCATTCTTTGGGATAAGCGCCCCGGCGATGTGTTAAGTAAGCGCACCAGCGGCCAGGCTGATGCCATCATCGCCCCTAAGATCGCGAGCAACAGACTCGCCAATCCCCATTGCCATTGCCAATGCATCACCAAGTCAATATCAGCGCCATACAAGTCAGACAAGGTGGTAGCGACGGCAGGGAGTAATTGATTGGCGAGCATCAAGCCCAGCACATTGCCACTCATCACGCCAAGCACAACCCATGCGAGAATCTCAGCAAGCATAACCCCAGAGAGTTGACGCCCATCAACACCGAGTTGGCGTAGCGCCCCCACCAGCGGTTGTCGTTGTGTCATTGAAAGCGAAATCGCTTGGTAGAAAATAAACAGGCCCACCACAAAAGCCAGTAATCCCATGGCAAGCAAATTAAGATGGAAAGCACGGGTGAGCGGCCCTAACTGTGTGGCCTGTGTTTTGGTCAATGTCAGTGCAGGTGGTAACACATTGCGAATCTGCTGGCGCTCCGCTTGCGTTAAAGACCCACACAGGATGTCGGCGATACCGGCGTGTGAGGACAAGGTACGTAGCAACGCCATATCGGCAACTAAATACGTCCCCATACTCAGGGCATCGTTGTCGAGTACTCGCAAGGGGCCAATAGCTGGATAATCAAGCAGATCAATCATTTGCCCATCTTTCCAGCCTTTATGGTTCGCCATCGCCTCACCAACATAAACCGGATAAGGCGGCGTGATTGCATTGACCGGTGATATCCCTTTGTTTGCACGCCCTTTATCACCGCCACGTTCAGCTAACAGCGGCAACATGGCAATGGTATCAACGCCCATAAGATTGAGATCATCAAGTGACGGTGTCACGACTTGCAAGCGATCAATAGGAACACACTGCGTTAAGCCTGCCCGGCGTAAATCAATATAAAACGCCTGCGGCACACGTTGGGTCCGCTGGGTATGATGAATACTAAACGGGTAAGGATTACTAAACAGCTTGGCGCCTTCCCGATAGCTTTGCTGGGCGTGTTGGTTAATCGATAACACGCCAACAAGCAGAGCGACCCCAAGGGTTAGCCCTAGCCATACCAGCAAAATCTGAAAAGGATGGCGGCGATAGTGCCCCCATAGTGCATTAGCGACGGGCCCGAACACTGAGCACGCCTCCTTGCAGCCCAATGCTGCCCTGTAAGTAGCTGGCAACCGTATCACTGTGCGTGACCAATAAAAGGCTCGAGCCTTGCTGACGTGTCAACGTGGTTAGCAAACGCATGACCGCATCCGCGTTGCGCTCATCCAAGCTACCGGTAGGTTCGTCGGCCAACAATAATTTGGGGGCCATGTATAAAGCACGGGCGATCGCGGCACGCTGTTGCTGCCCGCCTGACACTTCTTCCGGGTATCGATTTAATAGCGGCATTAAATCAAGCTGAGAGACAATTTGCCGCCACAAATTCGCATCGTCTTTGAGCCCTTTTAACTGGCGACAAAAGCGGATGTTGTCGGCAATCGATAGCGTAGGAAGCAAGTTGAACTGCTGAAAGATAAGACCAATGTTCTGACGACGGAACTGAGTACGCTCTCGTTCGGTTAACGCGTGTAAAGGGGTATCATCCAGCCAGATCTCACCGCTGTCGGGTTTATCCAACCCAGCAATTAAGTTCAGTAAAGTACTCTTGCCTGAGCCGCTCTCTCCCATCAGCGCAAGCTGGCTGGTGGAAGACAGCGACATCGCCGCGCCTTGAAGCACAGGATGAAAATCGCCCCCGTCCTGATATCCCTTGCACAGCGCTTTAATTGCTAACATGCCAATGCACACCCTCATAGTGTTTTAAAACAGCAATAAACGAGAACTAGGTCACACTGTTTGACTAATTTGGCAATGTACCCCAATTAAGAGGCTGAGAAAAGGGCAAAACTAGGTAGACAGCTTCCCATTGCGTCTTCTTTTCAATCAACGGGCATCATCGACAAGATAGTTTAGCCATACGCCCGATTTAACTCGAATGACAGAGCCGACCCATTTAACGACTTCTTCTGTCGCCAATAACGCATAGACCCAATAAACCGGCCATTCAAACACCACGGCAGCAGCGAGCACCACGGGAATACCGATCAACCATTGCGCAACAAAGTCTTGCCCCAAACAGTAGCGCACATCACCACCGGCACGCAGCACACCAACGATCATCGCCATTGGGATGGTTTTAACCACAATCAGCGCACACATTGCCCAATAGAAATATTCAGTAATTTGCGCCGTTTCACCAGTCAATGCGGGGAAAAACCCCAAGACCCAAGGTTTAATCAGCAGCATCACTGCGGCAATAAAGACGCCTGCAATCAAATTAAACACCGCCACTTGCCATGCTTGATGATAGGCGGTATCGGTTTGTTTAGCACCCAGATTGTTCCCCACTAACACAGCAGCGGCATTGGCTGTGCCAATCAGAAAAGAGAGCGATAACGACTCAACCGGAGTGATCACCGCTATCGCGGCTAGCCCTGCTTCGTTCACATGACCAATAATGGCGTGGTAAATGAACAAGCCGGACGACCACATTAAAAAGTTAAACGCAGTCGGCAAAGAAAGCGCCAAAAAGCGTTTTACTGCCACCAGTGAGAGCGACGTGCGCCATTCAGCAAGGGAAAAGGCAACAAGGTGTTGGCGACGGTACAAATAGGTATACAAGGCGACAACTTCCACAATACCACTGAGAACCGTTGCCACTGCGGCCCCTTTTGATCCGAGCTCTGGCGCGCCGAAGTGACCAAAGATAAACACCCAGTTGAGTAGGATGTTCACACTGATCCCCACGCCACTAAAAAAAGTGCTGATCCCCGGTTTATGCATGGCACGCAGCCCCGCCGCCAGCCCTGACACACTGGCCAAGCAAAACAGCGATAACCCCGCGATCTGCAAGTAGTCTTGCCCCAAGGCAATCACCGTTGGGTTATCACTGGCAAAGCCAATAATGACGTCCGCATAGACCCAAAAAACAAAGGCACTTAACGCCGCAGTGGCATTAGTTAGGGTCACGGTCAGCGCAATTTTTTCTCGAAATCCTTGCCTGTCGCCCGCGCCCCAGTATTGCGCGACCAACATAGAGCCACCGGTCATCGCCCCAAAAATTAACAGGGTGGAAACAAACATTGCTTTCCCTGCAATCCCAATCGCAGCGACATCAGCCTCACTTAACTGACCGACCATCAGGATGTCGACCAAACTGCGGCTGGAAAACATCATGGTTTGGAGGGCAATGGGAATGGCAATTAACAGTAAGCGTTTTAAAAACACCACATCAAAAAAAGGACGAGAAACAGCGCTCACAACAGACTCCAACCGATAAGGCAACGCGCCTAGTTTACGTGGCTTTCAAACAAGAAAAAACCGCCCTCAGACGGTTTCTCAATGCTCATCAGCGGTATTCTTTCACCATAGATTGCCGCGGCATCACCATTAAGCAATCCGCATGATTGTCGGGCCAAAGTCGATATTCAGCATGATATTTAACGATCGACTTATAGGCCGTGACTTTCGTGGGTGCTAGTTTGGCTTGATGCGCCCAATTCATTACATCAATTTCTGGTCCACGCACATAAATGCTAAGAGGATGAGCTAAGTGCCCTTCTGCATTGAATGCCGCCTGAGTTGCCTCAGGACATACCACCAGTGAATGCTGTCCTTCAGAGACAATCTTGACCTTTCGATCAATCGGCGTCTGGGTGTGCAGCATCCAACCCGCCTCGCGGGCACTATCAATCATCTGTTGTAATTGGGCGTGCTGGACCGGGCTTGCCGGCTCATCGACCGGAAACCACTGCGTATAGAGTTGCTGAATGTGTCGAAATTCGGCCTCTAATCCGGCTTGAGTGCCGGCACTACGGGCACGCTGCGTCCAACGTTGCAAATCCGCTTTTACGCTGTGGTGAAAACGCTGTTTCTTAACCGCTTGCGCCACCCAACGACCTAAAAACACCTCGCGAGCGGCTGGCGCATCAGCCACTTTTTTAGCATCGATGGCGGCAGCTAACTCATCGAAGGCCGCAGCCATAACGGTTTGAATGGTGATGACATAACTCATGGTTCTTTACGTGCTAGCGTCCAGTAGAAAACGGCAGAGAGTATCGCACAAATCGCGATGGCGCCAATCATCCCCCAAGGTGTTCCATCAGAGACCACGGCAACGCCTGCACCGACTAGGGATCCAATACCAAAACGCATGGTACCCGCCAATGATGATGCAGTACCTGCCATTTGTGGATAGCACGCCAGCAAGCACGCCATACTATTACTGCCGATGGTTGAAATCACACCGACATACGTCATCACCGGGATCACCGTGCCCCAAAGCCCCATGTCTAACCATTGAAAAACAGCAATGGCAATGCCCGCCACCAGCTGGATACCCAACCCGAGCCGCAGCATCCAATGTGATCCCATTTTGCGGACCAAGCGCCCATTGATAAACGTCATCACAATCAAGCAAACGATATTAAGCGCAAAAAGATAGCCAAACATCTGGGCGCTGACGCCATAGTAGTCGATATAGACGAACGAGCCCGCGGTTAAAAACGAGAACATCCCAGCAAACGAGAACCCAGAACAAAAGATCATTCCTACCGCAAAGGGGGTTTTTAGCATACGGGCATAGTTACGCAACGAGGCACCAATCCGCATGGGCGGACGGTTTTCTCGCGGTAACGTTTCGGGGATCCGAAAAATAATGCACAAGGTCACAAAGCAGGCCCATCCTGCCAGGACCCAAAAAATCGCACGCCAGTCAAACCAAGTCAGCAGATAACCGCCAATCATTGGCGCTGCCAAAGGTGCAATCGTCATCACCAACGTAATAAACGACATGGTACGCGCAAACTCTTCGCGCTCGAACATATCGCGCACCAAGGCTTGAATGATCACCGCCGCCGCTGCACCGGCAAAGCCTTGTGTGGTACGCGCAATCATTAATACATCAATATCTTGGGCCATCGCACTGACCACAGCACAGATAAAAAAGAGCGCAACGCCACCAAGCATCACAGGTTTACGACCATAACTGTCCGAAATTGGGCCGTGGAAAAGCTGTCCAATCGCAAAGCCAGCGGTATAGGCCACCAGCGTCGACTTTACCGCGCTACTGGGCGCGTTTAAATCCGCGGCAATGGCCGGCATGGCGGGCAAATACATATCGATCGCCAATGGGGTCAATGCAGCAATGGCCCCAAGCACCAGGATTAACAGCCAACTTAACTGCGCTGGGGACGACGTAACAGCCGATGATTGCGACATAACACTCCTTAACGTAAAAGACAGGAAAAAGGGAAATAACGTGAGATTGGTCAAAGTGTAACAATTTATTATTGCGTAGTGGGAAAGAATGTCTTTCTTTTCATCACCAATCTTTAACACCAGTCTTTAAAAACAATGTTCAAAACCCGCTTAAAAAATTACTTCGCTCACATTGAAAAAGCACAGCGAGAACTGTGCTTTCGGGTCGATCGTTGCCCTAGGTGGGATCTAAGGTGTCACACTTAATTATGCCAACAAGGCAATTTCTTCATCGGTGAGAGGGCGATATTCGCCAGGCTCGAGCGTGTCATCGAGCTCAAGCGCACCCACAGATTCGCGATGCAAAGCATCTACTTTGTTACCGACTGCGGCAAACATACGTTTCACTTGATGGTATTTACCCTCTTGAATCGTCAATAAGGCTTCATACTCACCCACCTGCTCGAGCTTAGCGGGCAATGTCGCTTGCTGCTCACTGCGTAACATCACACCCTGCTCAAACTGACTCGCCGTATCTTCACTGATCGGATCGGCTAACCACACCCGGTACGTTTTTGTACACTGATGCTTGGGTGACGTGATACGGTGAGACCATTGGCCGTCGTCGGTCAGTAACAATAAGCCTGTTGTGTCTGCATCCAGGCGACCCGCTATATGCAGCTTTTCTGCGTTCACTTCATCGAGCAAAACAAATATCGTGGGATTAAAGGCATCTTCGTGTGAACACACCACGCCCGCAGGTTTATGCATCATAAAGTAGCGTGGGCCAGACAAGGTTAACGATCGTCCCTCAAATTGCACATCCGCGGTTTTACCGACTTTGATGGCGCCAGATTTTACGATCTCACCATCGATGGTGACGCTTTCACTTTTCAGCACTCGGCCAGCTTGCTTTCGTGTTACCCCTAGGGTTTCACATAAAAATTTATCTATCCGCATATTACCATTCATTACACCTATGTTTGCGGCGATTATACGTCACATCGCCACGAAGACACAGATCAAGTTTTACTAGATTTGGCGGCAAAACTGAAAGCAATAAGATACACTCACTCTCATTGTCGGTGACATGCGTTAGTCATAATGCAAGCACTACCAAACGCTTTTTGTTGAGACGCCGAGTCTGTCACATCGTGCTAATCGAAAAACGCACCGAGATTGAGCCTACCGACTTGGCGAGTATGATACGGTCGTCTTGACCAATCAGTGATAAAAAGGAAACACCATGATTGTCTCTCTTCGCCGCCCTGACGTCGATACCCTGGAAACCTTACTCACACTCTCGCGCGAACAACATGAGCATGAGGCCTTGCCGTTTGATCGCGAGCCGGTGGTTTCTACCTTTAACACACTATTGTCACAACCCGAGCGTGGCGATGTATTTCTGATTGATGTTGAGCACGAAGGAAGAACGGATACGATCGGGTTTATCGTCTTAGCCTATAGTTTTAGTGTCGAAAATGGCGGCAGCGTCGGTGTGATCGATCAGTTTTTCATTCAGCAAACCTGGCGCCGTCAAGGCGTGGGTTCGCAAGTGATCCCTGAGGTAGAAAAGCAAGCCAAAACAAGGCAGTGTGTGGCCGTGATTTTAGAAATGAACATTGGTAACAAAGGCGCTCGCCTGTTTTACGAGCAGTTTGATTACCAACCACGCCGTCAGCATTGTATTTTCACGAAACGGCTATAATGGACCGTGATTTATCGGTTAGGGATAAATTTATCGGTTGGGTATAAATAGTCTGTACCTGAGCGAACAAGTCAGTAAACTAAACGGCCTCACTTAGGCCGTTTTTTGATTATGTATACCTTACGTCCGTACCAGTCTGACGCTGTTAAAGCCGTCCTGCACTATTTTCGCCGTCATACATCGCCTGCCGTTGCCGTTCTGCCCACGGGCGCCGGGAAAAGTTTGGTGATCGCTGAATTAGCGCGTATTGCCAAAGGCCGAGTTCTGGTCTTGGCGCATGTTAAAGAGCTTGTCGAGCAGAACTACGCCAAGTATGAAGGCTATGGGCTCACCGGCGGTATTTTCTCCGCTGGTTTAGGACGTAAGGAATCAAATGAAAAGGTCGTGTTCGCCTCGGTACAATCGGTCGTACGCAACCTCGACGCCTTTGCCGACCAATTCTCGCTGCTAGTGATCGACGAGTGCCACCGCGTTCCTGACAACGAAGACAGCAGTTATCGTCGTGTTATTCAGCACCTACAACATGTCAATCCCGGTCTAAAAGTACTCGGGTTAACCGCTACGCCATATCGGTTGGGGCAAGGTTGGATTTATCAGTACCACACCAGTGGTAAAGTCCGCACCACTGACACCCGTTTTTTTCGCGATTGCGTTTTCGAACTGCCCATTAGCCATCTTTTGGATGAAGGGTTTTTAACCCCGGCCCATGTTTTGGATGCACCGCTTCTTAGCTATGATTTTTCACAAGTCTCACGCACTGCCAGCGGCTACTACCGTGACGCGGATCTCGATAAGGTCGTCGCCAATGCCCCGCGTGCCACCCCGCAAATTGTCGAACAAATCCTTGAGTATGCGCGCCCGCGCCAAGGGGTGATGATTTTCGCTGCGACTGTCAACCATGCCAAAGAAATCATCACTTATCTTCCTAAAGACAGCGCCGCGCTGATCATCGGCGACACCCCTGGCCTTGAACGAGATCGTCTTATTGAGGCGTTTAAACAAAAAGCACTGAAATACTTGGTCAATGTCTCCGTTCTCACCACGGGGTTTGATGCCCCTCATGTGGACTTAATTGCAATATTACGTCCCACGGAATCAGTGAGCCTTTATCAGCAAATAGCCGGTCGTGGATTGCGATTAGCGCCCGGAAAAAAAGACTGTCTTATCCTTGATTATGCCGGCAATGTTTACGACCTGTATCAGCCCGAAATTGGTATGCCTAAACCCGATAGCGACAGCGAGTTAGTCACCATTCCTTGCCCTGCGTGCGGGTTTAACAATAGCTTTTGGGGCAAACTGGATGACAACGGCTTTTTGCTTGAGCATTACGGTCGCCAATGCCAAGGATATTTTGAAGACGAGACCGGGGAGCGTGAAATCTGCGGCTATCGGTTTCGCGCTAAATTTTGCGATGAATGCGGCACCGATAACGATATTGCCGCCCGCCGCTGCCACCAATGCGACGCGCCGTTAATCGATCCAGATAAAAAACTGCGTGAGGCACTCAAACTCAAAGACGCGCTTGTGGTGGCGTGTGCCGATATGACCCTCACAGCGGGCAAAAATCGCTACCAAAAACCGCAGTTAAAAGTGACCTATCACACCAACGATGGCAACGATTTACACGAAGTCTGGCCACTTGCGACCAAGAAACAGAAACACGACTTTTTAGCGCGGTTTGTTCGCCCACATTTAGTCGATCGCCATCGTCCCTTCACCGAAACCGCGCCCACTAAAGTGACAGCGTCACAACATCGATTTCGTCCGCCTGATTTTGTCATTGCACGCAAACAAGGCCGTTTTTGGCATCTGCGCCAGAAGATCTTTGATGTCGATAGTTTTATTAGCCAAGACAGATTGCAGGCGATGTTGGCACAAAGTCGTGGGCAAGCCTTTGCAGAAGCCGACTAACACGCGCAAGCAGGCCTTCTGCGCACCGATGACGCTTGTTTTCGCGCGCAACCAGTGCTACTATCCGCGCTCGTTTTTGGGTACTGAGTTAGGTCGCTACGCTCAGTGCTATTTTTTCACTCTAAAGAGAGTTATTAATTATGTTTAAATTCGAAGCTGAAGTACGTACAGAAAAGGGTAAAGGTGCGAGCCGCCGCCTACGTCATCAGAAAAAATTCCCTGCGATTGTTTACGGTGGCAACCAAGAGCCTGTATCTATCGCACTGAACCACCCTGTTGTGGTTAACCAAATGGACAAGCCTGAATTCTACGAAGGCATCATCCTGGTTATTGATGGCCAAGAAGTAAAAGTGAAGCCACAAGACATCCAACGTCACCCGTTCAAGCCAAAAGTTGAACACATGGACTTCATCCGCATCTAATCGCTGTGTCGATAAAGATGGAATGAGATCAGGCGTCCTCAGGGGCGCCTTTTTTGTGTTTAAACATTATAAGTAGCACGCTTTGCGTATCAAGCACTCTGGCCGAAGTATTCGCTGGGATGTTAGCTGTCATCAAACAGCGAAGGCTGATGTGGAAGAGTTTCCGGCTCTAAGGCGGTTTCCTGTGTCTGTTGGGGTTTGGCACGCATAATGCGCAAATAACGCTGGTGGCATAAGCGAACCACATTGCGCTTTTGCTCGTTGGTAAAGTCATACCAATAAAAGCGCTCATCGCGACTGCGAAAGCACCCTTTGCAGTAACCTTTGTTATTGACCTGACAGATGCCTTTGCACGGACTCGGCACCTCGAAGAAATCGAGCTGTTCCACGTCATCCTCCCTGCTGATTCTTTCATTCAAGCGGGTGGCAGACACAATTGCAAGTCGCGCGTTAAAAACTGCCCGAACAAGACAAACGATCAAACGTGCTTAGAACAACCCCAATTGCGGTAGCGCCAAGGTGTCGAACTCTTTACCAATAAACGGCAGGATGCCATCAGCAATCGGTTTAAGCTGTTTATCAATATAATGTTGATAATCCATCGGGCTACGCCGATACATACACGGCTCAGGCCCATTAACCGTGATCACATACTCAATCCATCCCCCCCGTTGGTACTGTTCAGGGCGGCCACGTTTTTGATTTTCACTGTCAGCCAGCCGCGCGGCACGCACGTGCGGTGGCACATTTTTCTGATACTCCGCAATCGGGCGTCGTAACCGTTTACGATACACCAGCTCGGCATCACGCTCCTCTTGTTGCGTACAGGCGACCACATCGCGAATAAAAGCATCGACATCATCACCATCAAACACACGTTGATAAAGCTGTTGCTGGAACTGTTGCGCCAATGGTGTCCAATCCGTCCTTACCGTTTCTAACCCTTTAAAGACCAAATGAGACTCGCCGGTATCAGGATTGACGATCCGTCCTGCATAACGCTTTTTACTCCCGGTTTCTTGCCCACGAATGGTGGGCATTAAAAAGCGTTGATAATGGGTTTCGTATTCAATTTCCAGCAAGGATTCGAGACCATAGGTTTCCTGCAAGTGTTGAGACCACCACTGATTCACATGGCTAACAAGCTTTCGCCCGATGGCATCGGCGTCCTCGCTTGCTTTTTCTCCCCCCAATGACACAAAGGTAGAGTCTGTGTCACCGTAGATCACCTCAAAGCCGTGTGCCTCAATCAACTCACGAGTGGTCTTCATAATCTCATGGCCGCGCATGGTAATCGATGATGCCAAGCGATGATCAAAAAAACGGCACCCCGATGAGCCCAACACGCCATAGAAGGAATTCATGATAATTTTAATTGCCTGCGAAAACGCTTTTTCACCGGCTTTTTTCGCCCGATCACGCGCTTGCCACAACTCATCAATCAATGCCGGTAAGTAGTGCTTTTCTCGATGAAAAACACCGCCTCGAAACCCAGGGACCGTGTCGGCTTCCTGACCGGCCTCTTGTGCTTTTAACCCCTCTATGAGTCCAAGCGGATCAATAAGAAAGGTACGAATAATCGAGGGATACAGCGATTTAAAATCCAACACCAGCACTGAGTGATATAAGCCGGGTTTGGAGTCCATCACATAACCACCAGGGCTCGCGATCCACCCTTCGCTGGCTAGATTAGGCGCGACATAACCGGAACGATGCAAACGCGGTAAAAACAAGTTAGTGAATGCTGCTACCGAGCCGCCCACGCGATCGAGCTCTACCCCGGTTAAGCGTGAACGCTCGATTAAAAAGTCGAGTAAGTGAGTGTGATCAAAGATTCGGTTAACCAAACGGCAATCTTGTAAATTATAAGTCGCAAGCGCGATTTTATCCTGATGAAACATGCGATTAATCGAGGCCATACGATCATGCGGATCATCAATCGCTTTCCCCTCGCCCAATAACGTTTGTGCAACCGCCTCTAGCGCCCAAGATCGGAACCCATACGTCGCGGTTTTTAGCGCATCAATCCCATCAATCACCACCCGCCCGGCTAAACTGATAAAGCCCGGCTTATTGCTACCACCATCACGCCAAAAAGCGCGTTCCCCGCCGCGACCAAGGCGTAAATCACGCTGGTAGCGTTGCGCGCGTTTAACCAATAGGCGAAAGTCAAAATCAATCACATTCCAGCCCACCACTACGTCTGGATCGTATTGTGCGAACCAACGCTCCAGGGCGACCAATAAAGCCTCTTCGTTATCCACCCACTCTATCCACGCCGGGGCATCGTTCTGAGGCGCACCGACCATGATCACGCGACTGTCTTTTTCACTGTCTAACCCCACCGAATAAAGCTGACCTTTTTGTGAACACTCGATATCCAACGAGACATGATGAAGCGTGGGCGTATAGTCCGCTTGCTTCGCTTTGCCTTGCGTCACTTCTAGATAGCCCTGACGTTGACGGGCCTGACCGGTAAACAACAAGCTGCCACAAATATAGCGCTCCATCAGATAACGATCGGCCAAGCGTAAATCCCCTTCATAAAGCGCAATAGCAGCCCGCGTTATCACCTTCTGGCCTTCTCGGGCACGTTTAACACTGGTGAAATAACAGGCTGCAACAGGCGTATGTTGGAAGGTTGTTAGCGGTACCGGTTTGCAATAGGCATTGGAATCGATAGCAGGTAATAACGCCTCCACCCGCGCTTTTTCTTCCAACGGCACAAAAAACACACTGTGCTGATCGTCAATACAGAGTTTGATCGGGCCTTCTGGCGTGGAAAGCCATAAAACAATGGTTGAGGTATGGCCCCAATCACGCTGCTGGCGCGTGATCACAAACCCTTGCTGCATATAGGGCGCAGTCGATGAAGTCACAGGCGTTATCGATATGGATCGTGTGAATGATAAGGACAGTGTAACAAACGTGGCTAATTACTGTATAGATAAGGCTCTTCACCGTTCATGGTGGAAAGTCATATCAAGCCCCCCAAAATAGAACAGTATCGCTGTCTTGAACCGTTGTTTGTTTCTAAAGCCTTTGGCTCTAAGCTTCATGTATTGGATTTTGGCATTTATAGCTTCCGCCAGGCCATTCGATGCCTTCAGCCGCATTGCATTAAGGATTGCTGGTAAGTGCTTTT